>JAXDMK010000057.1:0-3431 GCA_034666105.1 Actinomycetota bacterium | reverse complement strand
GCAGACCGGACTCGCTCAGGTCGGACGTGTGGGCGAAGCCGGTGGTGTCGCCCACCACCACCCGGATTCCCACCCCCCGGCTGCGGCCGGACGTGAGCTCCTCCACCTTGCCGTCGTCGAGGCGGGCGGACGACGACCGCCGCTCCTCGGCGAAGACCTCGGCGAAGTCGCCGCCGGTGCGCAGTGCCACCCCCAGGACCCTTTGGACAACGGCCTCGTCGAGCATCGGAACGGGGCTGGTCGGGTCGGGCGGCATGGTTGGCCATGGTACGGGGTGGGGCGCGCTAGTCGGCAGCCGCGCCGGGGAGGCGAGATCGGGAACAATTCCCCTGCCCAATGCGTAGGCTTAAGGGATGAGCGGCCGGTCGGGAAGAGGCTTTGGCGCGGGCCGGAGGTCCGCCGACCCGGCGGCCCCCGACGCCGAAGCCGTCGACGCCGAAGCCGTCGACACCGAAGCCGTCGACACCGAAGCCGTCGACGCCGAGGCTCCCCCGGATCCTGCTCCCACCCGGTTCTTCACCAAGGGACGGGTCTTCCTGGGCCTGCGCATGGCGGCCAGCGTCACCATGCTCGGGCTCCTTCTCACCCGCTTCGACCTCGACGCCCTCAGCCCCATCCACGAGCTGTCCAGTTGGACGTGGGTGATCACCGGCGTGGCCGTCACCTTCGCCGCCGTCATCCTGGCCACCCTCCGCTGGCAGCGGGTCCTGCAGGCCCTCGATCTCCCGTCCGACCTGCACACCCTCCTCAACCACGTCCTGGCCGGTGTTTTCGTCTCCAACTTCCTGCCCAGCACGGTGGGGGGCGACGTCCTGCGGGTCACCCGGCTGTCGGCCGCCAACGGCCATCCCCCGGAGTCGTTCGCGTCGGTGGTGCTCGAGCGCCTCACCGGGTTCGTCGTCCTGCCTTTCATCACCCTGGTCGCCCTCGTCGGCAACCCCACGCTCCTCCACATGGGCACCGCCACCCACCTGGCCCTCGGGCTGTCGCTGGGCACCCTGGCCGTGCTCGGTGTGATCGTGCTGGTGGCCGGCAACACCCGGTTGGGCGCCCGCCTGGCGGGGCGGGCCAACTGGCTCAGCTTCCTGGGCGCCGTCCACCTGGGGATCGACCGCATGCGCCGGCACCCGGGCGAGGCCGCGTCGGTGCTGGCCACGGCGTTGGCCTACCAGCTCACCATCGTGTTCGCGGCCTGGGCCGCGGGCCACGCCCTGGGCCTCAACATGGGCTGGTCGGCGGCCATGGCGTTCGTTCCCATCGTGGCCATCGCCCAGGTACTGCCGTTGTCGGTGAACGGCCTCGGCCTCCGAGAGGGCGCGCTGGTGCTGCTGCTGGCCCCCCTCGGGGTGGCCGCCGGGCAGGCGGTGGCCCTGGGGCTGCTCCTGTACGGGATGAACCTGGTGGTCAGCCTCCTGGGCGCACCCGCGTTCGCAGTGGGCACCCGCCCGCTCCGAGCGGTGGCGTGAGCGCCGGCGTCGACCCCGACACCCACCACCCGGCGCCCGACGACCCGCCGCCCCCCGATTCGGCGCCCCCCGACCCGCCGCCTGAATCTCCGGCGCCCCCCGATGCGGCCGCCCGGCGGGGTCTGCGCTGGTGGAAGGAGGTGGGCCTGGTCCTCGCCTTCTACGCCATCTACAGCGTGGTGCGGAACACCCAGGGCTCGGCCGTCGTCTCCGAGACCCGGGCCCTGCACAACGCCCTGCGCGTCATCCGCTGGGAGAAGCTCGTCGGGATGTACCACGAGGAGGCCGTCCAGCAGCACTTCCTCGGGTGGAACGGCTTCATCGAGTTCTGGAACCTGTTTTACGGCACGTTCCACTTCTTCGTCACCATCTTCGCCCTGGTGTTCCTGTTCCGCCGGTTCCCGGTCCGTTACCGGCGGTGGCGCAACACCCTGGCCGCCACCACCGCCCTCGCCCTCATCGGCTTCGCCGCCTATCCCCTGATGCCGCCCCGGCTGCTGCCGGCCGGCTACGGGTTCGTCGACACCCTGCGGGTCTACGGCAGCCTGTGGTCGTTCGACTCCGGCGCCATGAGCAAGCTGTCCAACCAGTACGCGGCCATGCCCAGCCTGCACTTCGCCTGGTCGATGTGGTGCACGCTGGTGCTCGTGCCGGCGCTCAATTCCTGGTGGGCGAAGGCGGCCGTGATGATCTATCCCGCCTGCACCCTGTTCGCCATCGTCGTCACCGCCAACCACTTCGTCTTCGACGCCCTCGGGGGGCTGGTCGTGCTCGGGCTGGGGTCGGCCATCGGCTTCACCGTGGCCGCCACGCTGGAGGCCAAGTCCGCCCGGCGGTCGTCCACCCCACCCCCGACGGTGGGGTCGACCGTGGCCGCCGGCTGATGCGGGTCGCGCCCCGTTCGGCCGACGCCCCGCCCAGCCTGGGCCTCATCGCGGCCCGGGTCGAGGACCGCATCCGGGCCGTCCTCGATGACGAGCTGGCCCGGTGGGCGGCCATCGACGCCGAGCTCATCGAGCCCTTCGAGGCCCTGAAGGAGCTGGTCCTGGCGGGGGGCAAGCGGCTGCGGCCCGCCTTCTGCCACTGGGCGTTCACGGGGGCCGGGGGCGACCCGACCGACCGGATGGTGGTCGACGCCGGGGCCGCCCTCGAACTGCTCCACACCTTCGCCCTCATCCACGACGACATCATGGACGGCTCGCCCACCCGGCGGGCGATGGACACCATCCACGTCCAGTTCGAGGCCCGCCACGGCCTGGCCGGGTGGCGGGGGGAGGGGCGACGCTTCGGCGAGGGCGTCGCCATCCTGGCCGGCGACCTGGCCTTCGTCTACGCCGACCGCATGCTGGCCGGCGCCTGCCGGGCCGCCATCGACGTGTTCACCGAGCTGCGCATCGAGGTCAACGTGGGCCAGTACCTCGACCTGGTCGGCACCGCCCGGGGCCGGGTGGCGGAGGACGCCGCCCGCCGCATCTGCCGGTTCAAGTCGGGCAAGTACACCATCGAGCGGCCCCTGCACCTGGGGGCGGCCCTGGCCGGGCGCATGCCCGAGCTGGGGGGCGCCCTGAGCGCCTACGGCCTGCCTCTCGGCGAGGCCTTCCAGCTCCGCGACGACCTGCTGGGCGTGTTCGGCGACGAGACCGTCACCGGCAAGCCAGTGGGGGAGGACCTGCGGGAGGGCAAGCCCACCGTGCTCTACGCCCTGGCCGCGGAGGCCGCCGGCGGCCCGGGTACGGCCCTCGACCGCTACGGGGCCGACGACCTCACCGACGACGAGATCGTCGCCCTCCAGGAGATCCTGGTCGACACCGGCGCCGTCAAGCAGCTGGAGACGCGCATCGACGCCCTGGTGGAGTCGGCGGTGGAGGCCCTGGAGCAGGCGCCGCTGGCCGAGGAGGCGGTGGCGGCCCTGGCCGAGCTGGCCTTCTTCGTCGCCGGCCGCGACCGCTGACCAGGACCGACCCG
>JAXDMK010000056.1:0-5364 GCA_034666105.1 Actinomycetota bacterium | reverse complement strand
GGCTGCGGCCCCTTCGCTATGCCATCTGCGACGACGGCCTGGTGGTGTGCTGTTCGGAGGCCGGCGCTGTCGACATCGGCGGCCGGGGTCTGGTCAAGCGGGGCCGCCTCGGCCCGGGCGAGATGCTCTTCGTCGACCCCACCCGGGGCTTCCTCGACGACACCGCCTGCAAGCAGCGGGTGGCGGCGGGCGCCCCCTACGCCCGGTGGGCGGCCGACGGCCTGCGCGACATGTCCCGCGGCCGGGCCATCGAGCAGACGCCCGAGCCCGACGAGATCGAACGCCGCCAGGCCATCTTCGGCTACTCCAAGGAGGAGCTGGCCATGGTGCTGCGGCGCATGGCCAACGACGCCAAGGAACCGACGTACTCCATGGGCGACGACTCACCCCTCCCCCACCTGGCGGGACGGCCCCGGCCCCTGCACCACTACCTCAAGCAGCGCTTCGCCCAAGTCACCAACCCGCCTATCGACCACCTGCGGGAGCGGCTGGTCATGAGCCTGCGCACCTGCCTCGGCCCCCGCCACCCCATCCTGTCGGAGGGCCCCGAGGCGGCCAAGTTGCTGGTGCTCAAGTCGTTCTTCCTGTACCCGTCGGCGATCGTCGACCTGCTCGTGTCCGACCCCGGCTTCGGCGTCGCCCACCTCGACGCCACGTTCCCCGCGGCCGACGGTCCGGGCGGGCTGCGGGCGGCGGTGGATCGCCTGTGCCATCGAGCCGAGGAGCTGGCCCGGACCGGAACCGGGATCCTCATCATCGACGACGGCGGGGTCGACGAGGACCGGGCGGCGGTGCCGGCGCTGCTGGCCACGGGGGCGGTGCACTCCCGGCTGGTGGCTTCCGGACTGCGCTCCGACACCAGCCTGGTCGTGTCCGCCGACGACGCCCGCGACACCCACTACCTCGCCTGCCTCATCGGCTACGGAGCCGACGCCATCTGCCCCGGCCTGGCTCTGGAGACGGTGGCCCACGAGGCCGACTACAACCCCGACGTCGACCTGTCCGGCCCCGAGGCCCAGGAGCGGCTGCAGGCGGCCATGGAGGACGGGGTCCTCAAGATCATGTCCAAGATGGGCATCTCCACCGTCGACTCCTACCGGGGGGCCCAGATCTTCGAGGCCATCGGACTCGGCCCCGACGTGATCGACGTCTCCTTCCCGGGAACGCCCTCGATCGTGGGCGGCATCGGGTGGGAGGAGCTGGGCGAGGACGCCCTCGCTCGTCACGCCAACGGCCGCCTGGCCGAGGGCGGCTACTACCGGGTGCGCAAGCGGGGCGAGTTCCACACCCACACCGACGACGTGGTGAAGGCTCTCAACGAGATGAAGGCGGCCCACCTGCTGCAGTCCGCCCTCCGGGACGCCTCCGCGGCCGCCACTAACGGGGCGGGCGACGGCAACCGGTCCATCCCGGTCAACGGAAACGGCAACGGCAACGGCAACGGGTCGGAGAGCTACCAGCGCTTCGCCGACCTGGTCAACGGCCGGCCCGCCACCGAGCTCCACGACCTCATGGACCTGGTCCCGTCCGGCCCTCCCGTCCCGTTGGACGAGGTGGAGCCGGCGCTGGCCATCACCCGCCGCTTCTCCACCGGCGCCATGTCCCACGGCGCCCTCAGCCGGGAGGCCCACGAGACCCTCACCGAGGCCATGAACCTCATCGGCGGCCTCTCCAATTGCGGCGAGGGAGGCGAGAGCTACACCCGGTTCAAGACCCGGGGCCAGGCCAAGGGCGACAAGAACAGCCGCATCAAGCAGATCGCGTCGGGACGCTTCGGCGTCACCCCCGAGTACTGCGCCTTCGCCGACGAGCTCAACATCAAGATGGCCCAGGGATCGAAGCCGGGCGAGGGGGGGCAGATCCCGGGCAACAAGGTGTCGGAGGAGATCGCCGCCCTCCGCCACACCCAGCCCGGCATCGGGCTCATCTCCCCACCGCCCCACCACGACATCTACTCCATCGAGGACCTGGCCCAGCTCATCTTCGACCTCAAGCAGGTCAACCGTCACGCCGACGTGTCGGTGAAGCTGGTGGCAGAGGACGGCGTGGGCACCATCGCCGCCGGCGTGGTCAAGGCGCTGGCCGAGGTGGTCCACATCAGCGGCTGCAACGGCGGCACCGGGGCGTCGCCCCTCACCTCCATCAAGCACGCCGGCCTGCCCTGGGAGCTGGGCGTGGCCGAGACCCAGCAGGCGCTGATGGAGAACGGCCTGCGGGACCGGGTCCGGGTGCGGATGGACGGCGGCATGATGACCGGCCGCGACGTGATCATGGCCGCCCTCCTGGGCGCCGACGAGTACTCCTTCGGCACCGCGGCCATGATCGCCGAGGGCTGCATCATGCTCCGGGCCTGCCACAAGGACACCTGCTCCACCGGCATCGCCACCCAGCGACCACACCTGCGGGCCAAGTTCGCGGGGACGCCCGAGGGGGTGGCCGCCTACATGGTCTTCATCGCCGAGGAGGTCCGCCGTTACCTCGCGGAGCTGGGCTATCGCACGATGGACGAGGCCATCGGGCGGGTGGAGTGCATCCGCCAGCGCCCGGCCGACGACCCCCGGGCCAACACCATGGACCTCAGTCCCCTGCTGCGGCCGCCGTCCGACCCCGACGCGCCCCGCCACTTCGTGCGGGCCCTGCCCATCCAACGGCCCCGGTCGGCCCTGGGCGACCGCCTCGTCGACGACGCCTTCCAGCCCCTGTGGGACGGCGTCGACCTCCAGCTGCGCTACCCCATCGTCAACTCCGACCGCACCATCGGCGCCGCCCTCAGCGGGGCCCTGGCCCTCGAGTTCGGCGAGACCCCCCCGCCGGGCACGGTCACCGTCCGCTACGACGGGTCGGCCGGGCAGAGCTTCGGCGCCTTCCTCGGCCACGGCATCGAGTTCGAGCTGGTGGGCGAGGCCAACGACTACGTGGGCAAGGCCATGGCCGGCGGACGGTTGGTGATCCGCCCTCCGGAGAACGACGCCGGCACGCCGGTGCTGGCCGGCAACACCTGCCTCTACGGCGCCACCGGTGGCGAGCTGTACGTGGCCGGGTCGGCCGGCGAGCGGTTCGCGGTGCGCAACTCGGGCGCGTCGGCGGTGGTGGAGGGTGTCGGCGACCACGCCTGCGAGTACATGACCGGCGGGTGCGTGGTCATCCTGGGGCCGGTCGGTTACAACCTGGGGGCGGGGATGACCGGCGGCCAGGCCTTCGTCTGGGATCCCGACCACAAGCTGCCCAGCCGCCTGAACGCGGCCCTGGTCGACGTCGCCCTCCCCGACGCCGACCTGCTGGAGGACCTGCGCTGGCGGATCGAGCGCCACGCCGAGCTCACCGGCTCCCCCCGGGCCCAGGCCCTCCTGGCCGATTGGGACGCGACCGTGGCCGCCATGTGGCTGGTGGCCCCCGTCGACCTCATCCGCCGCCTCGAGCAGCAACGGGCCAGCCAGGTGGCATCCGCCGTCTGACACCCCCAACCGGTGACACTTTCCGCCTCTGGGGGGGTGAAAGTGTCACCAGTTGTGTCCTGGGCCGGAGATTTCCCGGGCCGCGTGTCGATTTCGGGGGGCGGGCTTCGTGTAGAGGGTGAGGGTCGGACGAGCCGGCCCCGGAGTCCCGGAGGAGCCCGATGACCGCCACCACCGCCCCCGCCACCCCGTCCACCCCGTCCGCGTTCGCCCCGGACGCCGGCCCGAGGTCCGTCCCTTCGCTGTGGCGCGCCGGCCTGGGCGCGGGCGTGGCGGCCGCGGCCGCCACTGTCGCCGTCGCCGCCGTCGTCCACGCCGCCGGCGTCTCGCTGGAGACCGAGCCGGGGAAGGCCATCCCCGTCATCGGCTTCGGCCAGCTGACCCTCTTCTTCACCGCCATCGGCGTCCTGCTCGCCCGCGCCATCGGCCGCCGGGCTCATCGTCCCCGCACCACTTTCACCCGGACGACCGTCGTCCTGACGGCCCTGTCGCTGGTGCCGGACGCGATCCTCTCCGCCGGCGCCGCCACCAAGCTGACGCTCGTCCTCACCCACCTGGTGGCGGCCGCCATCGTCATCCCCGCCTTGTCGTCCCGCCTGCCCGACTGAGCCCGGTCGGGCGCCACCCGGCGCCTCCCACTCGATCTCGATGGGCACCGGGCCGCCGGCCTCGTGCCCATCGACGCGGCCTCGGCCCTGCTTGGTCATCAAGTTGTTCGGGATCGGCCTTACCATGGCGGTCTGGTGGACGTGACCCTCATCCGAGCAGCCCAGGTGCCAGCCCTCATGCGCACCCTGGAGAAGGTCCGATGACGGCCCCGCCGACGTCGTCGCCGGTCGCCCGCCGGGCGCGCGCCCCCCGGGGCGAAGGCGAGCGGCTGCGCGAGGAGATCCTGGCCGCCACCGAGAAACTGCTGCTCACGACCGGTGACGAGTCGGCGGTGTCGATCCGGGCCATCGCCGACGCGGTCGGGGTCTCCCCGCCGTCGATCTACCTTCACTTCGCCGACAAGGACGAGCTGATCCACTCCGTCTGCCAGGCCCAGTTCCGCAAGCTCGACGTGGTCGTGGCCGAATCCACGGCCGGCGTGGAGGACCCCTTGGAGCGGCTCCGGGGACGGGGACAGGCCTACGTCCGCTTCGGCGTGGCCCACCCCGAGCACTACCGGGTCATGCTCATGGGCAAGGGCCAGTTCAGCCAGGCCGACTTCGAGGCCGGACTGCTGCCGGGAATGCGCTCGTTCCAGTCGCTGGTGGAGAACGTCCAGGAATGCATGGACCGAGGAGTGTTCGCGGTGGACGACCCCTTCCGGGTGGCCACGATCCTGTGGGCCACCGTCCACGGGCTGACGTCGCTGCTCATCTCCGTCCCCGGTTTCCCGACGTTCCAGGAGCCGGACAGCATCGTCGACCAGATGCTCGACACCGTCGCCCGGGGACTCGCGCCCTCGTAGCCCACGGCCGGGCGGTAGCGCTCAAGTCGTGGCGCGGCGCGACCGATGCTGATTCGATGAACGAGACCCGTGGACGCGGCCGCCTCCTGCTGGCGGGCGCGGCACTGCTGGTGGGCACCTTGTGCGCCACCGTGGTGCCTGCCGACGCCGCGGCCAAGGCGCCGGCCAAAGCGCCGGCGACCGGGGCCGCGCCGGTCAGCGGTTGCGGCGCCACCGTCCTCCGGGCCAACGGGACGCCATGGGTGTGCACCCTGGCCGAGAACTTCGACGGCACGTCGCTCAACCGGGCCCGTTGGGTCCCCCAGACGTCGGCCGCCAGCGGATTCGGCTCCCAGGACGACTGCTACGTCGACGATCCCGACAACGTGGCCGTGGCGGGCGGGACGCTCAAGCTCACCGTGCGCAAGGAGGCGGCGCCGTTCACCTGCACGACGCCGGCCTCGACCTACAGCACCC
>JAXDMK010000055.1:0-38254 GCA_034666105.1 Actinomycetota bacterium | reverse complement strand
CCGCCCGGAGGCGGCCGAGACGGTGGCCTACTTCCGGCAGCAGGGCGTGGCGGTCATGGTGATCTCGGGCGACCACCCGGCCACCGTGGGCGCGGTTGCGGTCGAGGTGGGCATCCCCGGGGGCGAGTCGCCGGTCGACGCCCGCGGCCTGCCCGACGACATCGGCGAGCTGGGGAAGGCCTTGGAGGCCTCGTCGGTGTTCGGACGGGTGCAGCCCCGTCAGAAGCGGGCCATGGTGCAGGCGCTGCAGCGACGGGGGCACGTGGTGGCCATGACCGGCGACGGTGTCAACGACGTCCTCGCCCTCAAGGAGGCCGACATGGGCGTGGCCATGGGGTCGGGGAGCGGCGCCACCCGCAGCGTGGCCCAGCTGATCCTCTTGGACGACTCGTTCGCCTCGTTGCCGGCGGTCGTGGCCGAGGGCCGGCGGGTGATCGCCAACATCGAGCGGGTGGCCAACCTGTTCGTGACCAAGTCGGTGTACGCGGCGCTGCTGGCGCTGGCGGTCGGGTTCGCCACGCTGCCCTTCCCCTTCTTCCCCCGGCACCTGACGATCATCTCCAGCCTCACCATCGGGATCCCGGGCTTCTTCCTGGCCCTGGCGCCCAACGACCGGCGCAACCGCCCCGGTTTCGTGTCCCGGGTGGCCCACTTCGCCGTCCCCGCCGGAGCGGTGGCGGCGGTGGCCACGTTCTGCGGCTACGCCATCGCCGGCCAGGAGGCGGGCGTGTCGCTGGTCCAGGAGCGGACGTGCGCCGTGATCGTGCTGTTCCTGGTCGCCCTGTGGGTGCTGGTGATCCTCGCCCGCCCCCTCAACGAGTGGAAGGCGGTGATGCTGGCCTCGATGGCGGTGGCGTTCCTCGTGACGCTGGCGGCGCCGGGCCTCCGGGAGACGTTCGACATCGAGATGCCGCCCCTCGTCGTCACCCTGGCCGTGATCGGCGTGGCCGCCATCGCCGTCGCCGTCCTCGAGTTGAGCTGGGAACTGGTCGAGTGGTCGCGACATCGGCGGGCCGTTGTCGAATGAGCTAGGTGTTCTGTATATCCAGAGTGGTGAGCGTCGTATATACTCCGGCCATGAGTAAACGACTCGTCGATATCGACGACGACCTTCTGAAGGAAGCGTCGGCGGTCCTCGGAGCATCCACCATGAAGGAGACGGTGAACCGCTCGCTCGAATCGGTTGTCTTCGCTGCCCGCCGGATCCGTCACGCGGACCGTCTTGAGGGGATGCAGGGCCTCGACCTCGACAATCCCTCGGTCATGTCGGGTGCGTGGCGCTGAACGCACAGTTCCTCGCCGACAAGAGCGCCCTCGCCCGGTTCCCGGTCGCCTCGGTGTCCGCCCGCCTACGACCGCTCATGGTGGACGGGTTCATCGCCACCTGCGCGATCGTCGACCTCGAGGTCCTCTTCAGTGGTCGCAACCTGGCCGACTACGAGGCGGTCCTCGAAGAGCGCAGAAGCCTTGATTCCGTTCCGATCACGCCGGAGGTGATGAGCCGGGCGCTCGAGCTTCAACACGCTCTCGCCCGCCGCGGCCAACACCGCATCCCGATCCCCGGCCTGGTGATCTCGGCGGCGGCCCAGGTGGCCGGCCTGGTGGTGCTCCATTACGACGCCGACTTCGAACGCCTCTCCACCATCGGGGGGGCCGACCACGAATGGGTTGTCCCCCAGGGCTCGGTCTGAGGCTCAGAAGATTGCGCCGCGGCCGCGTCAGCAGCGGGAACTGGAAGCGGGGTGCGCAGACTCATGCGGCGCGCCTTGAGCCTGGCTGGACTTGATCCGGACGGTCACATGATCCGGTTAGTGCCGGCCGGTCATGTTCGTAGGGACCAACGGCCCTTCTGGTGACCGGGGCCGCGGTGCATGGTTGGGCCAAACCTCACCGAGGGAGCCCGACATGGCCGTGATTGATCGACGAACCTGGGTCGAGCACCTCTCTCAGCCAGAGTGCTGGTACCTATTGGGCCTGGCGACGGTCGGACGCATCGGAGTTCTCGTCGACAGCGCGCCCGAGATCTACCCGGTCAACTTCGTGGTCGACGAGGGGACGATCGTATTCAGAACCGACCCCGGCAGCAAGCTCCGAGGTCTGGTCCGGAGCCCCTCGGTCTGCTTCGAAGCTGACGGGATCAGCGTCGATGAGCACACCGGCTGGAGCGTCCTCGTGAAAGGGCGGGCGGCCGAGGTCACCACCCCCGAGGACCGCCGCACGGCCGCGGCACTGCCACTGCAGCCCTGGGCGCTCGGCCAGAAAGCTCATTGGATCCGGATCCGGCCGACCGAGGTGACCGGTCGCCGCATCCACCGCGACTGAGAGGGAAGCCGGGTTTCGTCGAAGCATGCGAGCGCGGTGGTGACGACGGGCGTCCGTGCCCTCGGCATGGCTGTTGGCGACCCGAAAATGGCCATTTGCTACCCGGCGGCGTCGGGGCGAGCGATCCGAGCCCGGTTGATCAGGGCTGTCTCCGGGATCGGCTCCCCCATGGTCCAGTAGTCCCAGGAATCGAGCTCCAGGTAGGTGTGGTGGTAGCGAGGGGTGGCCACGTCGGCGGGCCAGGGCTTGACGATGCCCTCGGTGCGAATCAGGGTCACGAACTCGAGGAACACCGGTTCGAGCTCTGGCCGCCATTCGCGCACCGTGTACTCATGGGGCCACTGGGGCATCGTTGTGGCGAACTGCCAGCGGACAGCGGCGATGTAGTCACGAGCGTCGTCAACCGTGAAGGCCATCTAGGTACCCACGCTAAAGCTCAGGGGCCGAACCGCGTACGGGGCCGGGCGAGGAGGTCTCAACGGCCCGGGTCACGCTTGCGGCGGGCCTGCCAGGACTCGTAGTGCAGGCGCTTCTGCGTGAAGCCGTCGTAGGAGGACGGAGCGAGCAGCGCGCTGGTGTCGTCGAGGAGCGCGGCCTCGGCCAGCAGTTCGTCGGCCTTCGACGAGCCCTGGGCAGTGAGGCGCAGCTCGACGGCCGATGCCCGCAGCACCGCCTGCCCGCCGGTGAAGTCGCCCTGTCCGGCCAGGCGGCGGGCGTCGTCGCGGGCCTGGGCCGCCTTGAGCACCACCACCTCATCCACCACGGCGTGGTCGGCCTCGGCCTGGGCCGCCTCGGTGCCGCTGACGACGTTCACCGTCACGGGGAGGGTCACCTCGTGGGCCGCGATCTGGTTGCCCACGCTCACGTACCGCAGGACCACGTCGGCCACCTTGGCCACACCGAGGGCGGCCAACGCGGGGACGTGCAGGGTGAAGACCACGATTCTGCGCTCTTCGCCATAGGCGTCGCCGAGGGCGAACTGCACACCGCCCGCCACCGCGGTGGCCGGGTAGCGGTTCAGGAATTCGACGAGCGCCACGTCGCCGCTGGGGCGGATCTCGACGCTGATGTTCTGGGCGACGACGCGGGCCAGGCCCTCGAACTCCTCGGCGAAGATCGTCGGGGCGGCGTCGGGCGTGGGCGCGAAATGGGCGTTGCCGCCTCCGCCGTCGCTCATCGCGGTGAGGAGCTCCTCGGCGAAGTCTCCGCCGAAGCCAATGGTGGTCGTGCCGACGCCGTCTCCCCGGGCCGTCGTCGCCATGCCCACCAGGGATGCGGGCTCGGTGATCCCGACGTTCGCCTGCCCGTCGGTGAGCAGGAGCACCCGGCGGGTGGAGTCGGCGCAGCCGCCGTGTGTGGAGCCGCTCAGGACCTCGAGGCCCTTGAGCCAGCCGCCGGAGAGGTTGGTCGACCCGCCGGGGCCGATGGCGGCAATGGCCGAGAGGAGGCTCGCGGGATTGACGGGAGCGAGGGAGGCTACAAGGTCGACGGTGTCGTCGTAGGTGACGATGGCCAGCTCGTCGGTGGAGGCCATGCGGCGAACGAGGTAGGCGGCGCACGCCTTGGTCACTTCGAGCTTCTCGCCGGCCATGGACGCTGACCGGTCGATCACGAGCGCCAGCTTGAGCGGCGGCCGATCGTGGTGGTCAGGTGCCTCCGGGGCGTCGAGCTCGATCATGACGTGGACGGTGTGATCGAGTTCGACAGCGAGAAGGTTGTGGTTGAGTCGGATCGTGGAGTGCATGCATTTCAAGGTACGGGGGAGGTGAGACACCCGGTTGGTAGCGGATCTCGCTCACCAGTCGTCGGCATTGTCGTCCAGAGGCGTTGTTCAGGCGGGTAGCCATGCGTCACCAGCTCCTCCATGGTCACGCTCCGTCCCGTAACGCCGACCGCGGCCTCGTGGAGCGTTGGTGGAACTCCTGAAATGCGTTTTGAATCGACGGCGGCGTGGGCCTGATAGAACCCTCTATTGGTTCGGACACGCGGCCCTGGACATCCGGGCAGACGGCGGGGACGAACCGCATATGTTTTCCACTGCGCTCGGAGGCAGCCAGCGCCTACACGACGAGCAGCGAATATCGAAAGGGACAATCCTCGTGCCACTTCCAGACAGCTCGATACGAAACTCTCTGTCGTCCGCGGTCACTGGGTGACCTTCCAAGATTCCACCGGCTCCTGGGTGGGCACGTTCGATGCGCATGTCGGAAGCTGGAGGAAAGCGCTCGTCACAGATCGGCGGCCTGAGCAATGGGTCGGGCTGTTCGGTGAGGCAGCGGCCCTTCAGGAGATTCTTCTTTCCAGTGGTGCGTGGCAGTCCGGTGCGCAATCGTTGCTCGGCATCATCGACCAACGCCACCTTGAAAAGGTCCACTCAAGAGTCCTCTCTTGGCTACTTGATCCGAACGGGAGGCACGGGCTTGGAAGTCGCTTCCTGAAGAAATTCCTCGCCGTCTGTGATCTACCTATGGATGGAGCGGACCGTCATGTTGGTGTGGTGACCGAGGAAGCCTGTTGTCATCCGGAGGTCATTGATCGGTATGGGTACACCGACGTCGTGGTACGGGGCATAAATTGGACGCTGGTAATCGAGGACAAGCTGTGGGCAGGACAACACGGCGACCAGCTCGATCTTTACTACGACGCGTATCTCTCGGTGGGGGCGTGCTTCGTATACCTCACACCAGAAGGCGTTCAGCCACGAAGCGCCAGACCTGAGGTCACTGCTGCTTTCAGGACGGCCAGCTGGCGGCATCAGGTTCTTCCGGAGCTGCGCGCCGCGATCCAAGAAGCGAAAGCCGATGGCGAACGATGTTTCGCAGCGAACGACTATGTGATCGCACTCGAGGAGGAACTGGCCTGATGGACGAGTCGGAGCCAATCAGCGACGCTAAGCTGGTGTTCTATCTAGAGCGTCGAAAGCAAATCGACGAATGGGCCAAGCTTGTCGAGGTCGAGAAGGTAGTCGCGCATCAGTTCATGTTGAGTCTTCAACGTGACATTATAGAGCTAGCGCGCGTCCAGGATCCCGAGATCG
This sequence comes from Actinomycetota bacterium, assembly GCA_034666105.1. GTDB lineage: Bacteria > Actinomycetota > Acidimicrobiia > Acidimicrobiales > AC-14 > JAXDMK01. The sequence continues at coordinate 32,895 of JAXDMK010000055.1, read as the reverse complement.
GCGTCGACCATTTGGTCCTCGATTCGGAGCAATTGATAGCGATGTGGCGTCCGTCGTGGCTGCCCACTGATGCAACCGCGAGAACCCCGATTCCACGAGCGATGATAGCGATCGGGTGGTGGCGAAGCGTACGTTTTGAGGCGAGTAACGCGCCTTGGGTGGGACTTCGAATGGGAACAAGCCGCGATGACCTACGGCCTGTCATTGGGCCTTGGGCGGCAGGAGCGGCGATTACCAAGGGGGCCTTTCCGGCTGGTAACCCAGTCGGCAAAGGAGTCTGGGTACGCTATGGCTCTGTCCCCGTTACTACGGCCCGCTACTGGGAGGACCTCAGGCCCTACCGTACCGCCCTAGTCAACGCGGTCTCAGATGCATGGGGAGTCTTCGCAGATGTAGTCGACGCGGCGCTGCAGCATCAGAGCGATGACACGATAATGCGGAGGGAGGACACACCACCGTGGTCGAAGCAGCCCGAGGACCTCGACAATTGAGTTAGATCTCGAGGCGGGGAAGCGATAGCTACTCCGCGCCCTCACCGCTGCGGCTAGGTGCCCCCCCAATAGCCCTTGTTCTTCCTGCAGTATTGAGGAAGAGCGCATTTGAGCGAGTGATAGACTCGGACGAGGTTTAACCCTTGTCGGGCACGTTGCTGGAGGGAGGAGTTTCCAGCTGCCAGCTGCGGTTCTTGAGCGCGGACCATCTGTCGGGCCGTCTTGACTTCGATTCACGGTCGGCTCGCCTCGTGTCTGCATTGACTTCGACACCGAACAGCACCTAAGCCTCCAGCGAAGGACGAAGTTGTCTCGGACCCGGTTCGGCGGGGACGTGTCCTCTGAGATCGCCGGACGAGAATGAGGTTATGGTCGACCTTGGCCGTGCGGCTTGTCCTAGTTGAATGCTGGCGGTCAAGCGAGTTCCGGTTAGACGGGATCGGACCAGGCAACGGCGGTCTTATATAACTCCACGACCTGCGATACGAGGCTCTCGATCTGTCGGGTGGAGGACCCGACGTCAGGCTCCAGTTCCAGCGGCAGCCAGAGATGATCAACGTAATCCTGGACCTTATGGCCAGCGTTGGTCAGGCGAATCCTCACCTTCTTGATGTCGGCGGTCCGCCAATGCCAGCGGACCCAAAGCGGTGAGCTGCCGTCATCTAGTCGCATGCCAACGGCCAGGTTTGGAAGGTCGGGCGGGGCTAGGTAGCGGTAGCCGCCATCGAGGCCCCCAGACGATTTCGCCTGCCACGGGGCGTGTCTAAGGGTCAACGTTGCAGTCGCCTCTCGGGTCACCCGGTCGATGATCAGTCGGAGGTCGTCCTTCCGGTCCCGCCACGTACCGGCCAAGTCCTTAACGGTGAACGCCATGACGTCTGCACCTTGCAAGGCCCGGCACGCTCCGAGGAGCTGCTCGAGATCGCAGGCGGCGGCTTCCGCCTTCGCCAGCATCCTGCCAATCGCCTCATCCCAGGAGATGACCGTCACGGTGACTGCGGGACTCCCGTCCAGCACCCACGCCTGGTCGCCAGCGGTGACACCCAGAGACTCGAGGTCGGCGCCGACCTCCTCGCGCGTGGCGCGCACACGAGATCCCGGGACGAGGACGACGAAGGCCCCGCACGTGACGCCGGCTTGTGAAAGGGCCAGCTTCTGGGAGAGGACATACGTGGACACCTGGCGGGGAGCGAAGGTCGCACCCACCTTGGCCTCCACGAGTAGGACCGGTGCCGGCACCTCGTCCATGTTCAACAACCCGGCTATGTCCAACCGCAGACGATCGTCGTCCGGGAGCTCCGCCTGCCAGCGATTGGGGGAGGGGAGGGCTTCTACGCTCTGGCCAGTGCGGTCCCGGATCAATGTGATGAATGCCTGCGCGGCGGCTCGGTCCTTCTCGAGGCAGAAGGCAAGTCCTGCGGTCAGTGCTACCTCGCCGTGGGCGGCAAACCAGCTTGTAGCTGCGAGTTGCTCGAGGATGACCGCGACCGGGGAAGACATGCATCCCATCATCGCGGGCTCACCTCGCTGCCTCGTACGAGCCTTGGGTAGACTGGCCGTCCGATCGCCTTTGCCCTGCGTGTAATGGCCCTTTGCCATTGACAGCCCTCACGACCAGCGACGCCTCGGCCTACAATCGCCAAAGGCCCGCTGGCAGTTCGCCAAGACGATGCGCCAGTGGCCACATGAGCACACCGTGAGAGAGTGGCGGCCAGACCTTGAGCAGGAGTTCTTTGCGTTCGTGGTCCTGAGCCGCAGCGACGGGGTCGTCAAGTCGTGGCAGGCGGACATTGCCAACCCGCATTACCACACCGACCTCCAGTTCAACGACTGGAACCTGGACCGTTGCCCGGCGTTGCCCGTGCCGTGAGCGATTAATCGGCGTCGGTCCTCCTCCTGCGCCTCCGCCGGCTGCCGATCTTGGAGGCATTCCGGAGGTAGGCCAGAAGGCGCTCGCCGCCAGCGGCGGACGTCAAGAGCGCGACCTGGTGCAGTTTGAAGGTGCGGTGACCCTGGTCGTTGCCTGAGATCTGGCAACAGGAGCCGCCACGAGGAGCCACCTCGTTACGACAAGTCAGGTGCCCACCGTTCTTGGAGGTCGCGTCGGTTGGGTCATGCGGGACGGCTCGCTATATTGTGCACATGGCGCTTGTCGTGAATTTCGTAAAGATTGATAGGACCATCGATTTCCGTTCCTCAGTGGAATGCGGCTGGACAAGCGGGATCGTTAATGGACGACAAATTCTCCATCTCGAAACTTACGGGTCTTCTAGCCGCGAGGTTCCGGGGAGGGGAAGCCAGTTCCTACAGTTTGACCGAGAGGGGGCGAGAATACTGCGGTCGATTTTAGTAGACGCGTTTCCGGAGATTGACAGTTGATCAGTATTGCAGCTCGGCCGCCTTCCCCCGAGTCCGTTTTCGGATGCCAGTTTTGAGAAAAAAGTCTGAATCGGACAACCGTGTTCTGAGCGTTGTTTCAATCCGACCGACACCCAAGAGCGAGATGGTGTCGGCACAGATGAGCCGAATGCCCACCTGCTCCACGAAGCCTGAAATCGCACTCCGGCGTGAGCTTCATGCCCGCGGGCTCAGGTTCAGAATCCACCTCCGAGGGTTGCCTGGAACGCCGGACGTGGTCCTCTCCCGAGCCCGAGTGGCGGTCTTTCTTGACGGTTGCTTCTGGCACGGATGTCACGAGCATGGTGTCGTCCCTAAGAACAACCGCGAATGGTGGGTCTCGAAGCTGGCGGCGACCTCTGAGAGGGACCGCCGGAAGGATCGGGAACTCGTCGAACTTGGTTGGCTTCCGATGCACTTCTGGGAGCATTCCCCAGCTGGTGAGATCGCCGACGAGATCGTCGCGGTGTGGCGGACCCGGACGAACCGGGTCTGAGGTCCGCGGTTCACAGGCGCGCGACCCGTAACTTGGTGGACTTCAGGTTGCCGAAAGTGAGTCCGCCCATGACCCTTGCAGACCGAAGTCCCGTGGATGTGACGCCTTCGGCACGCCGACTCACTGGGTCCCTCCGCGACATCGGCTACGACTTCGTGGCTGCGCTCGCCGACATCGTGGACAACAGTGTCGCCGCGGGCTCGACCGAGGTGAATATCGAGATCGTGTTCGATGGATCGTCTTCTCACGTTATCGTCGCGGACAACGGTGACGGGATGACCGAGTTCGGGCTGAACGAGGCACTCCGCTTCGGAACCCGGCGTGGCTACGCCGTCGGCGACCTTGGGAGATACGGCCTTGGACTGAAGACCGCCTCACTCTCCCAGTGCCGTCGGGTCACTGTGGTCACCCGACGCGCGTTAACACGACGGAGGATCGCAGCGAGGACGCTCGATCTAGACCACATCGAGCGCACCGATCGTTGGGAGGTGATCCAACCGCCGGCAGACTCGCAGGCGCACAGATCGCTTCAGTGGTTGGACGTCGGCCCCGGCACAGTGATTTTTTGGGAGAACCTCGATCGGGTGCTTCCCGAGCGGCGCCCCGAGGGTGGATGGGCGCGCCGTCGCCTGGAGCAGCTCGCGGAAAGGTCTCGTGATTATCTCGGGATGGTCTTCCATCGGTTCCTCCAGTGGGAGGCCGTTCGTGCCGCACCACTCGTGATCACGGTGAACGGAATTAAGGCGGTGCCGTGGGATCCCTTCGCCCCCATGGAAGATCATCGTCTCGAACTGCCGGGTCAGTCCTACGAGGTGTCGGTCGGTGACCTCTACGGAAGGGTGACCCTTAACCGTTATGTCCTTCCTCCTCGCCGCCGGTTCTCGAGTTTAACCGAATTTGAACGGATGGGCGGTCCACTCAAGTGGAACCGGCAGCAGGGTCTCTATATATATCGGGCCGACCGCCTGATTCAACATGGGGGTTGGTGCGGAATTCGCGCCGCCGACGAACACACTAAGTTTGCTCGGGCTGCGCTGGACTTCCAGACCGATCTCGACGTGCTATTTCAGATTAACGTCGCGAAGATGCGCGTGGCGTTACCGCCTGAGGTTCGGACTCTTTTGGAGCGACCTATCCACGAGCTGTGTCATAGAGCGGATAGTCTTTATCGACAGGATGCGATTCACAGCTCCAAGAGCGTGAGCGAGCCCGCCGAACTCCGGAGTAGGACTGATGCCAGTGAGATCGGCGCGGCGCTGATTTCAGCTGCGCTCGACGCTGGCGAACATGATGCGTTCTTACGGATCATGGACAGGCTGCGGTCTCTCGCTCCCGATGTCGCTGATCAGCTCCGGTGGTGAGCGACATCGCTCGCTGAACCGGATTCCCCGCGGCTTCCACGCACCACGGTTCGAGCGGGCAGCGACCACACTCGGGTCGTTGTGGCCCGCAGATTCCGTTGGCGAGCTCAATGAGTGCGAGGTGCGCCTCATGCGAGCGGTCTTCACCGCCAATCATGCGGGCGAGGGCGAGCCGGCCATCTGACAGCCGGTTTCGCCGGTCGACGGTTGCACCCTGGAACCTGGCCGCAACTCTCAATACCCCGAATCCTGCCAGAACAGGATCCTCGGAGTCACCCGGTACGACTCGGCAGGCTAGGTCGGCGATCGCGCTGCTGACATGTGGGGCCAGACAGAGTTCAGCCGCGGTGGCGGAAGGCGATAGAACCGCCGGGTTTGCCTCGAACCATGCCGCGCACTCCGCCAGAAGGTCGCAACGGGCTTCCCTATGCCACTGCGTTGCGAGACGCCGGAGAAGTGGGAGAGCAGTGAGAGTCGCTGCCGGGGTGGCGAGGCTTCTTACCGACGCCCACGCGCGCAATGCGACCTGATCGGTGATGCGCGACCAGAGGATCTCCGCTTGGATGACGAGCCATCGGTTCTCGGCCGCAAGCCACGGGACCTGTGAGGGCGGACGTTCCTCGTACCAGTCAGCGAGCTCCTGTGCGACGAGTTGCGTGGAGAACCGTGCCTGCCGAGCGCTACGTAGAGATGTCAGGACAGCATCACCGATCCGTTGGCCCAGGAGCACCGGAACGGCATTTCCAATCTGGCGGAATTGAGCAGAGGGCGGGCCTGCGAATCGCACGCAATCGTGGAAAGTTTGCAACCGCGCGGCCTCGCGAACAGTAAGGGTACGGTCCTGGTATGGATGAATGTACCAGTAGCCATCCTTCGCTATATGTGCGGTGATTGTGCGGCTGACATCGTTCGGGTCAAGCCGCTTATATTTGTCGTCGAAGATGTCATCTCGATAGCGCTTCAGCTCGGGGTCCAAGTCGGAGTAGCGCGTGTTGGGATTCATCTGCGCGAATGCCAGCGCGTCGTCCGCACGAACAGGACGGGTGATGTGATCGAAGATCTTGCTTGCATCGACTGCGCGCACCGTCGAGCGGGCCCGCCGCTGGAAGTCTGTCTTAGGCCCCTCGTAAGGGAGCCATCCTGTTGCCACAGGGTCGGCGCCGTCCCCGTTTTTTGGGCGCCAGCCTCCCACGACGGGCGGTAGATCTCCAATCGCGTTGTCAACCGTCACACGCTCGACTGCCTCATCGGGCCATCTGAACTCCACGCCGTCGGCGAGTGCCACGAGGATTAGCCGCTGCCTGAACTGCGGAACCCCATAGAGCTTGGTATCAACCACCCTCTCTTCGACCGTGTAGCCGATGGCCTCTAACCGTTCGATCATGGCGCGGAGGATGATCATCCCTCTGTCGAGTGCCATGTCGGGAACGTTCTCCATCACGACGGCAGGCGGAGTCGCCAGCTCGATAACTGTGAGAAATGACTCCCAGAGGTCGCGGCGGCGATCGTGCTCGTGCCGGCGGCCTGTTCTGACGAGGTCGCGCATCATCGACCGGCCGGCCCTAGAGAACGGCTGGCATGGCGGCCCTCCGGCCACCAGGGTCACGCCGGTGGCACGCACGAGGCGTGCGACATTTTCCACTACGTCGGGATCTCCGAGGTCCCAGTTGACGGACAGTCCCGGATGGTGGGCGCGGTGGGTCTCGAGCGCCTCGTCATCATTGTCGACAGCGAGTACCACGTCGAAGCCCGCCTGAGTTAGCCCCAAGCTCAGTCCCCCTGCGCCGCAGAACAGGTCTGCGGCGAGGGGCCGGCTGAACGACGGCACCAAGGACAGCAGCTCATCCTCGGTCTCGCACGCCAGTTGGTGAGGCTCGAGGCGCACAAAGGGGCCGCGAACGAGCTTGACCCCATACGTGCGCAACTGGTCCCGAGGCAACGTGCTCCCTTTGATTCCACAACACTACGGATGGCCAGTGACGGCGACAGGGACCCTCTCTCGGGTGGGTCGTCCGAAAGTCTCGCGCGGCGGCCGGTACCAGCGGGATCTCACGGACTTCCTCAGCAGGTGTAGAGCCAAGGCCGCTATGGACTCGTGGTCGCCCGAGCCCCTCCTCCCGTGGTCGTACGATGGGCCGCGACCGAGCTTGGGCGGCACCTGCGTCCCTTCCGCGTCGACGGCACAGCGACTCATGTGCCCGGCCTTAGAGAGAGCGGCGAATGGACTACGTCCAAGACGTCTACGACATGTTCGTCGGACTGCTGCGGGGCGGAAACACCCCAGAACAGGGCGAAGGAGTGTTGCGGGGCCTTATTGCGGATCAGGGTCTCGTCAGGGCCGCCGTTTCCCGATACCGAAGCATCGCAGAGAACCTCATCTCCGCTCGCGAACCCGATACGCTGGCAGACAAGAGCCGTCTGATTCCCTGGTACACCGGCGCACGACCGGGCGACGTGTTCTGGCCAGCATTGCGAGACCAGCTTGCGGCGGACGGATTTGACCAAGAGGCGCTCCAGTCGGTCGATCTTGCATCAACCAAGGTGGTCGCCCACCTCCCTCCGCCATGGCTGTCGGAGTTCAGCGGCAGAGGACTAGTCCTAGGCTATGTCCAGAGCGGCAAGACCTCGAACTTCACAGCTGTAGCCTCCAAGGCGGCAGATGCTGGTTACCGGCTCGTAATCGTGATGTCGGGCATACACAATAATCTGCGGCGCCAGACCCAGCTCCGACTTGAGGATCAGCTCGTCGGCCTCAATCCAAGTCGCTGGATGAAACTGACTTCTGACACCGCTGACTTTGGGATACCGGATAACGCCGATGCACTGCTGTCCCAGAACTCGTTGCGGATCTTGGCAGTCGTAAAGAAGCACAAACGTCGGCTGCAAAATCTTATCGACTGGCTGAATTCTGCTTCCTCCGCAGCAAGACGGAACTGTCCGATCCTGGTTATCGATGATGAGGCCGACCAAGCAAGCGTTAATACGAGGTACCCTGAAGATCGAGCAGTAATAAACGGCTTAATAATCGAACTCCTGTCCCAACCAAAGATTGCGTACGTTGGGTACACGGCGACGCCGTTCGCCAACATCTTTATTGACCCGTCGATTCCCGAGGATCTTTATCCACGCGACTTCATCGTCGATCTGCCCCGTCCTGCCGACTACTTCGGCCCAGAGCGGCTGTTTGGCCGAGAGCCGTTGACCGAGGAGGAGTACGAGACAGGCGACGGGATGGAAGGGCTCGACGTCGTCCGATACGTCAGTGAAGACGAAGTGCGCGACCTGAGACCGCCGCGCAAGAAGTCGGAACGTGGGGTGTGGGATCCTTGTATCACCAGTGCCCTCAGAGATGCGCTCCGGTATTTCCTACTTGCAACCGCAGCGCGAAGAGCGCGCGGTCATACAGGAAAGCACTCCTCCATGCTCATCCATACGACCCAGTTCGCAGAACTTCATGGTCGTTATCGGGGTCCGCTAATGGGTGAGGTCGCTCTTGTGCGCGAGCTTCTCTCAGCGGCCGAAACAGATCCCCTCCAAGAGCTATGGGAACATGAGACAACTCGCGTGCCGGCTGAGTCAGTTGGTGAGTCGAGCGTTAGTTTTGCGGACCTTGTGCCCCAGCTGCCCTCGGTACTCGATGATGTCAAGGTGATTGTCGACAACTATCTCAGTGACGAGAGACTCTCGTACGGTACTACTCCCCAGGTCGTGATCGCTATTGGCGGCAATACTTTGTCTCGTGGTCTGACACTGGAAGGCCTTGTCGTCAGCTTTTTCCTGCGGAGCACAGTTGCTTATGACACATTGCTCCAGATGGGGCGGTGGTTCGGTTATCGGGGCGGCTATGCCGACCTCCCTCGGATCTGGACGACTCCGGAGCTTGCCGAATATTTTCAGTTCCTAGCGACCGTCGAGGCAGAAATAAGAATCGATGTTGCACGATACGAGCGGGAGGACGTCACTCCCGTGGAGTTTGGCCTGCGCGTTAGAACGCATCCAAAGCTAGCGATTACCTCCGCCCTCAAGATGCGGGCCGTCGCCGACTGCCAAGTCTCCTACAGTGGGCGTCGGCTGCAGACGATTCTCTTCGAACACAGGGATAGCGGCTGGCTCCGAGGCAACCAAGACGCGGCGCGAGCCCTAATCGCTGCAGCTGGCGGTGACTCAGGGGCCGATATCGGTCGTGGCCGGTACCTCTATGAAGGTGTGGCGGTGGAGCACGTCGAGCTGTTTTTGACATCGTACGAATTCCATCCAGACGCGCAAGATCTTGTGTCGTCCCGAATCCTCCAGTACATTCACGGCCAAGTTCGCAATGGCGAGCTCCTGGTATGGAACGTCGGTATTGTCGGCCGGCAAGACCTCGCTTGGGGAGAGTTCGACCTAGGGACGGGCTCCGAGCGACCTGTCGGTCTTATCAACCGTGCCGCAATACAAGCCGTTGCGAAACCGCACGCAAATATTAAATCGCTCATGTCGCATGAGGACCGAGTACTTGATCTAGGTTTTCCCCCGGACGAGGTCAAGCGCATGACCGACGATCAGCTTCAGTCGCGTCGGCCATCCGGAATCGGACTTGTGATCCTGTATCCCATCAATAAGGACTCTGTGCCTCAGCGACGAGTTGGTAACCGTGTAGCTCTCAACGCCGTCGAGCACATGGTCGGCGTGGGGCTGGTGTTCCCTGAGGCGAAGAAGGCCGACACGAAAGTCAGCTACAAATCCGTCCTTCTGCCTCTCGGGGACATCGATGAGATTGATGATGTCGACCCTTCCGACATGGATACCGAAGCCGACCTAAACGACGTCTCGTTGTGAACCAGAGTGATCTAGCTGCGGTGTGGGTTGCGCTTGGCGCGGAGATGCCTGATCCCGGTGAAGTCAAGATGGCTTCCTTGGGAGTTGTAAACGACTCCGGTGACCTTTTCGCAGGTCGCGATGGGAGCGGCCGACTCCACCTTCTGGTACCCGTGCCTCTTGGGGCGCCGGTTCGAGAGGACCTACGTTCACGAGGCGTCGTCATTGAACGAAACGAACTCGTCGTTGGTGGCATCCGACGCCCGTTCGCCGACGTCGTCTGTCATGAGCCGGCCCTCAATGACGTATTCGAGCGATTGGCCTCCGAGATGGTCAGTCGAGTAGCCGATCGACCTGGCGATTCGGTCACCGTGTGCCAGGAGGTCCTATCCCGCTGGCGGGAGCTCCTGGAGCGGCGGCGGACAGCACTCGGCGCCGACGCGGTCGCCGGCCTCTTCGGCGAGTTGCTCACGCTAAGCCGGATCGTCGGCTTGGATCCGGCGAGGCGTGTCGACGTGTGGACTGGCCCGATGGGAGCCAAACACGACTTCAGCTCGTCAGGAACGGCGGCTGAGGTGAAGACGACCCGTCGTCGAGAAGGCCGATTTGTCGAGATCCATGGCGTTGAGCAGCTCCAACCGGTTGGACTGGAAGAGCTCTTCCTTGTCTTCATTCGTATTGAGTCAAAGCCTGAGGGCAGAACGGTTGGCGAGCTCATCGCCTCGCTCAAGCAGACGGGCGTCGACGGCCCAAGGCTCGATCGCCTTGTGACTCAAACGGGTTGGGAGGCTGCTGCTGACGACGAGCGCCTATCGGTCGTCGAACAGCGGATCTATCGGGTGGACGAAGGCTTCCCACGCATCGTCGCATCCTCATTCGCGGCTGGCGGCTTACCAGCAGGCGTCCTACGCCTGCGCTATGAGGTCGACCTGACCGGCCTGTCTCCGGCCCCAATGGATACAGCATCGTCCGAAAAAGTCTTCTTTAGGCTGGCTACCGAGAGATGAGCGTAATTTCACACTTCCCGGAACCTCGGCCAGCGCACGGCGGCTTGGCGGCGGAGGGAGCGCTTAACCTACTCGGCCGGCCGGAGTTGGATCCTCTGGTCATTCTTATCCGGGAGGCGGCACAGAACAGTTGGGACGCAAGGGTTAAGGAGACAGGGCCCGTTGACTTCTCGGTGGATCTTCGACGAGCTGAGCCCCGAGCAAGGAAGGCTCTTACGGAGGAGCTGTTCAATGAGCTTCCTCCACGTGGTCTCGGCCTCAATGGAGGATCGCTCTTGGAGCTGTCCGATGCGCTTCAACAGGATGATCTCTGGCTCCTTACCTTAACTGATACGGGCACCCTTGGGTTGGGGGGACCCATCCGTGCGGATACGCCGGCTGCGAAAGGCATACCAACCGATTTTGTCGATCTCGTCTTCAATATTGGCCAACCTCCCGACCGCAAGTTCGGTGGCGGTACCTATGGTTTTGGAAAGACGATAAGTTACCTCGTCTCGCAGTGCCGAACGGTGATCATCCACACGGTCACGCTGCATCGCGGAAGGTTGGAACACCGGCTAATCGCTCAAGCTGTCGGCCACCAGTACGCGTATAGGTCGCGGAACTTCACTGGGAGACATTGGTGGGGACCAGTGAAGCCCCACGGTGTTGAACCTCTGACCGGCAGATCGGCAGCGAGATTGGCCTCTGCGCTTGGACTGCCCGATATTGAGGCCGAGGGTGGGGGGACGACCTTGGTCGTGCTTGCGCCTGACTTTACGGGCCGACAACCCCAGCAAGCTGCTACGTTCATGGCCAACGCACTCACCTGGAATTTCTGGCCCAAGATGGTTGCCGAAAGTCGTGGCCTTGCGACAATGACATTTTCTGTTGTTTGCGAAGGGCAGAGCGTGGATGTAATTGCCCCCGAGGATTCGCCGCCGTTGAATGGGTTTGCCGAGGCCCTTCGAGCCGTCCGTGAGTGCGAAGCCGGCCAAAAGAAGCCTTCCGATTTCCCAACATTTCAAATCTTTGAGATAAGGTCGCAACGGCCGAGCGCCTCGCTAGGGTGGCTTGCACTTCATCCGGTCGCAGTGCGGGACCGTCGCTCGCTCGACGAGGGAGTGGACGACGACGGCCTGCCGACTACGGCAGTGAGCTTCATGGAGCCCGCTCACCATGTTGCTCTGATGCGCCGGGCAGAACTGGTCGTCCAGTATCAGCCTGGCCCTGGCCTCTCCAATCCGGCAGTCGAATGGGCAGGCGTGTTCAAGGCCTCAAAGCTCGTAGATAAGGCGTTCGCAGAGGCTGAACCGCCTACGCACGACGATTGGCGACCGAGCCTGGTTGCCGATAGCCGGCAGCGTCGCTACGTCAACGTTGCGCTCCGCGAGATCAAGTCCGCAGTGTCCAGCGCTTTTGGCATGCCCGTGGAGCGGGATCACGCCCCACAGTTGAGCAGCGGTGCAGTGGTCGCGGACGCGCTCGGTCATCTCATCGCCACCCACCCCGGAACAGGTGCATCTCGTCGGGTAGACGGGAGTCGAGGGCATGGATCCCCGAGCCGCGCCGTGCCCAAGGTCACCGTATTGCGTCGCTGGTTCGATCACCAGAACGGTGCCGCAATGCTCAACATCGAGTTCGCGGTGACAGCCGCTGCGGGCAGCGGGGCGACTCTGGTGGAGGTTGTAGCCGCTGCGGCCACGGCAGACGGGGGGTTCGAAACTGACCCGCCGGTGGGCGCAGCAGTCCCATTGGTCGGAGGCTTCAGCAGTGGGGCTGCGAACGTTGATGGCCCAGTGATCCGAGTATCCGCCGAGGATGTCATGCCCTTGGTGGTTCATATCGTTCAGCAGGAGGGTATTGCGTCGGCTGTCGATATCCGTGCGGTAGCGGAGGTCGGGGAATGACCCGTCTAATTGTTCTTCCTCACCTTCAGACGAGGGCTATCGATCCTGGGGCTTGGCTCGTGACTCTCCGTGGCGAAACAATGCCCGTGCCCGAGTTGCTAAAAGGCTGGGATTACTCGACTCCCCTGCGCTTCGAGTGTCAAGTCACGATGAATCTGGACATGGTCCGTGCCGATTGCGGGTTGGAGTCCGACGCACAGGTCGCCGCAATCTCTATCTTTTGGGCGACATCGACGAACCGCCGTGAGGTAGGAGCCACGGCGTTAGTCGACCATAGTGGAGAGGTTTCGATGTCGTTTGACATCAACCCGCGTGTAGTCGGGGGGAAACTGTCACTACATCGGCAGCTCGTGCTGATGCGTCCTGGGGGCACGACGTCGCCATTCGCCGCGACTAGGGCGGGGGCTGTGTTATGGGCCGAGGAGCGCATCGACAGGACCGCAGTGGTCCTTGAGGGTGACGCCGCTCGGTTCCCCACTGAGGTCATTGATTTTAGGATCGGTAACGTGGCGGAGCAATCGGCCGCTTGGTGGTTACATCATGATTTTAAGGATATGGATGCTTCTCCGCTCGCATCTATGCGACTCTACGTTAACGCGTCTCATCGTCGTGTCGAAGCCGTCCTTTCGGGAAAATCGGATGAAGCGACGCAACTCGTAGCGGCGGTCATGAGCTGGGACGTAGGTCGCATTATGATCCACGCCGCCTTGGACTCACTCGACTTCGTCGACGGTTGGGGTCAGTTCCGTACCGGCTCCTTGGGTGAAACGCTCGAACTGTTGGTTGGCCGAGTTTGGCCGACGCATGACGCCCGAACTCTTAGGCAAATGCGGTCGGATGACAGGGGACTGTTCGAGGCTAGGTTGCAAGGCCGGCTTGATGCCTTGGGGATGCATAAATGACGCAAGTCTGGCCACGGTTGCCGGCGGAACCCGCTCGCCAGCTTCTTGGAGAGGTGGCTTCTACGAATGCAGCCGCGCTCAGGCTAACGTCATCCATCGCCCACCCCGAGGCTGCGTGCGTGGCTGTCGGCGGCCACCCAGTGTCCGAGGCGACAATGCTCTCCGTGAGGGAGCGGATTCGCGTGGTAGCCGACTCACTCGGTTTCCCCGAGGAACTCCGAAGGCCGAATGTCGCCTCGTTTGATCAGCCAGCGACTCGGATCCTCCATAACCAGATGGGAATTGTGCCGGCGGATGCGGCAAGTGACGAGGTCTGGAACTTCGTCACGCTTGTTCTTCTGCCCGATGTCGCTGTATGGCGGTTTCCTGGGCGGGCTGATGAACGTCTGCTGGGGCGCCCACGGAACGTCTTTCGGAGACTGTGGTGGCGGGCGGAGACGGTTGGTGCGGACGTTATCGACGCCCCGCGTGGGTTAGGCGAGGACGAGCTGGTCAATATCATGGAAAAGACGACAATCGCGGCAAATCCGCGCACTGCTAGCCTTCTGGCCCAGCTCATCTTCGAACGTGGGGATGAAACTGGAATTGCAAGGTCGGAACTTATGCGTGACGTTACGAAGCGTTTTCTCCGGCAACAGGCGGTGTTATGTATGGACGTGCTTTGCGATGCGACGGTTCAGGAGATTCTGGAGGTCTGCTTCAGGGATGCCGTCGCCTCGTTGCGTCTGGGACCCACGCCGTCGATTCCTCCCGTACGAGCCTCGTGGCTACCTGATCCCAGTGGTCGACACGAGCTTCGCTGGTGGAGTGGCCGAGCATGGACCCAGCACGTTTCTGATGAAGGTGTCGTTGCGGCTGACGCGGAGCCGTGGATGACGCCGTAAGAGTCCAATACGTCCCGTCCGCCCCAATCCTGGAGAGTGGCACTATGCGAACCCGCCTTACACGCCCGCCTTGGGCCCTCGCGAGCGCCTACGATCAGCATCTGACGAAGGATACGTGGGCGCGAGTGGGTCGGTGCGAAACAGTCTGGTGATTGAGCCGTTGCCGCGAACCGCCGTGTCTTGCACGACGCCATGGCGCTTGGCGAAGCGGGCCGCGTCGTCCACGCGTTCCGGATTTCTCGTCACTTGACTGAGGCGGCGCCGGAGGCACTCAATGAGGACGCCGCACGTCCAAGACTCGCCGCCTGGTTGTTCGAGCAGCCAGTGCACGACGTCGTTATCCCAGGGGTCATCGTTTCTGGGATTCGGATAGCTCGACGGCGTCACGGGTTTGTCGCTACCGATCCCACCGGGAAGTGTGGTTGAATGCACGACAATCAGCTTTGTTGTGGCTCTCGTGAGGCTTACGTAGAGCAAGCGGAGCCCGGCGAGCGTCTTGCCGGCGATAGCCTCGGGCTCGACGACTACAACAGTGTCAAATTCAAGTCCTTTGCTCGCTTCTGGGGCAAGCAGAGATACGCCGCTCCCAGCGTCACCTAGTGATGTACGAATGCGCTCGTGGAGTCCGATTGGGGCGATAATTGCAACCGCTCCTTCGCCCTGATGGTTTCGGGCGAGTTCCGCTGTCGTATGCGGCACGGCGGAGGCCGCGGCCCGTCGCACCAAAGGCGCCTCAGTACTACGGAAGCTTTTGGGCACCGTCACCGAGGGCGCTGCTATAGCTAGGAGGGGAGCCGCAAAATCCATGACTTGCTTCGGTACGCGGTAGCCGAGCGTGAGCTCGGCGATCTGAGCCTTGCCGGTGAGGCCGGCGTTGTCGATAACGCTTGTCCAAGAGGCCGGCGACCAGGGGGAGGTTGCCTGGCCGAGGTCACCCATGATGGTCATCGAAGCATGCGAGGTCCGTCGGGCCAAGACGCGCCATTGCATCGGCGAGAGGTCCTGCGCCTCGTCAACCACGACGTGGCCCGACGTCCTGGGTTCACCCCGGATGCAAGCCGCCGCCTCGTCGAGAAGCGCCATGTCCGCCGCGGTCCAAGCCGATGCACTCGGACCACGGGTTGGAGCTCGGAATAGCAGGCGCCGTTCCGTGGGCGTCAGGATTACCCCTACTTCGTCGAGGAACTTTGGATCTTCGTACAGCCGCCGAAGGAGGGACCTGGGCTCGGCCGCGGGTTGGATCCCTGCCAAATCGCCGCTTGTAGTCAGATGTGACCGAGCCTCAGCAATGAGCTGCTTTAGCTCTTGCCCGGACGCACTCGGCCCTCTCCTGCCGAGGCGACGGACATATTCATCGGCGAAGGCGTGTGCCAGTGCCTCCGATAACTCCCGTCTGGCATCACGGTACGGCGTGCCGCGCCGTCGAATCTTGCTGATGATTTCATCGACTAGGTCCTCGTTGAGCCGAAGAATGTACCTGCCGAAGCCGAATGAAAGTTCCTTTGTAACAACCGGCAGCCACACCGCCGCCCAGATGACTGAGGCCATACGGACGTCACCCTTAACGCGGGCGACCTCACGAGTATCAAGAAACGCAATTCTCACGCGATCACGCTCCACCGTGGACAGGCTATCTAGCGCCAATTCATCGATGGTTAACTGACGGACGGCCGTTTCACCGAGAGACGGCAGGACCGAGCTGATGTACTCGATGAAGCGACGATTCGGGCCGACAATGAGGACCGACTGGTCAGTCATCTGTTCGCGCTGCTGATACAGGACCCAGGCGGCACGGTGAAGCCCGACAATCGTTTTGCCCGTTCCAGGGCCCCCTTGGATGACCAGCGGGATATTGAGAGGAGCGCGCACGAGGCGGTCCTGGTCCGCCTGGATGGTGGCCACGATGTCTGCGAGGGCACCGGTGCGGTGACGGGCAAGGTCCTCGAGAAGCAGATCGCCGGCTCGGAGCTCGGGGTCGGGACTTCCGGCGGGCGGTTCGTCCTCGTCGGCTCCGTCCTGATTCTCATCAGCCTCGGAGGCAGGGATCGGAGGTAGAGGCCGGCGCTGCACTCGTACGGCTGGCTGCTCGATGGCCATGATCTCCGGCGCAATCGGAACCGGAAGGAGCTCGGGCTTGGTTGCCGTATCTACGTTCGGCAGGATCCGCGGTGTCGAACTGCGCGCGCGCAGCACTGGCACGGGCGGCGGCTGGTCAGCCATGATCTCCGGGACGGTGTGAATCGGGGGACGTTCAGGCTCGGCCCCGGAGTCAATGTCGTTCGCTGGGGCCGGTATCAGCGGTGTCGAACTGCGAGGCACCGGCACGGGCGGCGGCTGGGCAGCCATGATCTCCGGCACCGTGCGCACCCTGGGTCGCTCCATTCCGACCGACCTGTCGACGTCCTTCACGGGGGCCGTCACCGCTGGTGTCGAACTGCGCCGCAACGGTGCCGTTGGCGGGTGCAGGACTACGGCTTCCCGCGTAACCGAAACTGGAAGCGGCTCGGGCTCGGTCGACTTGGCAACGACCCTGACGCGAGCCATGTTCGGAGGTGCCGAACGGCGATGCACCGGCGCCGTTGGCGCCTGCATCACCACGGTGTCCGCCGTAGTCGGAACTGGGAGCATCTCGGGCTCGGCCGACCTGTCCGCGCTCCTCACGGAGGCCAGGATCGGCGACGACGAACGACGCTGCACCGGTACAGGTGGCGGACTTACGGCCGGTAGCGCGGCGGGGGGTGTGAATCCTGCGACTAGGGTTTCGTCACTCAAATTAGTGACTTGGCGACCTGTCATGCGTATGGTACGACGACGACCGACATTGCCCGGGAATGTGCGGTTTGCCTGGTAAAACTGGCTGGCGAGTTCCGCCCGCCAATCAATAACGGCCGGGCAACCTTCATCACCGTCGACCGAGTGACGCCCGATGTACCAGGTCTCCTGGTCGGTCATGTCCAGCCGGCCGATGAGAACGCCATTCCGATCGGCCAGCGCGGCCCGAATGAGGTTGGCCCTCTTCTTCCGCATCTGCCAGAGTGCGTGGGCGGCTGCGGCATGAACCCCCGCATTCTCGGGATCGAGAGCAGTCTCGAGCATGCAATCCAGTCGTTCATAGGCCCAGTCGGCGAAGCCCTGCTCGCCGCGAATCTCCCCCGCCTTGGATGGCTGATCGTCGTTGCTCTTGCGAGGATTCGGTATGGCGTTCATCCGCTCATCACCGCTACTGCTACCGGCGCTACGGTGAGGGCAAGCGCCCTTCCGTGCTCGAGTTTGGCCACGATCTCCACTCGCTTTTGATTGAGATTGTTTATCCGGCCCTTGTGCAGGCGCTGAAGGTTCTGATCCATCCTCTTTTCAGTAACTCTCCCGAGCGTCGTCTCTGCTCGGCGCACTCGGTCCTGAAAGATAGCAACCTGCGTATCAATCCGGCGTGCGACAAGGTCTTCGTTGGTGCGCCGACGTTCCATCTCCGTCTGCAGCTGCACTGCCAGTACGTGATCGTCGACAATGTTGATAAAGGGTAGAAGCGAATTCGTGTCCACTGACGCGCCGTCGCGGATGGTCCCGTTCGCCACGGCTGCCAGAAGATCGAACCCAATGTCGTCATTGACCTCGCCCGTCCTCAGGTCGACCGCCATCGGCCATAGCTCGAGGCTCGGCCGGAGACCAGTCGTCCGCGCAAGATAGACGACGACGAGATAACGGTCGAGAGACCCCGACATTGTCTCGACGCGCACTGAGCCGAAGCGCCGTAGGCCCCGAGGCACACCGCCCAGATGCCGGACGGCAGCGCGAACGATGGGGTGTCGGATGCTGATGAGGTCGACGCTTCGCCGGCTGGCGTCCTCGTTGTCGAAGGTGACCGGGATCGGATCCTCGTCATGAAGGCGAGGGATCAGGTCGGCGATGCGGTGGATACTCCCAGTGGCGGATCTGCCCAGTCTCGACACCCGCTTTGCGAGGACCTCATCACCCACCAATTCAGTGCGGCCGCTCCGCGGGTCCTCGACGAACTTCGCTCGAGTGCCGTCCGCGAAGAACTCGTCCAGCAACGTTCGCAGCTCAGCGTGCCCGACGAACCGACCCCGTGACCTCGTGTCCTTCTCGAATCCGTCGATGAGGAGGTTGTCGATTCCGGCGAGGTAGGAGCTTGCCTCACTGATCTCGTCGAGATCGGTGCGACGGGCTTCGGCAGCGACCTCCAGCTCGTCCAAGCGCCGACGGCGTTGGCTGTCGTTGAGGTGTGGATTGAGGACGAGACGTGCTAGGTCATTGAACTCGTCGCGCAGGATCGGCTCAAGTTCACCGATCGATTGATGAAATACCCTGATACGCGAGTACAGGCGCTCGAAAATGTCGGTCTCGATGGTGCCCGGAACGTGAAAGTTGAAGATAAAGATCTTCTCATTCTCCTGACCGAATCGGTCAAGCCGACCTATTCGTTGCTCCACCTTCATCGGATTCCACGGCATGTCGTAATTTACGATGACGTTGCAGAATTCGAAGTCGAGTCCTTCGCTACCCACCTCGCTCGTCAAGAATATGTCGAACCTCCGAGCCCGAAACTCGTCCATGAGCTTTTGCCGAGCAGGTACAGGGATGCCTCCATGCATGGAACGGACCTGCCAGCCGAGGTCTCTGAGCCTGCGTTCGAGGTAGGCAAGGGTGCGTCGGAAAAAGGAAAAGACCATGATCTGGCCGCTACCGATACGTCGGGCCTCGTCGAGATGCTCAACAAACCGGTCGAACTTCGTATCCGTATCGCCGAGAGCGGCGAATGGCCGGTCGAGCGCGCTGTCTGAGAGCGTCGGTCCACCATCGTCGGCCCAGGGATCGAAGTCGCCGAGCTCCTCCAGGTCGTCGAAGTCGTCAAGTGCGGGATCACCCAGAAGAAGGGTCGGATCCTCCTCGACGAGTCGGTCTCTCATCGCAGGGAGACAGCTGGCCGCTTGGCGGAGCGGCATCTGCGTCGCGAATCCGGGCGGGCAGCCGGTTAGCTTTGCCCTCCGCAGGGCCCATGCATGTACCGAGCGGTAGCAGGCGTGTTCGATGTCCGTCCACTCAACGTCGATCTGTCGCGGTTCTCGAACACCTTTCTGGTTCGGCACGTCGACTTTGCGGGTGCGGGTGAGCACTGACGAGAGGGTGTTCAGCTCGGACAGTAGGCCCTTAGCTTCCGCGATATCACGCCAATCCAGGGGGGTGGAACGATCGAGGAGCGCTTCCAGGCGTTTGAACTCAGCCCGTCTGGCAACGCTCTCACCCAACTCGCAGGCTTGAACGGCCTCAAGAGTGGACAGGAGCGATCGAGGGGCAGAAGCCTCCGCTAGGAGTCGCCCGGCAACGGCGTTCAGGTGAAGATTCGGTTCAAGTTGAAGGGGAAACACGCGTCGATCTCCGAACTCGTCCTGAACAAGAAGGTTGAGCAGGTTGAAAAGGTCGTCGTTTCCCAGGTTGAGTGGTGTCGCCGACAAGAAGAGGAGCGTCTCCGCCCACTCCGACAGAACCTCTCCGAGGGCGTAGCTTTGAGTCCAGTTGTTCCGGAGGTAGTGGGCCTCGTCCACAATAATCAGATCGAATGTGGGCTGGAAGTCGTTGAGATCGGCAAGGAGCTTCTTGTTCCGGAGCCTCTGCAAGGAGACGATGCCGAACACCGGCTTGTCGTGGTCCCCAGCCCGAAGAACCGAGAAGAGATGCTCCAAGCCGACCTTGTCGAGCTCGGTTAGGGCTCGGTCGAATCGGCGCTGCATCTCGTCGCGCCATTTTGGAATGAGCATCGCCGGACACACGATGAGCACTCGGTTCATCCCGTCGTTGCGCGCCTCCAGTTCCGTCCAAATCAACCCGGCCTCGATGGTCTTGCCTAGGCCCACCTCGTCGGCAATGAGAAGGCGCTGATGTTGGGATGCGAGTAACCGCAGGACCGGTCGGAACTGGTACGGCCGGTAGACCGTCTTGCTCGAGAGATACGAGTAGATGGTGTCGGTAAGCGGATTCGTCAACTTCGTGAGGGTGAGGCCGACGGACAACTCCCGTGCTGTGGCCGGCTTCGACCGGATCCAGGTTCGCACGTCATCTGGGTCGACGTCGTGTGGTGCGAGCCCCTCCTCCCCCACACGCTGGATCAGGCCGTTGATCGAGACTTGGTAGACGTTCTGGCCGTCGCTCTGGAGGTGCCGCTCGACGCGGGCGATCTCGCCTGAACCGGCCAGAGTGACGTAGTCACCGAGAGCGAACTTCGCCGGTGGACCGACCGGTGTGGCGTTGTCCCATAGGTACTCGAACCAACCCCGGGCGAGCAGGAGCGGATGGTCGTCGGGCAAGTCCTGTTGCCCGCCTTGACATGGGCTGCCAGGCTGGGCGCCACCCCTGCACACCATCAGGTCGACCCTCGAGTCGCAGCGGAACACGTAGATCCCGTTGGCGGCGACCGAGGCTGGCGGCCGTGCGAGTCGAACATCCCCACCCAGAAGGATCGGAGCGCCCCCGACGCCGACGATGAGAACCCGCTGGGCCCTCAGGTTGCGGATCAGGTCGGGGAGGTCTTGCGCTGAGGGGATGTATTCGAATTCGGAGCCGCGCTTCGGGCTGTGGTCGTGAAAGTGCGCAGACGCCATGCGTGCTACCGCCTCGCGAACCGGTGACGCCGTGGTGGTCGCCTGCCTAGTACATCGACGCGGCCGGAGCCGACCTTGAGGTATCCCGCAAGGGGACAGATCCAGGTGCTCCTCCGCCGATCGAACCGCGGGCTAGAACTCGTACCGAGCCGTACGCCGTCCGACGGACTAAATGCCGGGCCAGCGATACGAGCGGCCCCATTCCGGGCTGATCTCGGGCTGATCTCGTCAATAGGCAGTACGCCTGGGTACTAGTCGAGCAGTCCATCCATGTACCTCCACGGTCCGCGATCAGTGCGGACTTGCACCGGCTACCCGATCAAAATGCCTACCGGCCCAATCGGGAGGCTGGGTAAGCAATTGCTATTTCCCGTTGACCTCTTGCCAGAGCAACTCTCGCAGCCCCGATGCCCGGGCGATGGGGCGCTCGACGGCGGCCCGCACCATGTCCTCCGTGCCGGCGAGGATGAGGCGCCGGCGGGCTCTGGTGACGGCTGTGTAGAAGAGCTCTCTTGTGAGGATTGGGGAGGTTGGGCTGGGGAGGAGGACGGCGACTTCGTCGAACTGGGAGCCTTGGGCTTTGTGGACGGTCATGGCGTACACGGTGTCGACGGGGCCTAGGCGGTGGGGGCTGAGCTCGACGAGGGCGCCTCGGCGTTCGAAGACGGCGCGGACTGTCCCGCTGCCGCCACTCGCGATCACAACCCCGGTGTCGCCGTTGTAGAGGCGGAGGCCGTAGTCGTTCTCGGTCACCAGGAGGGGGCGGCCGACGTACCAGCCGGCCTGGCTGGCGAAGTTGTCGATGCCGGCGGCTAGCCAGCGTTCGACCTGCGTTGTCCAGGTGGACACGCCGTAGGGGCCGCGGCGGTGGGCGCAGAGGAGGCGGAACTGGCTCAGCGCGGCGATGGCCTCGGCTCCCTCGCCGGCTCTCGCTGCGGTCATCAGGGCGCGGCCGGCCGCTACTACTGCGTCCCGGACGGGATCGAGGCCCGAGCCGTCGGCCACGTCTACCGGTAGCCATACGACGTCGGGGTGGCCGCCGGACAGGACGGCGATGGTGGCGTCGGCGTCGCCTTGCTGGACGGCCTCGGCGAGTTTGGCGATGGCGCCTCCGTAGCGGTGGACGTGCCGAAGGACCACCACGCCGTCGGCCACTCCCGCCCCCACGGGGGGATCGCCGCCCGGGACCTCTTGGCCCGTCACCGCAGATACCGCCGCCCTCGCCGGCGCACTCATCAGCAGCCCCTTGGCCGCGGGGCCGACGATGTCGCCGAGGACGGCGCCGGCCTCGACGGACGCCAGTTGTTCGGGGTCGCCCACCAGCACCAGGCGGGCGCCGGGGCGGACGGCCTCGAGCAGACGGGCCATGTTTGTCAGGGACACCATTGACGTCTCGTCGACGACCACGACCTCGTGAGGTAGGCGGTTGCGGCGGTCGTGGCGGAAGCGGGCGTGGTTGCCGGGCTTCCAGCCGAGCAGGCGGTGGAGGGTGGTTGCCGACAGCGACAGCAGCCAGTCCCGGGCCTCCTCGCTCACGTCGAGGGTCGCCGCCTCGTGGTGCACGGCCTCCTCCAACCGGGCCGCGGCCTTGCCGGTGGGAGCGGCCAGGGCGACCAGCGGCGGGGGGGTGCCGGCGGCTTCGGCCTGCTCGAACAGGAGGGCGAGGATGCGGGCGACGGCGGTGGTCTTGCCCGTCCCGGGGCCGCCGGCCACAACCGTGAAGTGTCGGAGGAGGACGGTTCCGGCCGCGAGGCGCTGATAGTCCGGCGCATCGCCCCTGAACAGGCGGGATAGGCCCTCGGACAGGACCGCCACATCGACACCTTCGACCATCGCTCCCCCGCGAATGCGCAGGTCGGCGGCGATTTGGCGCTCCTCCCGCCAGTAGCGGTCGAGGTACAGGTGGGTGCCCACCAAGCGCAGCGGGCGGTCGTCGGCGCCGTCGATGCCCACCGACACCAACGGGCTGGACCCGACGGCCGCCATCCATCCCGCCGGCTCGGGCCACGGCAGGGCGGCCAGGTCCACCGGCACGTCGACGTCGACCGTCACCGTGTGGTGGATCGTCGCCAGGTCGGTGTACACGTGCGCCAGCCGCGGCGCCCGGACGGCGAAGGCCACCGCCAGCAGCACCCGCTCGTCGGCCTCCGACACGAGTCGGCCTAGAGCGACCGCGACATGGACGTCGGCGGCACCCAGGGCGCCGGCGTCGTTGAACGTGCGCAGGAGCCCGCCGGCACTCAGCGCCAACCGGGGCACGAACCCGTCGACATCCAACAACGTCGTCACGCCGGCACCGTCCCCCGGTCGAGGAGGTCGCTCAGCGCCTCCACCAGCGCAACCGGCGGGCGCCAGGCGAAGACCCCGCACCGCTGGCCGTCGACCACCGGCGTGTCGGCTCCCGTCATCCCCCGCACGAAGAGGTAGAGGACGCCGGCCAGGTTGCGGTCGGGGTCGTAGCCGGGCAGGCGCCAGCGCAGGTAGCGGTGGAGGGCGACGGTGTACAGCAGCGCCTGCAGCGGGTAGTGGGCCCGGAACATGGCGTCGAGCAGGGCCTCGGGCCGGTAGTGCCAGGCACTCACCGGCTCGCCGTCGACGCCCAGCCAGTTGGTCTTGTAGTCGACCACCGCGTAGCGCTGGTCGGGCGTCCGGAACACGAGGTCGAGGCTGCCGGACAGGTAGCCCCGCAGGTCGGTCAGCAACGACGGGTCGCGCAGGCGGGCGGCGTACCCGACCATCGGGTCGCCGGCCCCGAGGTACTCCTCGAGCAGACGGCCAATCTCCGCTACCGCCACGCTCCCGGTCGGCACGTCCCCTCCCACCAGGGGCAACTCGAAGGACAGCTCGTCCACCCGGTCGGACCGACCGATGTCGCGCAGCCGCACGTCGCCCACCAGCGGGCCGAGCGGTGTCTCCAGAGCGGCCCGCAGGCCGGCCACGACCGCGGCCGGATCGCCGATGTCGACCGGCCCCCGCACCGCCGCCCGCCCCAACGACCCCACCAGTTCCCCGTCGAGATCGGCCGCGGCGAAGTCGGCGTCCTCCAGCACCCCATGGAGGAACGTGCCGACATCGGCGCCGCCCGGCATCGCCGCCAGGAGCAGGCCCACCGACCGCAGTCCGGCATCGCCCGCCTCCTGTCCGACGGGTGACGAGGGAAGCACCTCGTCCACCGTGGCCGGCACCTCCTCGGCCTCGCTCGCCACCCTCGCCTCGTGGGCGCCGGACGTGATGCCCGAGTACGACGTGCGCCGCCACCGGGGGTCGAGCGTGCGGTCGAAGCGGTTGGCGGACAGGGCGACCGGCGGCGAGGCGGCCGGCGTCCACGAAGCGTCGTCGCCACCGTCGACCCGCTCGACGCTGATGCACCCCGGCGCGGCCGCGGCCATGGACTCGAAGCGGGCGACGGCGGCGGGGTCGGGCGGCGGAACCGTCCCCTCGGGGGCGACGTTGCCGGCCGCGTCCCCGAAGAACACCAGCCGGCCCAGCGCCGAGTGGCGGCTCTCCCAGGTCGGCGTCCACCACACGACGGCCTGGTGCATGGCCCGGGTGAGGGCAACGTAGGTGAGGCGCAGGTCCTCGCCCCGGCGCTCGACCAGGCTGAGCTGCCGCGAATCGTGCCAGCCGGGGTACTCGCCGCCGACGTCGATCGTGCGCCGGTCGCCCGCCGAAGGGTCATGGAACACGGGCGGATCGGTGTCCCAGATGTAGCCCATGGCGTTCAGGAACGGGCAGTACACGAACGGGAACTCGAGGCCCTTGCTCCGCCAGATGGTGAGCACCTGCACCGCCTCGGCGTCGGACTCCAGCCGCCGGCTGCGGTCCTCGGTGTCGGCGTCGTCGTCCACCTCCCGGACCCTCTCGCGCAGCCAGCCGGTGAGGGCGGTGGCACCCAGTTGCTCGGCGGTGGCGACGCCGTGGAGGAGTTCGCCCGTGTGCCGGAGGTCGGTGAGCTCACGCTCGCCGCCGGAGCGGCGCAGCACCCGGCCGGCGAGGCCCTCGCCCAGACTCACCGTCTCGAACAGGGCCGCGACCCCCTGGCGGCGGAGCACTGTCGCCCACCGGTGCAGCCGGGCGTGGAGACCCTCCAACTCGGCATCGTCGACGGTGGCGACCCGCTCCGCCGTCCAGCCGAGGAACGGGGTGAGGGCCGCCGACCGGGCCGCGGTGCCCGACGACGGCCGTTCGAGGGCCTGGAGGAGACGGAGCCATTCGCCGGCCGCCGGGGTCGAGAAGATGCTGCCGGCGCCGTTGATCACCACCGGCACGCCGACGTTCTCGAGCGCGTCCCGCACCAGTTCCGCGTCCCGGTTGCGGTGGACGAGGACGGCGATGTGTCCCGGCCGCACGTTGACGGTGGGGGAGCCTCCCGTCTCCCCCGGCGGTCGGGCGATCCGGGCCCGGGACGAGAGGAGGCGCACGACGTCGGACGCCAGGTCACGCGCCACGCACCCCCGGGACGCGTCGACGTTGGCGTACTTCTGCGGCGTCAGCTTCACCAGCCCGTCGGCCCGGTGGAGCACCCGCACCCGCAGGGCTGCGTCGACCGGCGCCCCGCTCAGCCGTCGGGTCTGGTTCGGCGGCGCCGCGGCCACCGGCCGGTAGACGATGTGCTCGTGGCCGAGCTTGGCCCCGTCGAACAGCACGTCGTAGGCGTCGAGGAGGGCCCGGTCGCTGCGCCAGTTGACGTCGAGCGTGGACTGTGACCCCGCCACCCGGGCCGCGTCGAGGTAGGCGTAGACGTCGGCGCCCCGGAAGGCGTAGATCGCCTGCTTGGGGTCGCCGATGAGGACGAGGGTCGCGCCCGAACCGGTGTCGACGAAGGCCCGGCGCAGGATCTCCCACTGGATCGGGTCGGTGTCCTGGAACTCGTCGACCAGCGCCACCCGGTAGCGGGCCCGCAGCCGCCGGCACGCCGTCTCGCCCCGCACCGGGTCGGCGAGCATCTCCCGCAGGCGGGTGAGCAGGTCGTCGAAGGTGAGGACCGCGGCCAGCCGGCGGCGGCGGTCGACCTCGGTGCGGACCCGCCGGGCCAGGCGGCAGCGGAGGTCGGCCGGGCTGTCGTGGGCCGCGTCGGCCGGCTGCAGGTCGGCGTCGGTGTTCGACACCGCCTTGTGGGCGATCGTCAGCGCTTGGTCCAGGGAGAAGGGGAACTCGTCCGCCGCCGCACCGTGGAACTTGCGGACGTAGAGGTCGGCCACCACCTCGTCGACCATGGCCCGGCTGTCCTCCACGAAGGTGGCGTCGCTTTCGAGGTCGCCGGCGATGCCGAGGCCATTGAGCACGTGCTGGCAGAACCCGTGGGTCGTGGCGATGGTGGCCGCGTCGAACCCCGACAGGGCGGTCACCAGGCGCTGGTGGCGGGCCTGTACCTCCTTGTCCGGGCCCGCGCCCAGCACCCCCAGGACCTCGTCGTCGGGCGGGAGGGCGCCGGTGAGGAGGAAGCGGCCCAGGCCCTGCTCGGCCGAGACCATCCGCTCCCGCACCCGGTCGCGCAGCTCACTGGTGGCCATCCGGGTGAAGGTGACCAGGAGCAGGTTCTCGAGGGGCAGGCCGTCGGCCACGTAGCGGGTGGCGAGGGCGGCGATGGTGAAGGTCTTGCCCGTGCCGGCGCTGGCTTCGAGGACGGCCACGCCCGTCGGCAGGGGGCCGGCGACGTCGAAGGGGGCCACGGTGGGGGGCGCCACGGTCATCGGTCGGTCACCGTCTCGGCCGTCAGCAGGCCGCTCCAGAGGCGGCGGGCGTAGCGGCCGAATCGGGACGACTCGCCCGGGTACCAGCCGTCTCCGTCCTCGCCGGGGCAGGGGAGGGCCACGAGGAGATCGTCGAACGAGGGGACGCCGCCCAGGACGAGCTGGTGCTCCGGATTCTTGTCCTCGCCCGCGAACATGTAGCCGCTCTCCCACACGGAGCGGGCGGCCCAGGCGCCGTCCTTTCCCCCGGCGACGGCATTGGCGTAGGCGGCGGACGTGGCGCAGTAGACGGGCAGCGGCCCGCACAGGCCGCGCTCATAGAGGGCGACGAGATCGTGGAGATGGCGCCGGGCGGTGGCCCCGTCGAGGGCGGACGGTGGGAGTCGGGCGACGGTGACGGCGCGGCCGGACTTGCCCTTGCTGCGCAGTCGGCCGACGGTGACCACCTCGAAGCCGGCGTCGGGTTCGCTGGCGACGAGGGCCAGATAACGGGCCCAGGCGGTGAGGCGGTGCTTGGGCGCGACCCGGCTGTAGGTGACGTTCCGGGAGACGGTGCCGATCACGCCGGGGACGGTGCCCACCAACAGGCGACCGTCGTCGAGGCGGACGCTCACCTCCACCGAGTCCGGCTCACCGGCGGGGACGATCGCCGCCGTCGCGGCCAGGAGGCCCTCGACGATGGCGCTGATCCTGGCCAGCACCTGGACCGACAGCGCCCCCGGGGGGAGGAGGCCGCGGGCCCGCTCGGCGGCGAGGCACGCGTCCATGCCCGCGCCGGCGAGGCGGGCCTCGAGGATGCGGTCGCCGACACCCCACTGCTCGAGGGCATCGACTTCGACGGGGATGGCGTCGCCGATGTCCTCCGACCAGTCGCCGACGGAGATGCCCAACCGCTGACGGAGGAAAGCCTTGACCGGGTGCTGCACGAACTTGACGAGCAGGTCAAGCTCCACCAGGTCGGCGGACGCGGCCGGGGGCGGAAGGGCCGCGGCGAGGAACGGGGTGGGCTCGGTTCTCTCGCCGGCGAGGGCGCGGGCGCCGTCGAGCGTCACCGCGTCGAAGCTCCACGGCCGGGTCGGGACCAGCCGGCCGGGCATGAAGTTGCGCCCGTCGAACGGCTGCAGGGGGTGGTGGACGACGATGCGCTCCCGGGCCGGCGTGGCGGCGGCCGTGGGCCCGTCGATCCGCACCGTGCGGTCGACGACGTCGAGAAGCTCGCCGACGGGGACGGCGGGCGGACGCTCGGCGTTGGTGCGCTCGTCGCGGCCGGCGTAGGTGATCACGAGCCGGTCGGTGGCGGCGAGGAGGGCGTCGAGGAGGAGCTGACGGTCCTCGCTGCTGCTGTCCCGGTCGCCGACGTGGGGGTCGGCGAGCACGAGGTCGTCGCCGTCGCGCTCGGTCCGCCGGGGGAAGGCGCCGTCGTCGAGGCCGAGCAGGCACACCACCCGGTGGGGCACCGACCGCATCGGGACCAGGGTGCAGATGGTGAGGTGACCGGTGCGGAAGTTCGCCCGGGTGGGCTGTCCCCGCAGGCGGTCGGCGAACAGTGACCGGACCTCGGACAGCTGCAGTTGGGCGTCGCTGGGGACACCGTCGACGGTCGCCTCGGCGACGACGTCGTCGAGGAGGCCCTGGAGCTGGGTGCGCTGCCAGACGTCGTTCTCGGAGGAGACGGTGAGGGAGTCGGTGGCGATCGCGATGGCGTCGGCCCACGCGGCGACGGTCATCGGCCCGGTCAGGTTGCGGACCGCCGACTGGAGCCGGTCCACGAGCTCGGCGGCCCGTCCGACCAGCTCGATGGAACTGCTCTCGACATCGTCGAGGGGAAGGGTGTGACCGACCAGCCGCTGGTCCTCGTCAGCCATGGCCACGCCGACCAGGACCCGGTCGAGTCCCGTCCGCCACGTGTTCTCCTCGACCGCCTCGAGCTTGAACGGCGCCCGGTGAGGGCCGTCGAACCCCCACCGGATGCCTGTGGCGGCCACCCACTCCTCGATGCGGGCGAGATCATCGTCATCCAGACGAAAACGGCGCCGCACCGGGTCGCGCCCGGCGAAGTCGAGCACCTGGGAGGCGGTGACCCGGGCGTCGGCCAGCACCAGGAGGTTCGACACCGCCCCGAGGACGGCGTTGGTCTGGCGAAGGGAACGGTCGGCTAGCCGGACCCGGAGGTCGGGGGGACGGGCGGCGCCGGCGGGGACGTCGGTGTCGGTGTCGGTGTCTGGGTCGGCGTCGGTGTCGCCGGCGCCAAATGTGGCGTGGATCAGGGGTGCGAACGCCTCGATGTCGGGGCACATGACGATGACGTCCCGGGGCTCCAGGGAGGGGTCGTCGACGAGGAGGTGGAGGATGGCGTCGCGGAGCACCTCGACCTGGCGGACCCGACCGTGGCAGGCGTGGACCTGGACGCTGCGATCCGTGGGATCGAGGTGGGGCCGTTCGTCGGTGAACCCGGGGAGGGGTTCCCCCGGCGGTGGCCGGTCTGTCCGAATTGCGTCCTGGATCCGGCGGAGGAGAGTGTCGGGCGGGCTGTCAGGCACGGGCCGGTGCTCGTCGGCCGCCGCCGGCCGGTCGTCGCGTCCCTCGGCCAGCACGAGCTGCATCTCCCGGGCGTCACGACCCCAGGAGGCGAGGAGAGGATGGCGGGGGAGGTCGGCCGTCGGGTCGTCGCGGCGGCGGACGACGCCGGCGATTCCCCCGGTGATTGCGGCCGCGGCGGTGCGGTCCCACAGGGCGGGCGAGGGGTGGAGCAGGAAAAGGTGCACGTCGCGATGGACGGCCAGGGCGCGGAGGACCTGGAGGTAGCTCGCCGGCAGCCGGGTGAGGCCGAAGATGGAGATGCGTTCGGGGAGGAGGACGAGGTCGGGTTGGGCGCCGAGGCGGGCGCAGGCGTCGTCGAGCCGCTCGGCCGGGCCCGGCGTCGCGATCCGGTGCCGGAGCCGGCGCCAGAGCTCGGCCTGCCAGGCGGCATCGGCTGTGAGGGCGATGCCGGCGCCGTCGACGTCGGATCCCGTCGCCCACGCCCGGAGCATCCCGGGCCGGTGGACGGCGTAGCGGTCGTAGAGGTCGGTGACGTGGCGGGCGGTGGTGAACCGGCGGGACCGACGGGGACCGTGGCCGTTGGTCGTGGTCGCCGTTCCGCCCAGGTGGCCGGCGACGGTCGCCAGCCAGGGCTCGTCGATGCACTCGTCGAGCAGGTCGAGGAGAGGCCAGATCGCCCGCTCCGGCAGCCACGGGTCGGCGTCACGCCCAACCCCCGAGGCGGCCGCCACCGCCCCGCCGATCAGCCGCCCGGGGAAGGGGAACTCGACGTTGGCGCACACGCCGTCCGTCCGTCCGGGGGATGTCCCCAGTCGACCCGAGAGCCGCTGCGTGAGCCACCGCTCCACCCCCCGGGTCGGGACGGAGATCACCTCCGCCTGCATCGGGTCGGGCAGGCCGTCGCTGAGGATGTCGCCGAGCGCCTCCACCAGGGCGTCTGCCCGCTCCGAGCGATGGACGACGAGGCGGGAAACCATTGTCAGCGGAGCCCTTCGTGAGCCGGCAGGCGGCACTACCGGCTCGAGCGGATCGGTCGATTCACCGTACCCCCCGCAGCCGCCGCCTCGAACGGAGCTGGTTGAGCGGCGGAGATCGCGCCTGCCGAATCCGATCGCGGCCGCGGCGGCGGGGTGGGAACGTGGAGCATGGCCAACCGGGAGCTGGGGGCATGACGGGCGACCGCGACCGGTGCGTGAACTACAACGTCGGGCATCACCTGCACTGGATCCAGGCCAAGCTTGCCCGCCGCTCGCCGGCCCGTCTCGGTCGGGCCACGGCCGAGGGCGACGGGTGGGTCAGGCTCGAGCTCGACGACGGCGAGGAGCTGCGACGCTGGTGCCACGACGGCGACCGGCTCCGCGAACTGCTGGCGACCGGCGGTGGCCGGGTGCAGCTCCGATCCCACGGGGTGCTGAGTGAGGCGACCGGTTCCGGTTCCGCGGTGAGTGTGGCCATGGAGTCGAGCCCCTGCGTGGCGCCCGACCAGGTGCGCGACGACGCCAGCCTGGTCGACCTCATCGCCCAGGTCGGCGGGTTCACCGTCGGCGGCCCAGCAGCTGGCGGGGTCGATGAAGGCGGGCGTGATCGACGTCGCGGCCTCGCCCCGTGACCGCCATCGCCGCGGTCCAGGCGGTTACCTGTCGGCAGCACCCAAGCGTAGGAGGAGTGACGTGACCGAGTCCGAACCAGTGGTTCACCATCCCGTCGTCGTTGCCCACAGTGCTCATCGGGCCGCCGACATCCAGTTGCGGGTGGCTGATGCCATCACGGCATTCGCCGGCTCCATGCCGTTCGTCTACATCCACGCCATCGCCTTCGTGGTCTGGATGCTCGTCGTGGAGTCGGACCCCTGGCCGAAGCTGACACTCGTCGTGTCGCTGGAGGCGATCTTCCTGTCGACGTTCGTGATGATCGGTCAGAACCGCCAGGCGAAGTTCCAGCAGCTCAAGGCCGACCACGACTTCGTGGAGCAGGAGCAGGAGCTGAAGACCAATACCGAGCTCACCCGCGAGGTCCACGCCCTGGCCACCGCGATTCACAGCCGGATCGTGGACGACCCCGGCGCGGGCTGACCGAAGGGCGCGGCGGCGGTGGGACGATGGCGGTCATGACGATGAACAATGCCGGACGATTTTCAGACGCCGTCGCCTGGGCGGCTGAGGTGCACGGAGACCAACTCCGCAAAGGCACCCACATCCCGTACCTGTCTCACCTGCTGGCGGTTTCCTCGCTGGTCCTGGAGGCGGGAGGCAGTGAGGAGGACGCCATCGCCGCGCTTCTCCACGACGCCATCGAGGACACCGATGCCACCGCGGCCGACATCGAGGAGCGTTTCGGGCCCCGGGTGGCGGCGATCGTCGTGGCCTGCAGTGACACGACCGAGAGTCCGAAGCCGCCCTGGCGGGAGCGCAAGGAGGCCTATCAGGCACACCTCGCCGACCCGGCGACCCCGACGGAGGTGTTGCGGGTCTCGGCCGCCGACAAGCTGCACAACGCCCGATCGATCCTCAGCGACTACCGGGACATCGGCGACGAGCTGTGGACCCGGTTCAACGCGGGCGTCGACGGCCAGCTCTGGAACTACGGGTGCCTGGCCGACATCCTCGGGCGCCGGCTGCCCGGTCCGCTCACCGACGAGCTGGCACGGACGGTTTCCGCCCTCAGGTCGGAGGTCGCCGCTGCCGCCGGCTGACCGTGGGCCGGCCTACGGACCGGCGGCGACCGGCGGCGATCACCGGGCCCGCTTTCGGGAGTTCCCCTTCGGGTTCCGGGCTCCGTTCTCGACGGTTCGTGATGCACGGTCGATGGGGGCCTCGCCGGCGGTCTTCCTGAAGGGCGGCCCCGGCTTCTTCCGGGTGTAGGTCTTCCGCACGTCACCCGCCCCCGGAGCGGACTCACGCTCTCTCTCACGCTCCTCGGCGGCGGCCACCGCCTCCCGCGCTGCGCGCGTGGCCTCGGCCGCGGGCACCCGCTGGGTTCCTCCGCTGACGTGGCGGATGACGAGATCACCCTTCGTGCGAGCCACCCGGACCGTCGGCTGCGCGGTGGCCGGCCGTTCCTTTCCCGGAGGCGTCGACCGGGTCTCGGTCTTTCCGCATCTTGCACACTGCCGTCGCCAGCGCTTGTCGAAGATGCCAGGCTTCGACCAGGACCATTTGTGGGTGCAGGACGGGCGGCGCGCCAGTTGCCACTCGATCTCGCGCTGCTCCCGGTCCGATTCCGACATTCGGGATCGGTCGCGGCTCGCCGCCTTTTCCCAATCGAGGCGCGCCACTACCGGTCCGCCTGGACACGCAGGGCGACCCGCTCGGTGTTCGGCCCGGACTGGGCGACATCGAGTTCCATTTCCCTGGTCACGCGGCCTCCGCCGCGTGGATGCGGCGGACGAGGGCCCGGGTCGTGGCGACCCATCGGGCCAGCTCGTCGGTGGTGGGGGTGAGTTCGTAGGGGTGGTGGTGGCAGGCCCGGGACAGGGCGCCCCACGTGTAGCCGACCTCGGCCGCCAGCTTGTCGTCGTCGAGGTAGGCCCGCAGGCAGAGCAACTGGGCCCGGGCGCTGATAGCGGACAGGTCCACGCCCCGCACCCTCCACAGCTCGTCGAGTGCTTCCTCCAGCGACTGGCGGGCGAGCAGGGCGACGGCGCGGGCCCAGGGTCCGCCCCAGGAAGAGGCCTTGTCGTGCAGGAAGGCGTCGGCCATGGCGACGAGTTGCTCGGCGGTTACCTCGAGGACGTTGGTCATGGGAGGGTGAGGAGTCCGTTCACCAAGTGCTCACAGTTCCTGGCCAATCCGAGGAGGTCTCCCGCGTCACCCCCGTGGGC
>JAXDMK010000054.1:0-2748 GCA_034666105.1 Actinomycetota bacterium | reverse complement strand
AGCCCGGTCCAGGCCGACTACGTGAAGTCCGAGCCGATGCCCCCGCCCCTTCCCGTCGCCGAAGGCCCCGCCCCCGGCACCGACTATTTCACCGAGTACGTCAAGCAGCAGCTCCTCGGTGACACCCGCCTGGGCAACACCGACAGCGAGCGCTACCAGGCCGTGTTCCGGGGCGGGCTGTCGATCTACACCACGCTCAACCCCGAGTACCAGCGCATGGCCGAGGAGAGCGTGTCGACGATCCTGCCCGACACCGACGGCAAGTTCACCGCGGCCATGGTCACCGTCGACCCCACCAGCGGCGCGGTGCGGGCCATGGTCGGCGGCAGCGACTTCGGACAGACCAAGTTCAACTTGGTCACCGACACCCAAGGCCGCCAGACAGGGTCGTCGTTCAAGCCCTTCACCCTCGTCGCCGCCCTGGAGCAGGGCATCCAGACCAACGACACCATCCTCGGCACGTCCCCCTGCGTGATCCCCAACCCGGGCAGCGAGGACTGGAAGCCCAACAACGTCGAAGGGGGCGCATCCGGGGTGCTGTCGCTCACCGAGGCCACCGTCAACTCGGTGAACTGCGCCTACGCCCGGCTCATCAAGCTGGTGGGCCCGGTCAAGGTGGTCGACGTGGCCCACCGCATGGGCATCACCAACGAGCTCCAGCCCTACCTGTCCCTCACCCTGGGCAGCGAGCTGGTGACGCCGCTGCAGATGGCCAGCGCCTACGCCACCCTGGCCGCCGACGGGGAGCACCACAGCCCCTACGTCGTCGACCGCATCGAGGATCAGAACGGCAAGGTGGTCTTCCGCAACGAGCCCAAGGGAGACCGGGCCATCTCCGAGCAGAACGCCCGCATGGCGAACGAGGTCCTCACCCAGGTCGTGCAGCGGGGGACGGGCACGGCGGCGAGGATCTCGGGATGGGACGTCGGTGGCAAGACCGGTTCCACCGACAACAACACCAACGCCTGGTTCGTCGGCTACACCCGCACCCTGGCCACCGCGGTGTGGATGGGGGCGCCCGAGGGCGACATCTCCATGCGCAACGTCAACGGCGTCACCGTGTTCGGCGGGACCTACCCGGCCCAGATATGGGGTTCCTTCACCCGCAAGGCCCTGGCCGGCACCGAGCCGGTCGACTTCGCCGCCCCCGACCACTCCGGGCTCCGGGCCTCCAAGTTCCTGGCCCTGGCCGGCGAGCGGGCGCCGAGCCCGGAGCGTACGTTCGCGCCGGAGCGCGACGTGGCCGACAGTGCCGCGCCCGCTCCTCGCAACAGTTCGGCGCCAGCGCCGGCAGCGGACACGGCCACCCCCTCCCCGCCGCCCCCGCCGAGGGTCACCCCGCCGCCGGAGCCGGCGGCCCCCGACCCCACCATCCCCGACATCGACGCCATCATCGCCGCCGCCCGGGAGCGGGCGCTCAACCCCGACAGGGGCGCGGGATAGCGGCCACGGGCGTCTTCGACCAGCTCCTGGCGGTGCAGGACCACGACTCCGCCATCGACCGCCTCCGCCACCGGCGCCGCACCCTCCCGGAGCTGGCCCAGCTCGGCGCGCTGGAGGTGCAGGGGGCGGCCGTCGACCGGGCCCGGGCCGACGTCGGCCAGCGCCGCGACGACGTCGCCCGCCGCCAGCGGCGGCTGGAGGACGAGCTGGCACTGGTGGAGCGCAAGTCGGCCGAGGTCAAGGCCAGGCTCTACTCGGGCACGGTCAGCCTCATCCGGGAGCTGCAGGCCCTGCAGTCCGAGGTCGACGCCCTCACCCGCCGGGGGAGCACCCTCGAGGACGAGGTGCTGGAGGCCATGACCGAGCGGGAGCCCCTCGACGAGGAGGTCGCCGGGCTCGAGTCGCGCCGGGGGGCGATGGACGAGGAGGCGGGCCGGCTGCGGGCGGCGGTGGCCGAGGCCCAGGCCGGCATCGACGCCGAGCTGGCGGCGGAGGTCGACGCCCGGGCCGCCGCCGCCGACGGCATCCCCCCCACCGTCATGTCGTCGTACGAGCGGCTGCGGACCCGGCTCGACGGCGTGGCCATCGCCCGCCTGGTCAACGGCCGCTGCGACGGCTGCCACCTCAGCCTGTCCGTCACCGAGCTGACCAACGCCACCCGGGAGCCCCCGGACACCCTCCTGCACTGCGAGCAGTGCGGGCGCATCCTCGTGCGTTGATCCTGTGGCCGGTGGGCCTGGCCCTGCTGGCGGTGTGGGTCATCTTCCACGACCCGGCCCTCGACTACCGCCTGGTGGTCGTCGGTGCCCTCCTCCCCGACCTGGTCGACGCCCCCTTCGGCGGCGCCCGGGTGCTGCACAGCGTGGTCGCCAGTGCCGTCCTTCTGGCCGGCGTCATGCTCGCTACCCGCCACCGTCGCCAGGCCCGCCGGCGCCTGCTGGCCGTGCCCATCGGCACGTTCCTGCACCTCGTCCTCGACGGCATGTGGACCCGCACCCAGACCTTCTGGTGGCCCTTCCTCGGCCACCACCTGCATGGCCGTCTCCCACCGTTCGACCGCCCCCTGGCCGTGCTCGTCCTCCAGGAGGCGGGCGGGGCGGCGGCCCTCGCCTGGCTGTGGCGGGAGTGGGACCTGGCCGACCCCCACGTCAGGCGGCGTCTGCTGCGTACCGGGCGGTTGCCCCGGGAGGGGCCCGAGGAGAAGCGGGCCCGCCCGGTCAGGCGACCGTCGTGATGATCCCGTCG
This sequence comes from Actinomycetota bacterium, assembly GCA_034666105.1. GTDB lineage: Bacteria > Actinomycetota > Acidimicrobiia > Acidimicrobiales > AC-14 > JAXDMK01. Next base: position 60 of record JAXDMK010000054.1, on the reverse strand, counting down.
GTCGAGATCCGGCGCACCCGGCTGTTGCCGGCATCGCTCAGGTAGAGGGCACCATCGGCG
>JAXDMK010000053.1:0-26782 GCA_034666105.1 Actinomycetota bacterium | reverse complement strand
GACGGCGATGGTCTTCTGGCTGGTCCGGGACACGAAGGCCAGGGCGTAGATGAACTCGCTGGCCGACAGGGTGGCGGTGAACACCACCACGGCCACGATCCCGGGGAACGACAGGGGCAACACCGTGCGCACGAAGGCCCCCAGCCGGCTGTAGCCGTCGACCATGGCCTGTTCCTCCATGTCGCGGGGGATCGACTTGAAGAAGCCGATGAGCAGCCACACCGACACCGGGATGGTGATGGTGGGGTAGACGACCACCAGCGCCCACCGCGAGTCCTGCAGGCCCAATTGCGACACCACCCGGGACAGGGAGATGAACAGGAGCGACGGCGGGATCAGGTACACGAAGAAGATGGCGATGCCCATGGCCCCGCCCCATCGCAGGTTGAGGCGGGCCAGGCTGTAGGCGGCGGGGATGCTGGCGGCCAGGGTGATCACCACCACCAGCACCGCCACCACCAGCGTGTTCGACACAAACGTCCCGAACGGGGTGTGGTGCAGCAGCAGCCGCACATGCTCGAACGTGGGCGGGAAGTTGTAGAGGAACGGGTTGTTGTCGCGGCTGTACAGGTCCTGGTTGGCCTTGAAGGCGGTGATCGCGCCCCACACGAAGGGGAAGGCGGCGAAGAAGGTCAGGGCCAGCACGATGGCGTAGAGCCCCACCCGTCCCCACCGCCGGCGCCGGCCGAACCGGCCGGCCAAGGGGTGCACGCCCCCGCCGCGGCGACTCACATCGTCTCCATGCGCCGGACGGCCCGGAGGATGAGGACGGCGATGGCCACCAGCACCGGGAACAGGAAGAGGGCCACCGCCGCCCCCTGGGCCAGGTCGCCGCCCTGGATGCCCCGGAAGAAGGCCCACGTGGGCAGGGTCTGGGTGGCGTCGACGGGGCCGCCCCTCGTCAGGACGTAGACCACGCTCAGGTCCGTGAAGACCAGGATGGCACCGAAGAGAGTGGCCACCGCCATCACCGGCGCCGTCAACGGGATGGTGACCTGGAACAGCTTGCGCCAGAACCCGGCCCCGTCGACCTCGGCCGCGTCGTTGATGTCCTGGGGGATGGCGGCCAGCCCGGCGCTGATGATCACCGCGGCCAGAGGGACGATCCGCCACACCTGCACCGCGATCACCGACACCATGGCCAGGGTGTCGTTGCCCAGCCAGTGGAGATTGCCCTCCAGCAGGCCCAGCCGCCGCAACGTCCAGTCGATGGGGCTGAACAGGGAGTCGAGCAGCCACAGCCAGGCGATGGTGGCCAGCGAGACCGGGGTCGTCCACGGCAACAGGACCAGGAAACGCACCAGCCACTTGCCCCGGAAGTCCTTCACCAGGACGAGGGCCAGCACCTTGCCCAGCACCAGGACGAACACCATGGTGACCACGGTGATGAACAGGCTGTTGCGCAGGGCCCGCAGGAACACCGGGTCGTCGAGGACGGCCCGGAAGTTGCGCAGGCCCACGTAGTCGAAGCTGGGGTCGCCGACGGTGACGTCGCTCAGGCTGATGCCGATGGCCAGGAAGAAGGGGATGGCCACCAGGGCGAGGATGTAGACGACCGCGGGCAGGAGCAGGACGGGGCCCAGGAACCCCTCCCGGTCGAGCAGGTACCGGCGGGGCCGCTGCTTCTCGCCGGCGACGGCGGGAGCCGCGCTCACAGGTGGCGCCGGGGCATCCGCAGGCCGGTGGCCTTGTCGAAGAAGCGCAGGTCGGCGCCCCGGACGACGAAGTCCGACGTCTCCCCGGCCGGCACCGGCACCGACACGTTGGCCGGCAGCAGGGCGATGGCCCGGGTGGGGGCACCGAGGCCCTCGACCGTCCCGATCACCTGCCGCTCGGCACCGAGGTATTCCACCCGGGACACGTCGAACGCGACGCTGACCGCGTCGGCGTCGGGGTCGACCACGCCCTTGGGCAGGAGCGACTCGGGCCGGAAGCCGACGATGGTGTCCTCCCGCTCGACCATGTTCATCGGCGGCGACCCCAGGAACGTGGCCACGAACGTGTCGGCGGGGTCGTCGTAGACCTCGAACGGGGTGCCCAGCTGGCGGATGCGGCCCTCGGCCATCACCGCGATCCGGTCGCCCAGGCCCATGGCCTCGACCTGGTCGTGGGTGACGTAGATGGTGGTGGTGTCGACCCGGTCCTGGAACTGCTTGAGATCGTCGCGGGCCGTCGCCCGCAGCTTGGCGTCGAGGTTGGAAAGAGGTTCGTCGAGGAGGAACACGTCCGGCTCCCGCACCAGGGCCCGGGCCAGGGCCACCCGCTGGCGTTCGCCGCCGGAGAGGTGTCGGGGACGGCGGTCGAGGAGGCGGGTGATGCCCAGCAGCTCCGACGCCCACGCCACTTTCTTGGCCCGCTCGTCGGCCGGCATCCCCGCCGCCCGCAGGGGGAACTCGATGTTCCTGCGGGCCGTCTTGTGGGGGTAGAGGGCGTAGCTCTGGAAGACCATGGCGATCTTGCGGGCCCGGGGCGGCAGGCCCACCATCGGTTCGCCGCCGATGAACACCTCGCCCCCGGTGGGCTGCTCGAGGCCGGCGATGAGACGCAGCAGGGTGGTCTTGCCGCACCCCGACGGCCCCAGCAGCACCAGGTACTCGCCCTCGCCGGTGGCCAGGTCGAGATCGTCGACGGCAGGCGTGGCGTTACCGACGAACTGCTTGGTCAGGTGCTTGACCTCGACGGTGGCCACAGGGCGACTACGACGTCCCGCCGACCAACCCCTCGGCCCGCCACTTGGCGAAGATCTTCTTGACCTCGACCTCGGCCTCGGCCACCGCGTCCTTGGCGCTCAGCTCGCCCCGGGCGGCCCGGGCCATCATCTTGGGCAGCACGAACGTGTCGAAGACCTCGCCGATGGCGGCGTTGGCCGGTCCCGGGTGGCCGACGTTGGTGCTCCACGACTCGGCGTCCTTGAGCAGGGCCAGCTTGTTGGCCGGCTGGGAGCCGTAGGGGTCGTTGTCGAGCCAGGCCGGGAGCTGGGGGACAGTCTTGGGGAAGGCGGGGAAGTCGTACAGCTCGCTGTTGTTGGTGTCCTGGGCGTAGTTGGCCACCAGGTGGAGGATGAACTCCTTGGCCGCGTCGACGTTCTTGGCGTGCTTGGGGATGACGTAGACGAGGATGGCGTGCTCGCTGGCCAGCGCCGTCTCGGCCCCCCGGAGGGGCGAGGTGAAGAAGATGTCGGCGGCCACGTCGGGGTTGTTGGTCTGGGCCGTGCGGTAGGCCGAGATCGAGTTGAGGATGTACGACAGGTTGCCGGCGATGAGGCCCTGGTTGTTCGACGCCGCGCCCCACCCGAAGACCTCGTCGGTCATGGCCGACTTGAACAGCCGGGCCATGTAGTCGACCGCGTCGATGACCTCGGGCGAGTTGAGGACGACGTTCATGTCCTTGTCCTGCACCGACCCGCCGAACGACCAGATGAGGGCCCGGGCGGCCATGTTGGAGTCGATCTCGTTCGACATGCCGATACCGAGCTGGATCCCCTGCTCGCTCTTCACCCGGCCGCCGCCGTCGAGCAGCTCCTGGTAGCTGCTGGGACCGTTGGCCAGGCCCACCTTCTCCCACAGGCTCTTGCGGTAGTCACCGGGGTCGGGCGCCCACCCGTGGCAGAAGCCGAAGTACTTCTTGGTGGTGGGGTTGAACGTGCTCCGGGTGCAGAGCCCGGTCTGGGCCCCGAAGCGCTTCACCGCCTCCTGATTGAGGTCGGAGAGATCGAGCACGCTCTTCTCCAGCGACGACGGCGGGAAGATGAACTCGATCAGGTCGTGGCCCTCGCCGGCGGAGATCTCGGCCGCGGCCCGGGCCAGGAGCTCGGCCTGGTTGATGTGGTCGATGCTCACGTTGACGCCGACCTGTCCGCCCCAGTCCTTGGCGAAGGGGTCGATCCATGTGTCGTGGCGGGGGACGAAGTGGCTCCACTGGAGGATCTTGAGGTCGCCCGACAGCTTGGTGGCGGGCTGCACGAGGGTGGATGTGACGTCGGTGACGATGGTCGACGTGGTTGTGGTCGACGTGCCGCTCTTGCCGCAGGCGGCCAGGACGGTGAGCCCGGCTGCGCCTTGGATGAAGCGCCGGCGGGAGAGACCTCGGTACAGCCAGTCATCCCACGTTCCTTCGGGCACGTTTCCTCCTCGGGTGGCTCGAGCTCCAGGGTCTGATTTCCGGATTCGGGGGGCGCGACGAGAGGGTGCGGGTGCAACGCTAACCCGGCGCTCGGCCGGTGAGAAGGACCAGTTAGGACGGCGGGGGAGGGGCCGGCGGGCTGTCGTCCTCCAGCTCGTCGAGGCCGCCGTCGAGCCTGCCCTGGACCTTGTTGAGGACGAGGGAGAGGATCACCAGGCCGATGCTGACCGCGGTGGTGGCCACCAGGTGCCGGTCGAAGAACCGGACCATGGCGTCGACGGGGCTGGAGATGGCGTCGCTGAAGAGGCGGACCATGATCACCGAGGCCAGGGTGCCGCTGAAGTTGCAAACCGCGAACACCCACGGCCGCATCTTGGTGGCGCCGGCCAAGGCGCACACGATCGCCCCCGGGAAGAGGAAGACCATCAGGTAGGAGGCCTTCTTGAACCACCCCTCGGTGAGCGTCACCAGGCTTCCGCCGCCGCCCTTCTTCTCCAGCCAGCGGATGGCCCGGTCGCCGTAGAGGAACCCGAGCAGGTAGAAGAGGGGGTCGCTCAGGATGCGGCGGAGGATGCCCACCGTCATGAACGGCACCAGGTCGACCCGTCGGGCCAGGACCAGCATCCGGTTGCGGGAGTCGAGGGCGATCAGCAGCAGCGGATGATGGGCGGCGAGGGCGGGGATGAAGGCGGAGGCGATGGTGCCGGCCGTCGACAGGATGACGATGGGCGTGACCAGCAGGATCAGCGTGCGCCGCGAGGGCTTGGGCGGCTCGCCGTCGGCGGTGGGGGCGTCGCCCGCGGACGGCTCGTCGGCGGTGGCCGGGAGCTCGGCGGCCTCGGCCGGGGCGGGACCGGCCGGCGGGGCCGGCTCTGCGGGGCCGGCGCCGGTGGTGGCGGTGGCGGACTCGGCCGGGGGCGCCTGGGGTTCGGCGGGTCGGGCGTCGTCCACCCCCTGACGCTATGCCGTCGGAGGATGGGCGGTCGGAGGACGGGCGGTCGGCGGACGGGCCAGGGCGTACGCCGCGGCCATGTGTTCGACCAGGGCCGCATACGGGGTCGCGGCGTTGAGCCCGCTGGTGGACGGCATGACGTAGGCGGGCCCGCCGCCGAAGGGCTCGTCCTGCAGGCCCGGCTGCGCCCGGCGGTCGACCGCCGCCCGCCAGCCCGCGAGGCCCACGAACAGCACCAGCCGGGGGCGGAGCCAGCCCGCCAGCCGCCGCACCCGCTCGGCCCCGGCCACGTACTCGTCCCGGCGCAGCTCGGCGGCGGCGGGCGTCGCCCGCTTGACCAGGTCGGTCATGCCCACGCCGTCGACCGCCAGCGCCCGGGCCGGGTCCTTGGCCCGGCTGACCAGGCCCGATTCCAGCGCCGCCCGCCAGAACCGGTTGGTGGGTCCGGCGAAGCCGAAGCCGGCGTCGGCCGAAACCACGCTCGGGTTGAGGCCGCACACCAGCACGGCCATGTCCGGGCCGACGGTGTCGGCCAGGGTGCGGGCCCGGCGGGCGTCGACCCACACGCTCTCGCCCTCCACCGCCGCCGACTCGACGTCGAAGCCGGCGCCCGCCACCACCGCCGCCACCTCGTCCGGCTGCCAGCGGGCGAAGTAGCGGCCGGGCAGGTCCTCGTCGTCCTCCGGCCCGACGACCCCTTCGCCCTCGCCCCGCCACAGGCTCAGGGTGAGGGGCGCGCCGACCTCCATGGCCCATTGGAGCCGGCCCAGCGCCATGGGCGACCGGGCTTTGGGCAGGTGGAGGTGGCTGTGGCGCGACCACGCCCCGCCGAGGGAGCGGTGGCGGAAGGGGAGGGCGGCGAGGTCGGCGAGCACCGGCCGGCGGGCGCCGGCGTCGCGGGCGAGGGCGAGCATGGCCGGCGAGAGGTCGAGGGCCACCGAGTCGTCGCCCAGCTCGGTGGCGTAGCTCCCAGGCCCGCAGCCGGCGTCGAGAACCAGGCGCCCGGGAAGGGCCCGCTCGACGAGCGCCGCCGCCCGGGCCTGGTGACGGGGCGGACGCAGCCGGCCGTAATCGCCGGCCCGCCGTTGGTAGACCCCGGCCGTACCCGGGTCCGTCAGCCGACCTCGTGGGACCGGGCCACGACCGCGGGCGCGACGCCGGCCGCGGCGGCCGCCAGGGAAGCCGGCTGGCGGGTGGCGACGCTGGCGCCGAAGGGCAGCGCCGCCTTGAAGGCCCGGGTCACCCAGGACAGCACCAGCGGACCGTGGCGGGCCTCGGTGCCGGTATCGACCGGCACCCCCGTGGCCAGTTGCACCGCCGCCCGCCGCACCCGCTCCGGGTCGGCTTCCATCCCCGCGGCCCGGGTGCGCAGGACCAGGTGGGACGCCAGCAGGCCGATCTCGTCCGCCCCCCGGGTGACCGACGCGTAGAGGGCGGGGCCGACGGCGGCGACGACCCACATCGGAGTCCGCCGGGCGAAGAACTCAGCTTGCCGAAGCGCTGGGCCACCTTGGCCGCCAGGGCGGCGGCGGCGGCGTTGCCGATGGCGGGCGCCCCCGGCCTCTCGGCGAGGAGCCGGGCGAGGGAGGATTCGTCGGCCACCGACCGGGGCGCGGCCACCGCGCTCTCCGCCGCCCGCCGGGTGAGGGCGCGCATGGGGGCGTCGACCGCCTCCGTGATCCCCGACGCGGTGAGGCTGCCGGCCTTGCCCAGGGCCGCTTTGAGGCCGTTGACGACCGCTTTGACGGCGGTGTCGTCCTGCGCCGGCGGGCTCACGCTTCGCCCCCTACCCCCGACGCTTTGAGGTCACGCTGGGGGAGGAGGTAGAGCAGGGCCAGGGCCCCGTTGATGGCCAGGCTGAGGGGCACGCTCCAGAGGGCGGCCAGGGTGGCGGCCAGGTAGCTGGGCACGCCGAACCGGTAGCGCCGGGTGACCACGGCCGCGGCCGCTTCGGACCCCGGGCGGATGAGCCGGTTCCCGGTGGCCGCCACCCGCCACATGAGGTTGAAGAAGATGGCGGTCACGACGAACGCGCCGTTGTAGAAAAGGGCGGCCGTGCGCTGGTCGGCGCCCGCGTGGCGCAGTTCCTCGGCCAGGATCTTGGTGGGGAACGGGATGAACGAGACGCACAGCAGCAACAGCAGGTTGGCCACGACCAGCCCGTGGGTGCAGTGGTCGATGAGGTGGAAGTTGCCGTGGTGGTTGGCCCACATGATCCCGATGATGAGGAAGCTGAGCACGAAGGCGATGTAGCCGGGCCACGCCTCCGACAGGCGCCGGGACAGCGGATCCCCGTTCTCCGGCGGCAGCCGCACCTCGAGGATGAGCAGGGTGATGGCGATGGCGAACACCCCGTCGCTGAACGCCTCGATGCGCTGCGTCGTCATGCCGGCCACGGTACGAGGTGCGACCATGGAGGCGTCGAAGGTGTCCGGGGAGGGGGCCGCATGTCGGAGGCGCGATCGATCCACAATCCGGTCACCGGCGAGCGCTACGTGGAGGTGGTGCGCGGGGCGGCGACGGGCGGGGCGTACGTGGAGGGGAAGGGGTTCCTGCCCGTCGGCACCCGTCCCCCCGGGGTGCACCGCCACCCCAACCAGGACGAGCTGGTCACCGTGGTCAAGGGTCGCATCCGGGCCCGGATCGGCAAGGAGGAGCTGGAGTTCGGCCCGGGGGAGTCGGCGGTGCTGCCCCGGGGCCAGTGGCACGACTTCTGGGTGGTGGGCGACGAGCCGGCGGAGACGATCGCCCGGGCCACGCCCGCCCTCGGTATCGAGATGATCCTCGCCACCCTCACCGGCCTGGCCATCGAGGGCGAGACCGACAAGAAGGGACGGCCCCGTCCCCTGCAGGGGGCGGTGATAGGCCAGTTCTACCGGGAGGTGGCCGAGTTCAAGACCCCGCCCCCGGCGGTGCAGCACCTGCTCCTGCCGGTGCTGGCCGCCATCGGCCGCCGGCGGGGCCTCCGGCCGTACTACGACCGCCACTTCGAGCCGGGCGAGGTGGAGGAGATCCTCACCCACTGGGCCGCCCACCGGCCCTGGGACGGCAACCGGCGCCCGACGTTCTAGACGCCGGGCGCCGGCTGCATAACCTCCGGGTGAGCGCTACGTGACGGTGATGGTGGCCTTCTCGACGGGGTCGTCGATGGGCGTGTCGATATCGGTGTCGTGGGCGTCGATGCCGTAGGTGCCGGCGGCGAGGTCGGCGCCGAGGTAGACGGTGGTGGCGTCGCCGAAGTCGAAGACACCGGCAACCAACTGGCCGGGGATGGCGGCGGCGGTGTTGACGGGAAGCGAGTCCTCCTCGAAGGCGTTGAAGGCCCGGTTGACGTCGGCGATGGTCTTGCCCGGGTCGAGCTTGGCCAGGCCCGGCTCCAGCGCCTCGACGTCGCCCACACCTTCGAACTTGAGGACGTGCTTGCCCGCGGTCAGGGTCGTCGGCCCGCTGACGGCCTTGCCCGTTTCCACCTTGTAGGTGGCGTCGGCGGTCGGTTCGGCGGCCTTGTCACCCGCCACCGTGAGCTGCCCGACCATGCCCTGGGCGAAGTGCGGCGGCCCGCCCCCTTCGGTGGGGAGGAAGCAGATCATGGCGTAGGTGCCGGCGGCGAGGCTGGGGACGGTGATCTCGGCCTTCTGCCCCGGGCCCTGGATGGTGCCGGGTGCGCCGATCCTTTCGGCGATCTCGCCGAACCGGTCGGGCTCGGTCGTGGTCGGACCGGAGGTGGCCGGCTCGGTCGTGGTCGTGGCTTCCGTCGTGGTCGTGGCACCCGTCGTGGTGGTGGCACCCGCGGCCGGGGCGGTCGTCGTCGGCTCGTCCTGGCTCTCCTGCGCCAGCAGGGTCGTGACGTCGGCGAGCGTCTTGCCCGGCTTGAGCCTGGACAGCGCCATCATGTGGAACTGGGTGCCCTGGTTGCTCAGCCGGATGGTGCCGCCCGGCTTCAGATCTCCGCTGACCGTGAAGGAGTACTCCTTCATGGCGACGTCGACCGCGTCGGCCGCGTCGGCACCGTTGGCCTTGGCCGTCGTGGCCGTCGTGCTGGCGGTGGTGGCCTCGTCCTTCTTGTCGTCGCCACACGCGGCCAGCCCGCCCGCCAAGGCGATCGCGAGCACTACGGCCGCCGGTCGTCGGAGACTTGTCATACGCCCTCCCAGTCAGGTGAATGCGCAGTCTCTGCCCGCCGCCCTCCCCGGTCAACCACCATCTGACAGGAGTGTGTACCGACCGCGGACCCGTGGACCGGAAGGCGACTGCGAGCTAGCTTCCGATGATCCTCGGGAAGGGGGCGGTGATGGCGGAGGCGCGGACGGCGACGGTCCCCGACAGCCAGGCGTACGCGGCGGCGGCGAAGCCCGGCACCATGGGGATCTGCCTGTCGGGGGGAGGGATCCGGGCCGCCGCCTTCGGTCTGGGCGCGCTCCAGTCGATGCAGGAGAACGGCATCCTCACCGGCCCGGCCAAGGCCGACTACCTGGCCGCGGTGTCGGGCGGGTCGTACATCGCCACCGCCGTCAACCTGGTGGCCAGGGGTGGCCTGCCGGGGGAGCCGGGAGGCGAGACGGCCGTCGCCGCCGCCGACCCCTTCGCCCGGGGCACGCCCGAGGAGCAGTTCCTCCGTGAGCACACCACCTACCTGGTCCACGGCCCGGGCGGCCGCCTCGTCTACGCGGGACGGGTGGTCGGGGGGATCCTGCTCAACATCCTGTTCCTGGCTCTGCTCCTCCACCTCATCTTCCGGCCCGCGGGATGGATCTACGGGGGGCTTTTCGAGACCCTGCGGCGGGGCTACGCCGGCCGTCAGGTCAGCGTCCACCTCCCGACGCTGGCCTGGTTGGTTCCCCTCATCCTGGTCGCGCTGGGCCTGTTCCTGGGGCTGGTGCAGATCGCGGTGCGCTGGAACTCCGACACCGTCCGGCGCCAGGTCGTGCTGTGGTGCGCCCGGCTGCTCAAGGTGGGGATCGTGGCCGCGGTGGTGGTCGTCGGCATCCCCCACCTGCTGGAGCTCATCCGCGACGTGGTGGCCCGCCTCGGCGGCGCCGGGGGGGCGTCGACCAGCGAGGCCCAGGCCGCGGTGCGCTCCACCCAGCGGCTGGGAGTGGCCACCGGCGGCGGGCTGGCCGGCGCCGTCGCCACCGCCCTGTGGGCGCTGCGGGCCCGGGCCACCTCGACGTCGACGGTGGAGGGCACCGGCCGGTGGCTCGCCAAGAAGGGACGGGCGTTCGCCATCCGCTTCCGGGTCTACCTGCAGAACCTGCTGGCCACCATCTTCGGACCCCTGCTCCTGCTCTCCCTCGCCGTGTTCTTCGTCAACCTGGGCGCGGCCAACACGGTGGCCGCGTCCACCGTCCGCACGGCGGAGATCGCCTGGGTGGTGGGACTGGCCGTGCTGCTGGCCGCGCTCTACTACTTCGCCGACCTGGTGGCGTGGTCGATCCAGCCCCTGTACAAACGCCGGCTGTCGGCCTCGTTCGCCCTGCGCCGGGTGCGCGGCCCCGACCAGAAGCTCCACGCCGAGCCCCGGCCCTACTCCGCCCTCTACAAGCTGTCCGAGTCGCAGCCGCCCCACCTGCCCACATTCCTGATCTGCGCCGCGGTCAACATCTCCGACTACGGGGCCACGGCCACCGGGTCGAACGTGGGCGGGTTCGTCTTCGGGGCCGACGAGATCGGGGGGCCGGTCACGTTCCCCATGCCGACGACGATGTACGAGGCCGCCGTCGGCCGCCGGGCCCGCGATTTCACCCTGCCCGCGGCCATGAGCATCAGCGGGGCCGCCATCTCCCCGTCGATGGGCAAGATGTCCCGTCCGCCGCTGCGGTTTCTCCTGGCCCTGCTCAACGTCCGCCTGGGGGTGTGGATCCCCAACCCCCGGCGGATCTGGCTGGCGAACGAGATCGGCGACCGCTACGACCGCCAGCTGGCCGACGACGGCAAGCGCCAGGCCTTCCCCATCAACCCCCGGCCCAGCTACCTGCTGCGGGAGATGTTCGGCCGCAACCACATCGACTCCCGCTTCATCTACGTGAGCGACGGCGGCCACTACGAGAACCTGGGCCTGGTAGAGCTGCTGCGCCGGGGATGCACCACCATCTGGTGCGTCGACGCGTCGGGCGAGTCGATCGACAGTTTCGGCACCATCGCCGACGCGGTGGCGATCGCCCGGTCGGAGCTGGCCGTCGACATCGACATCGACCCCCGGGTGATGGCCCCCGACCCCAAGGCCACGGGCAGCGCCGCCCGCTTCGTCCGCCGCACCCACGTGGTGTGCCCCATCCGCTACCACGACGGGACGGTGGGGACGCTGGTGCTCATCAAGGCGGGCGTGCCCGACGACGCGCCGGTCGACGTGCTCCAGGCCCACCGGCGGTGGAAGTCGTTCCCGTGCGACCCGACGTCGAACCAGCTCTACACCGCCCAGCGCTTCGACGCCTACCGCAGCCTGGGCTACTTCTCCACCGCCCGGGCCTTCGCCGACCCGGCCGCGGCCGGGGCCTGGCCGGGCGCCTAGGCCGGGCGCGAGCCAGGCTCGGACGGCTGGTCGGCCGGGAGCGACGACAATGGGGAGATGACCCCGAACGACGTGATCCAGGCCCTGACCAGCGGCGACCTCGACAGCATCGAGGCTGCGATCAAGCCTGAGCTGCGGGAGCTGGTCCCGGTGTCGGCGCTGGCCCAGCTGTGGTCGGAGGCGACGGAGCACCTCGGCGCCTTCGTCGAGACCGGGGAGCAGGTCGTCATGCAGGACCAGACGCTGGTCTTCGAGCAGGGGGTGGCCCACCTCCAGGTCGTCTACATCGGCGACCAGATCACCGGGATCACCATGGCCCCCGGTCACCCCTCGGCCCGCTACGGCGAGTAGCCGACCCCGATTCAGGCAGCCAGCCGGTGGCTGGCGGCGCGGATGAGCACCGCGGCCCACGTCCGCCGCGGTCGCCAGCTCTCGGCGATGGCGGCCAGCTGCGCCCGGGAGGGAGGGACGGGGAGCCCGTAGTGCCAGGCGACCAGGTCGTTCAGCTTGGGCTCGTCGGACGGAAGCACGTCGGCCAGGCCCGAGCCCCGGATCACGATGAGGGCGGCGTAGAAGGGTCCGATCCCCTCCAGCCGGCGCATCTCGGCCATGGCCGCCTCCGCCCCCATGGCGCACAATCGGGAGGCGTCGAGGCGTCCGTCGAGGGCGGCCCGGGCGATGCCGTGGAGCCGATGCAGCCGGGTGGAGTCGATTCCGGGGAAGGCGCGGAGCGTGAGCAGGCGCTCCGGAGCGGGGAAGGCGGCGACCGCTTCACCGGCCACCTCGAAGGTGGCGCCGTAGGCCTGGTTGAGTTTCCGGCGCACCGCCGCCGCCTGCACCGCCTGGCGCCGGGCGGAGAGGATGCACCAGGCCGCCGCCTCGTAGGGCGCGTAGAAGAGTGGCGGTCGAAGGCCGGGAGCTGCCGCCTGCAGGCGTCCGATCACCGGATCCCGTCCCCCGACGGCGGTGAACTCGTGGCCGTCGTGGTCGAGGGACAGCACCCGGGCCACTTGGGCCTTGACGACGTCGATGTCCGCCTCTCCCTGCACCGTGACGTGCACGCCGCGCTCGTCCTGGCCGACCGCGGCCGCGGCGTGGCTGCGGTAGCCGTCGACACAGAAGGCCAGGCGCATGACCCCGTCGAAGGTCGTCGCCCGCCGCTGGCCAACGCCGAACGACGCCGCCTCCGCCAGGGAAAACGGGCCCCGGGGCTCGATGGTGAAGGCGGACGGGTCGACGCGGGAGATGACCATGACGTCATCCTGCGCCGCAGAACCGGCCACCCATTGTCCGGTTTGGCCGAAAAGTCACGCCCGCCGAGGCCGGAGGCGACCCGGGGAACGTCAGCCGGAGCCGCGCTTGCGGGCGACGATGGCCCGGGTGATCAGGAACGACACCACGAAGGTGAAGATCCCGAGCAGGAGCCCGAACCCGATCGCCCCGCCGGCGGAGTCCCCGGTGGCCAGGGAGATGACGACGTAGATCACCGTCGCGATCACGCCGGCGATCACGTTGGCCCTTACGGAGGTGTTCATGCGCATAGAAGGCCCGCTTCCTCGATCGGATGCCGACGCTAGCGCCACACCCCGGTCCCGGGCGCCTGGGCCCGGTGGCGACGGTCAGGCGGACTTGCGGAAAGCGGGGCCGAGCAGGGTGAGGAGGTAATCGAGGACCACCGGAGCCAGTGAGTTCTCGTGGCCGCGCAGGCAGCGCGACCGGTACAGGCTGTCGCCCGGCGGGGCGGGAGGAGGTCGGCCAGCAGCCAGCAGGTGGGGCAGGGCACGACCTCGTCGTCGAGCGCCATCACGCGGCCTCGGGATAGGTCGGCTCGACGAACAGGACGAAGGGGGAAGGTGCTGTCGACCGCGGCGCCGGTGTGGGCGTTCTCGATCAGCTGGTTGGGCGACTCGCCGATGATGACGCTCAAGGCGAGGGCCAGGCCCGCGACCTGCCCCGCCTCCCAACCGTCGCCGTAGCCGGCGAGGTAGTCGGCGGTGGGCGCCGGCGGGAGACGACCCGGGTGGTCCTCGAGACACCCCTCGTCGTCGTGGAGGCCGGCGGCGAGGGGCCCCTTGTGCGGGCGGGACACCGCTCCTACGGTTGCCCACGCAACCAAGGGCTGGGGGCGACTCCGGGGGGCATGGTCGTGGGAGCACAGCAGGGTTCTTCGTCGTCGACCGGGCGCCACGCCCGCGTCCCGAGGCTCCCGCCGGCTTTCCTGCGAGGCCTCGTCCTCGCCGCCGCTCTGATGCTCGTGTGCGAGGCCTGCGGGTCCCGCCGCAGCTATGACGAGCTGCTCGCCGGTGAGGCCGGTCCCGTACCCACGACGGCACCCGCCGGGAGCGGCAACCCCGCCGTCGGATCGGTCGACGGCGGGGTGGGGACGACGATCGACCCCGGCGCCCCCACCACGACGGCCTCCCTCGGCGCCGCCGCCCCAACCTCCCTCGCCCCGGGATCCGGCGCCACGGGCATCAGCCCGTCCAACCCGAGCGGGGCCGGCACCCAGGCCTGCACCGCGTCGAAGGCGCCGATCGTGATCGGCTCGGTGGGGACCCAGACGGGCGTGGTCGGCGGCGCCATCTCGCCCGGGCCCACGGGTGTCAAGGCGTGGGCGGCCGCCGTCAACGCCCAGGGCGGCATCCGGTGCCATCCGATCAAGTACGTCGTCGCCGACGACGGCGGGGACCCGGCGCGCCATCAGGCCCTGGTCCGCCAGCTGGTCGAGCAGACCAAGGTGGTCGCCTTCGTGCAGATGGACGCCCCCCTGACCGGCCAGGCGTCCGTCGCCTACCTCAGCGGGAAGCAGATCCCCGTCGTCGGCCACGAGGGCGGTTCGCCCTGGTTCTACGACAACCCGAACTACTTCGCGGCCACCAGCTCGGGGGACGTGAGCCTGGAGGGCGTCTACGCGGTGGTCGCGGACGCGGCCAAGCAGGCCAACAAGACCAAGATCGCGACCATCAGCTGCGTCGAGGCCGCCATCTGCTCGCGCTTCAACGACGTCGTGCCCGCGTTCGCCCCCAAGTACGGCGGTCAGATCGTCTACCGGGCCCAGGCATCCCTGGTGCAGCCCGACTACACCGCGGTCTGCCGGGCGGCGAAGGACGCGGGGGCGGAGGTGCTCGTCGTCTTCCTCGACGGGAGCAGCGTGCAGCGCACGGCGCGCTCCTGCGCCAGCGTCGACTACCACCCGCAGCTGGTCGTGCCCGCCCTGTCGATGATCCCAGCCCTCCAGCCCGACCCGAACCTCGACGGCATGGTGGGGGCGATCATCACCGCGCCGTGGACCCTGAGCGCCGTCCCCGCCGTCGCCGACTACCTGCAGGCCATGGCCAAGTACGCGCCCGGGGCCCCGCCGGGAGCGGAGAGCATCGCCGGATGGACGTCGGCCAAGCTCTTCGAGGCGGCGTTGGCCAACGTCCCCGAGCCCATCACCTCCCAGGGCATCATCGAGGGCCTGGGGGGCATCAACGGCAACGACCTGGGCGGCCTCACCTACCCGGTGGCGTTCACCGCGGGCCAGACCATGGGCAAGCGGTACTGCGTCTGGGCCGTCGTCCTCCACGGTGGCAACTACTCGAGCGCCGGCCTGGAAACCCGGAAGTGCGCCGCACTCTGAGGATCGTCGCCCGGGGGGCGGCGGTGCTTCTCCTGGCGACGACCGCAACCGTCGGGGGGTCGTCACCGCCGGCGTCGGGATCGGGATCGGGCGTCCAGGTCACGCCGGCACCGTTCACCGCCACCGCCGCCGCCATGGGGACCCGGATCAAGGTCACCATCCCCAGCGGGCCGCTCAGCGACACGCCCGTCGACGCCGGCGGTCCGACGGCCCAGGCCACGCTCGACTCCTTCGGCACCAGCCAGGGCTTCGCCGCCTTCCCCGACCCCGGGGCCTTCGTCCTTTCCGCCCCGGGGCTTATCGCGGGGCTGCTGGCGGCGGGCCCGGGCGGCATCCCACCGATCCAGTTGCCGGCCCTACCGGCCTACCCATTGTTCGTGGCGACCGACGCCGTGCTCACTCCCACCGCCTCGATCGGCGCCGGCCCGTACCAGCTGACCGCCCGCAGCGACGAGCGCTCCTCGCAGGCCGAGGCCACGGCTGGTCTGCGCAGCACCGCCTTCGGCTCCCTGAGCGCCGTGCACTCGGAGGCGTCGGTCGTCGCCGCGGCCGACGGGAGCGTCACCGCCCACGCCGCCTCCGAGGTGGAGGGCCTCACCGTGGGACCGCTGAGCATCGGGGCGGTGCGGTCGTCGGCGTCCATCGCCCGGGCCGGCGACGGCACCGTCGCGCCGATGACCTCGCTGTCGATCGACGTCCTGCGGGTGGGCGGCATCGCGGTGAAGCTGGCGACGTCGGGCCCGGGGGGCTCCCTCATCCTCGACGTCGCCGGCATCCCCGTGCCGCTCCCGATCGACGCCGTCCTCCAGGGGCTGCTCAGCGCGGCCGGCATCAAGGTCGAGGTGCTCCCGGAGCGGCCTCTCGCCGACGGTGTCAGCGCCGCCGCGCTGCGGATCTCGCTACCGCTCGACCTGGCGGGGATCGGGTCCGGCCCGGGGGAGGTCACCATCGAGCTCGGGTCGGCGACGGCCCGGCTCTCGGGAAGCACGTTCGAGGAGCCACCGACCGATCTCGGGATCCCGACTGGCCCCCCCATCGTCGTCGGCGGCTTCGACGGCGGTGGGGCGGGAGGCGGCCTCGGGCTCGACACTCCCCTGCCCGAGATCCCCCTGGTGACCCCGCCCGTTGGGCCGGCCGAGGTCCCGACCGTCGAACAACCGATCCTGACCCCCGTGGAGTCCCGGCTCGCCTTCGACATCAGGAGCCTGTACCTGATGGTGGCGCTCCTCGCCTGCGGGGTCCTGGTCACCAGCCAGATCATCCGTCTCCTGGGAGTGAGGGCGCCATGGACGTGAAGCGTTGGGTGAGGCACCAGTGGGACCGGGCCGCGGCGGTCGTGATCGCCTGCGGGGGACTGGTGGTGCTCGGTGTCGGGCTGGCCGGGGTGAACCGGGCTCACCTCGCCACCCAGCAGATCCCGTATCTCGCCTCGGGCGGGCTGCTGGGCCTGTTCCTGCTGGGGATCGCGGCCACCCTGTGGCTGTCGGCCGACTTGCGCGACGAGTGGCGGAAGCTCGACGAGATCCATCGTGACCTGCGGGCGGCGAGGGACGAAGGCGTGCCCGCGGCCGGCGACGGCCCGGGTCGGTCGGTTGGCGGCCGGCGCCGATGAGCCCGACGCCGACGACCCCGACGCCGACGCTCTCTCCCCAGCTGCTGCGGGACCGGTGGTGGCCACGGAACCCGATCGGCGGGTCGGCGTCGGTCGCGCCCTGGAGCCCGGAGGGCCTGGCCCGCCTGGTGCTGACCAACGGCGCCGGCCTCGTGCTCCTCGCCCTGGGCTGGTACCAGGCCAGCGGGCAGGTCACGGTGCGGGGCCAGCTCACCTGGCTCAACGTGAGCCTGGCCGGGCTCGGCGTGGGCGGGATCGCCAACGGGGCGTGGCTCCTCCGCGGCCGCCAGGCGGTGGGGATGGCCCGCGCCGCCCTCTTCCAGGACCGGAGCGATGCGACGCCTTCTCCTCACCCGGTGCCGGACGACAGGCCCGTCACCGGCCCCGGGATGACCCGCTTCCACCGGGCCGCATGCCCGCTGGCGGCAGGCAAGGTCGTCTCGCCGGCCCGGCGGGCCGAACACGAGCGGCGGGGCCTGGTGCCCTGCGAGGTGTGCGACCCGTGACCCCGGGCCCGTCGGCCGCTCGTCGATGAAGCAACTCCTCCCCTTCATCATCGTCGGGATCGCCTCGGGATCCGTCTACGGACTGGCGGGGGTGGGGCTGGTGCTCACGTTCCGGACGTCGGGCGTGCTCAACTTCGCCCACGGCGCCACCGCCGCCGCGGGGGCGTTCCTCTTCTACTGGCTCCACGTCGAGCACGGCCTGGCGTGGCCGCTGGCCTGCGTCGTCACGCTCGTCGTGTTCGGCGTGGTGGGCGGCCTGGCCCTGGAGCGGCTCACCCGGAGCCTCAACCGCGCCTCGCCGGTGGCGGTCGTTGTCCTCACCGTCGGCCTCCTGCTCGCCACCCAGGGCTTCCTCGCCCTCCGCTTCGGCGACGCCATCCGCTACTTCCCCGCCTTCCTGCCCACCAGCGGGTTCCACGTCGCCGGCGTCGGCGTCGGGTGGGAGCAGGTGATCGGGGCGGTCGTGGCCCTGGCCGGCGCCGCCGGACTCTACGCCTTCCTCCGCCTGTCCCACACCGGCCGGAGCATGCGGGCGGTGGTGGAGAACCCGACCCTCGTGCAGCTGACGGGTCAGAGTCCGGCCACGACGGCCCGGATCGCCTGGGCCATCGGCACCGCGTTCGCAGCTCTCTCGGGGCTGCTCCTCGCGCCCACCCTCGGGCTCGACGCCACCCTCCTCACCTTCCTCGTCGTCCAGTCCTTCGGCGCCTGCGCCATCGGGCTGTTCAAGAGCCTCCCCCTCACCTACGTGGGCGGGCTGGTGGTGGGGGTGGCGGCGTCGCTGGCGACGAAGTACATCACGGTGCGGCCGTGGACCGGCCTGCCGTCGGCGGTGCCGTTCCTGATCCTCATCGTGGTGCTGGTGGCCGTGTCGAACACCAAGCTCCCGGACGCGGGGGGCCGGATCATCGTGGCCGACCGGCGTCCTCCTCGCCCGACCGGGCGATCGGTGGCGCTCACGATCGTCGGTGGGGGGACGCTGGTCGCCCTCCCCTTCCTCGTCGGCACCTACCTCCCCCTCTGGACCAACGCCCTCAGCACGGTCGTCATCGTCGGCTCGCTGGCGCTGCTGCTGTGGACGTCGGGCCAGCTGTCGCTCTGCCACCTGTCCTTCGCCGCCCTGGGGGCGACGACGGTCGGCCACCTCACCGGCTCCGGCGTGCCGTGGCTCGTGGCGCTGGTGGCGGGCGGGCTGGTGGCGGTGCCGGTGGGCGCCCTCGTCGCCATCCCCGCCATTCGCCTTTCCGGCATCTACCTGGGCCTGGTGACCCTGGGCTTCGCCATCCTGATGCAGAACGTGGTCTTCCAATCGGGGTTCATGTTCGGCACCGAGACGGCGGTGTCGACCCACCGGCCGGTGCTCGGCTTCGTCGACGGGCGCAACGACACCTGGTTCTACTTTGTGGTCCTGGCCGTGGCCGTGGCCGTGGTGGCGTCGCTCCTGGCCATCCAACGGGCGCAGCTGGGCCGGCTGCTGCGGGCGATGGCGGAGAGCCCGGTGATGCTGGCCACCAGCGGGCTCGACGTGAGCACCACCAAGGTGCTCGTGTTCTGCGCGTCGGCGTTCTTCGCCGCCATCGGGGGCGGGCTCCTCGTCACCCAGTACGGGTCGATCGCGGGGCTGGCCTTCAGTCCCCTCCAGTCACTGCTCCTCGTCGCCGTGCTCGGGATCTGCGGCACCGCCCTGGTGCGGTCCTCGGTCCTCGCCGCAGTGCTCATCGCCGTCCTCCCCGGGTACGTGCACGCCCTCGACACCAACACCCAGCAGTTCGTCTTCGGCTTGGCCGCGGTGGTGGCCGGCCTGGCCCTGGCCAACCGTCCCGCGCTGGCGGCCTGGTTCGCCCGGTCGGCGGCCGAGACGGAGGACCGGGTGGAGCGGGGGCCGATCAGCGAGCGGGTGCGGGCCACTCGGCGGGGGGACGGGGATGGTCGCGGGCGGAGGCGGCCGGTGTTCGCCGGGCGCGGCGCCCGGTGAGGACCGGGAACGGGGCCGGTGCACCCGGCCTCGAAGTCGAGCGGTTGCGGGTGACATTCGGCGGCAACGTGGCCGTCGCCGACGCCTCGTTGGCGGCGCCGGTCGGCCGGATCACGGGCCTGATCGGCCCCAACGGCGCGGGCAAGACGACGACGCTCAACGCCTGCACCGGCCTCGTGCGACCCTCGGCCGGCCGGGTCCTGCTCTTCGGGGCCGACGTGACCGGTAGCCGCCCGTCCGCCCGTGCCCGCGCCGGCCTGGGGCGCACGTTCCAGACCCCCGAGGTCTGCGCGGCCATGACCGTCCGGGAGAACGTCGCCATCGGCCTCGAGGCCCGCTGGTCGGGCGCCAACCCCCTCCGCCAACTGGCGACGGGTCCGGGCCGGCGCCGGGCCGTGGCCGACGAGGTCGACGAGGCCCTGCGGGCCTGCGGCATCGCCGAGCTGGCCGACCGGGCCGCCGCCGTCCTCAGCGCCGGCCAGCAGCGGCTGGTCGAGCTGGCCCGGGCCGTCGCCGGCGGTTTCGAGCTCCTCCTGCTCGACGAGCCCTCGTCCGGCCTCGACGAGGGCGAGACGGTGCGGTTCGGGGGCATCCTCGAACGGATCGTCGCCGGGGGCCGACGGGGCATCCTCCTGGTCGAGCACGACATCAGCCTGGTGATGGCCGTGTGCGACTCCATCTACGTCCTCGACTTCGGCGAGATGATCTTCGCCGGCACTCCGGACGAGACCCGGGCCAGCCCGGTCGTCCGGGCCGCCTACCTCGGCCCCGACCGGGACGAGGCTCGGGCGGCCCCTGCGGCGAGGCGGCGGCGGTGAGGCTCGAGCTGGCCCACGTTACCGCCGGCTACGGCGCGGCGACGGTGCTGCGCGACGTCAACCTGGTGGTGCCATCGGGGTCGGTCGTCGCCCTCCTGGGGCCCAACGGCGCCGGCAAGACCACGCTTCTGCGGGTGGCGTCGAACCTCCTGGCTGCCCGCTCGGGACGGGTGCTGGTCGACGGCTACGACGTCGCCGGCGTCGCCCCGGAACGGTTGGCGGCGGCCGGCGTCTGCCACGTCACCGGCGGCAGCGGCGTCTTCCGGTCGCTGACGGTGGAGGAGAACCTCCGGCTGTTCGCCCACCGCGCCGGGAAGGGCGACGGTGTCGAGC
The DNA here is from genome assembly GCA_034666105.1 of Actinomycetota bacterium. GTDB lineage: Bacteria > Actinomycetota > Acidimicrobiia > Acidimicrobiales > AC-14 > JAXDMK01. The sequence goes on along the minus strand of JAXDMK010000053.1, from coordinate 6,334 downwards.
GGGCGGTGCGGGTGTTCCCCCGGCTCGGCGATCGCCTGGGCCAGACCGCGGGCACCCTGAGCGGCGGCGAGCAGCAGATGCTGGCCCTGGCCCGGGCCCACGTCCTGCAGGCGCCGCTGGTGCTGGTCGACGAGCCGTCGCTCGGCCTCGCCCCCATCGTGATCGACCAGATCTTCGACTTCCTCGCCACCATCGCCGGCACCGGTTCGAGCGTCCTGCTCGTCGAGCAGTACGTCGCCCGCGCCCTCGACCTGGCCGACGTGGTCTACGTCCTCGTCCGGGGCCGCATCGTTTTCGCCGGCGAGCCGGCCGAGGTCGCCGGCTCCGACGTGCTGACGCGTTATCTCGGGGCCGCGGCCGGGCCGACGGCGTCGTAATCGCTCCAAGGGCGGAGCGCTGGTGCTCGGCATCCGCCGTTCAGCGGCCCACCGGGATGCTCGTCACGTCGAGGACGATGCCAGGCGGCTCAGGCCCACATCCCAGGCGGTCTACAGAGACCTCACAGGAAATGCAGGCACTCTCGGTTTCACTACCCGAGCACCCGGAGCGCCACCATGCAGGATCAGGAACCATCAAGCCCCCACGAGCCCCTTCCCGTTCAACCGAAACGGCCATGGCTGTCGAACAAGCGAAGTCGATGGACTGTTGTCGGTGCGGCCGCGGCGACGATGTGTGCAGTGATCGGACTCTCCGTCGGTCTGAACACGTCTCCCTCGGCAACGGCAGGAAACGTCGCGCCCGGCCGCGGCTCCCCAACCGGTCTCGACGCCGGCGGAGGGGCATCCAACGCACGGTCTGGGCCGGCCGCAGGAGGAGCAGCGGGCACGGTCAGCAGCGTCTCCGCGCCGAGCTTTACGATGACGACGGCGACGGGTCAGCAGGTGACCGTCAACGAGGCGTCGTCCACGACCTATCGCAACGGGACGGGTTCGACCTCCGCGGCTGCCATTTCAACCGGCGAAACCGTCCTCGTACTCGGGACGGCCAACGGAACGACGATCACGGCCACGCAGGTCATTCTGCAACCGACGGGCGACTACGGATCGGCGGCGTCATCGGCGGCAGGGTTGATCCCGTTCGAGCAAGGTGCGCCGGCCGCAGCCAAGCAGGTGGGCGAGATCCCGGCGAACTACACCCAGGGGTCGGGGACTGTTGTCAGTGGCACGGCCGCCGATCAGGCGACGGAAGCGGCGCTGGTCGCCTACCCGGGGGGCATCGTCGACCGTGTGGTGCAGTTGAGCGACGGCCAGTACGAGGTCCACGACATCGGCGTCAACTGGCCGCACCACATCTTCGTCAACCAGGACTTCAAGGTTGTCGGCGCCAACTAGGCGTCCCCCAGGGCCAACATCGGCGCGGAGATCGGCCCTGCGTCGCTCATCGTCCGGCGAGGCGGCGGGTGAGGCGGCCGAGGGTGCCGGGACGCCACATCTCGTGACGGGGGGGGATGGGGGAGGGGAGTTCCATCACCACCCGGTACGCCTCCAGGGTCCCCCGGGCCAGCGCCAACGACGAGCCCCAGAGATAGACCCGGAACAGCCGGTACGTGCGCTCGCCCCACCGTTCGACGACCCGGTCCCGGTTGCGCTCCAGGTTCTCCGCCCAGCGACGGGTGGTGAGCGCGTAGTTGTGGCGGTCGCTGCGCACCTCGACCAGGTCGAACGGGCTCCTCTCGACCGCCCGTAGGTAGGTGCTCACCCGCATCGGTGTCCCCCCGCCGGGCCAGACGTGGGCCCGGGCGAAGGTCGACATCGCCCACTTCCGGCGCGACCCGGTCGCGTCCAGATAGACCCGCCCGCCCGGCTTGAGCACCCGTTGGAACTCCACCAGCGTCGCCGGGTAGTCGGTCAGGTGCTCGGTGACGCCGAGGACGACGATGGCGTCGTACGGCTCCTCCGGCCGGTGCTCGAAGAGGTGCTCCTCGACCACCGCGCACGGGAGCCCCTCGCGCTCGATGATCCCGGCCACGTACCGACGTGACTCGGACGAGATGGTGAGGCCGGTGACCTCGATGCCCCGGCGGCCGGCGTAGCCGACGAACGCGCCCCAACCGGCGCCCACGTCGAGCACCCGCGATCCGGGGCCGAGCCGGCAGGCGTCGATGGCGAAGTCGAGCTTGCGCTCGATCGCCCGCTCGAGCGCCTCGTCGTCGTGCTCGAAGAGCCCGTGCGAGTAGGCGTGGACCTCCCGGTCGAGGAAGCACAGCCAGAACTCGGGATCGGCCTCGTAGTGCGCCCGGATGGCCTTCCGGTCCCGATCGACCCGGCCGGCGAGAACGACGGCGCCGACGGTGTGCCACAGGGTGGTGAGCAGGTGCCGGTCGCGGAGCAGGGGCCGGAGCTCCAGGGCGGCGGCCATCTCGCCCCGGATGTCGACGTGGCCGTCGAGGTAGGCCTCGCCGATGCGCAGCTCGTCGAGCGACTCCATTGCCTCGACCCCGGCCTGGTCATGGGCGACGAACGAGAACTTCGGGTCGCCCTGCCCGATCACCCGCGGCGGGCGGTCGGGGAGGCACAGCTCGAAGGTGGGGATCGACCCCCGGGCCAGAGCGCGGATCCGGTCCTCCAGGGCGGCCTCGTGCAGGGGACCCTTGACGTACACCGTGAGGCCTCCTGCTCAGGCAGACGGTGCGATCAAGAGCCGCTCCGCCAACGTCTCCAGGTCGACCCGGCGTTCCTCGACGAGCTCATCCCCCAACCGGCACAGGGCGGCCAGGTTCTCGGCGCTCGAGTCGTCGAGATCGAGGCTGCAGCCGCGCAGCTCGGTCTGGAACCGGAAGTAGCGGCTGTACGGCTCCTTGGCCGAGATGATCACGCGCATCAGCTCGTCGGCGATCTCGCTGGTGCCGTCGAACACCACGTTGAGCATCCCCATCCCGAGCGAGAGCCAGCCCCGGCTCCATAGCTCCTCGTAGGTCGGGATCTCCTCCGGCGGACGACCGGTGCCGAGCGAGACCATCAGGAAATCGGCGTCGACCCCCAGCTCCCGCTCCTCGACCAGCGCCTCGTAGTAGGCGACCGTGGCCGGGTTGTTGGCGGCCAGGCCTCCGTCGATGCAGATCAGCTCCTTGCCGTCGTCGCCAGTTATTCGCATGGGCGGGAAATAGGTCGGGGCGGCCGACGTGGCCCGGGACACCTCCACCATCGTGGGGTTCATCCCGCCCCGCTTGGCGGCCCGGCTGCGGAAGACCACCGCCCGGCCCGCCTTCCAGTCGTAGCTGGGGACGATGACGTCGGTCAGGGCGTCGGCCAGGCGGGCCTCGCCCATGCAGTCTTTGTACAGCGACTCGATGCCCTCGGCGCTGTAGCGGGCGTTGCCGTACTTGCGGGGCGTGACCAGCGCCCCCACCCGCTGGCGCACGGCGAGGCGGCCCGAACGCTGCCGCGCCAGCGCGACGGCGGTGCGCAGCTTCGGCTTCACGAAGATCTTGGGCGCCCACTCGAGGTAGATGTCGAGGATTTTTGCGGCGGACATCGCCGGGTTGCCGTCGGCGTCGGGGCGGCAGAGCGCCATGGCGACGACGCCGCCGGTGGACGTCCCGGCCACGACATCGAACAGGGTGGCGGCCCCCCGCCCCGTGAGCCGCTCGAGCTCCATGAGGACGCGGAGCGGGATCACGCCCCGGAGCCCGCCGCCGTCGATCGACAGGACCCGGATGATGGGGACGTCGCGCTGGGGCGCGGGCGAGGGCCCGCTCACCTCCGCCGCCGGCAACGCCTCGTCGGTGGTCACCCGTCCCCCGATGCCCGAAAATTTGGCTCTGTCCGAGGGGTCTGTCGCGACCGCCGCAACCCTTCTGACCTGGACTTACCCTTCTCAACCGAGTGGAGGTGGAGGGATTCGAACCCTCGTCCCCCGGACCCTCCATGGGACTTCTCCGAGCGCAGCCGACGGTCTTTCTCGGGCGGTCGCTCGTCGCCGGCACTCGGCGACCGCCCCAGTCAGCGTAAATGTCCCCTACCGGCCCGCTGACACGTCCGATGAGGTAAGCCCCGCTTGATGACGTCCGGTTCCGGTCCGCAGGGCTGAGACCGGGAGAACGTCGCTGCTAGTTAGGCAGCGAGTGCCAGATGAGGCTTGGCGTTTGTTTTTTTTTCCGGCTCTTTTACGTGGCTCCGGAGACCACGGCTCGCTTCTCCCACTTCGTCGCCCGAGGTCGAAACCATGCACCCCCGTTGACTTGCAGACGATCAGTCTACCGCCCTCAGTCTGGAGCCCGCCCCCGCACTCCCCGTCCCTCCCGTTCGCCCGAGCCCCGGGTGTTGATGGCCCGCTCGATGTCGCGGTTGGCGTCGCGCTCGGCCATGGCCGCCCGCTTGTCGTACGACTTCCGGCCCCGGGCCAGGGCCAGCTCCACCTTGGCCTTGCCGTCTTTGAAGTAGACGGACAGGGGGACGAGGGACAGCACCTCCCGCTGCATCCGGCCGCCGAACTCGTCGATCTCGTCCCGGTGGAGGAGGAGCTTGCGGGGACGCTCGGGTTCGTGGCCGCCGAAGCCGTCGGCCTGCTCGTAGGGGGACACGTGCACCCCCACCAGCCACAGCTCGTCGCCCTCCAGCCGGGCGTAGGAGTCCTTGAGCTGGACCTTCCCGTCGCGGAAGGACTTGACCTCGGTGCCGACGAGGGCGATGCCGGCCTCGACCACGTCGAGGATCTCGTAGTCGTGCCGGGCCCGGCGGTTGCTGGCCACCAGCTTGGTTCCCTTGGGTATCGCAGGCGGTGCCATCGTGGTTCGAGCGTACCGCCAGAGGTTCGGACGGTAGCCTCGGCGGACCATGCTCCGACTTCCCGCCGCCCACCGCCAGGCCATGATCGACCATGCCGTCCGCGACCTCCCCAACGAGGCGTGCGGGCTGGTGGCGGGACCCCTGAACGGGGACGAGGTGGCGGCCGTCCACCCCTGCGGCAACGACGATGCGTCGCCGATCGTCTACACCCTCAACTCCCTCGACTTCCTGCGGGCCGACCGGGCCGCGCAGGCGGAGGGCATGGAGGTCGTCGGCGTCTACCACTCCCACACCCACACCGACGCCTACCCGTCGCCCACCGACGTGGGCAAGGCGCCCGACCCCGGCTGGCACTACGTCCTCGTCTCGTTGAAGTACGACCCGCCGGTGGTCCGCTCCTACCGCATCGTCGACGGGGAGATCACCGAGGAAGAGGTCGTCGTCGGGGACGCCTAGGATTTGGGCAGTTCCGACAAGTCCCGCGTCGCAGGAGGCCGAGCCGTGCCCGTCGAAGTCCGCCTGCCCACAGTCCTCCGCCAGCACGCCGGCGGCCAGTCGTCGGTGAGGGCCAACGGCTCCACCATCGGTGAGGTGTTCGACGACATCGTGCGCCAGTTCCCCCTCCTGAGCGGCCAGGTCGTCACCACCGAGGGGGCGCTGCACAAGTTTGTCAACGTCTACCGCAACGACGAGGACGTGCGCTTCATCGGGGCCCTGTCGGCGCCGGTGGCCGACAACGACGTGATCAGCATCCTCCCGGCCGTCGCCGGGGGTTAATCGCCCCACACTCTCGATGCCGGTCCATCCGTCGGTCCTCGACCTGATCGGCAACACGCCGCTGGTGGAGGTCAGCCAGCTCAGCCCGGCGCCGGGCGTGCGGATCGTGGCCAAGCTCGAGGGCCAGAACCCGGGCGGGTCGATCAAGGACCGCATCGCCAGGGCCATGGTGGAGGCGGCCGAGGCCGACGGCACGCTGAAGCCGGGGCAGACCCTCCTCGAGCCGTCGTCGGGCAACACCGGCATCGGCCTGGCCATGGTGTGCCTGCTCAAGGGTTACCCGCTGAAGATCGTCCTGCCCGAGAACGTCTCGCCCGAGCGGCGGCAGCTGCTGGAGATCTTCGGGGCCTCGATCATCACGTCGCCCGGGGCGGAGGGGTCGAACGGGGCGGTGCGGATGGCCCAGCGGCTGGCGGCGGACGACCCCTCGGTGGCGTTCCTCTACCAGTACGGCAATCCCGCCAACCCCCGGGCCCACTACGACACGACCGGCCCCGAGATCCTGCGGGACTGCCCCGAGGTCACCCATCTGGTGGCGGGCCTGGGCACCGCAGGCACGCTGATGGGCACCGGCCGGTACTTCCGGGAGCACAAGCCGGCGGTGGAGATGTGGGCCGTCGAACCGCCCGCGGGGGAACTGGTGGAGGGGCTGCGCAACCTCGACGACGGGTTCATCCCGCCGGTGTACGACCCCGCCTTCATCGACCGGCGGATCATCGTGCGCCCCCGGGAGTCGATCGAGTGGACCCGCCGGCTGACGACGGAGGCGGGGATCTTCGGCGGGATCTCGGCCGGCGCGGCCATGGCCGGCGCGTCCAAGGCCGCGTTCC
>JAXDMK010000052.1:0-18398 GCA_034666105.1 Actinomycetota bacterium | reverse complement strand
CGTCGGCAGCCACCCCCACCCGTACCGGCCACCGCCACGCCAACCGCGGCGCATGGAGCGTCACGTGGGCCACCACCGGGGGCCCGGGGGGCGACGCCCGGCCCAGGGCGGTCAGCGTCTCCCGGTCCGGGACCCGGAGGCGGACGACGGGGGCGTCCCAGGTGGCCGTGGCCGCGGCCAGGCCGGTGGCGACGGCCGTCCACGCCTCGACCAGCACCGACTCCAGGCGGGTGACCTCGGCCGGGTCGGGAGGTGTCCACCCCACCGGTGCGCCGCCGGGCTCGAGCGCCGCCGTCAGCCGCTCGGTGGCCGCCTCGACCGACAGGCCGGACACCAGATCGCCGGTGGCGGTGAGGACACCTCCCGCCACCCAGGCCGCGTCGACGACCGGAGGGGTCACACCACCAGTTTCTCGAAATCCGCCACCGTCGGGATCGGCAGCAGGGGGTAGTCCCGCAGCACGTGCATGTTCACCATGGTGAGCACGTAGGCGTGACGGAGAAGCCGGGCGGCCCGGTCGGCCGGGATCTTGGACAGGGCGGTCTTGACCCGCCGGTTGGCCTCGGCGTCGGCGGCCCAGGCCGCCTCCTCACCCGGTGTGAGCAGGTCGAGGGCGGAGCGGGCCCGGCGGGCCAGGTCGTCGCTCCCCGAGGCGAAGGTGCGGGGCAGCTCGAACGGCGAACGGTCGATCTGCACCAGGCCCCCGTCGAGGCGGACGTTGGGATCGCGGCTCCCGGCCCGGGTGGCCCGGAAGCGGACGTCGAGAAGGCGCCGGCGCACGGCCGTGGTCTGGTCGTAGAGGACGTCCTTCACCGCCAGCAGGGAGGTGAGCTCTCCCAGCACCGGCGCCGTCACCGACTTCCGGGGGTTGATGCCGGCGCCGGCGGAACCGTTCACCACCACCACCTCGTCGACCTCGTGCGGCGGCGGATCGGGTGCCGCCCCCGACCGGGCCCGGGTCCGCAGGTTCAGGGGCCACTCGGTGCCCATGTTGTCGTAGACGCCGCCGTCGGTGAGCAGCATCCGGGTGACGGGGTTGTCGCCCGCTCCCGCCAGCGAGAAGCGGTGACGATCGATGGGCAGCACCACCGGGGCGAACGCCCCCGGCAGGCAGGCCGAGGCCTGGACGGCCCGGGCCAGGGGCAGGCCCCCGGGCACGCCCCATCCGAGGCGGTAGGAGTGGACGAACCGACCCGAGAAGTACACGTCCTCCGCCGTCTGCAGGTCGCAGGCGCAGATGACGTGGTCGGTGTTGGGGTTGAGGCGGCTGAGGTCGGCCCCGTCGAAGAGGGCCCGGTCGAAGGCCCGGGCCGCGATCCACCCCCGCTGGCGGGCCAGCCACCCGACCAGGGCGAGGGCCAGCACCCACATGGCCAGCGCGGCCAGGCCGCCGAGGGGGAAGCAGAGGAAGGTGGCGACCACCAGGATGGCCACGATGAGGGCCACGTAGGCGTAGGTGAGAGGGGCGCTCCACAGGGTGCCGCCGGTGGACACGGCCGCGGCGAGGGGGGCAATGTCGGTGCGGAAGTCGCCCGAGGCGGCCACGTAGAGGTCGGTCTTGAGCCCCACCCACCCGTTGGTGATCGAGCCCCCCGACACCGACGACACACAGGAGATCTCCGGCCCCTTGCCCGCGTCGACCAGGTAGATGAGGGCGCCCAGGCCGAACAGGCTGGCCCGGTGCCCACCCCCCGAAAGGGAAACGCCGATGTGCCGGCTGGCCGTGGTGTGCCTCCCCGTAGAGTCCCGCGAACAGTAGACGGCGGATGCCCCGGCCGGACGGTTGGCGGCCGCTAGACCAGGGACCGGGCCTCGGCGTAGTGGCAGGCGCTCGGGTGGCCCGCGCTCCCCTCCCGCACGACCAGGGCCGGCGGCTCGTCGACGCACCGGCGCCGCTCGTCCTCCGTCAGCTCGTTGGCGAACTTGGGGCAGCGGGTGCGGAACCGGCACCCGCTGGGGGGGTTGACGGGGCTGGGCGGGTCGCCGGTGACGAGGATCCGCTGGCGGCTGCGCTCCCGGATGGGATCGGGCACCGGTACCGAAGAGATGAGGGCCTGGGTGTACGGGTGCGACGCCTGCTCGAACAGCTCGTCGCGGTCGGCCACCTCCACGATCGCGCCCAGGTACATCACCGCCACCTCGTCGGCGATGTGGCGGACGACGCTCAGGTCGTGGGCGATGAACAGGTACGTCAGCCCCAGCTGGTCCTGGAGGTCCTCCAGCAGGTTGAGGACCTGGGCCCGGATGGACACGTCGAGGGCCGACACCGGCTCGTCGCACACGACCAGCTTCGGGTCGAGGGCCAGGGCCCGGGCGATGCCCACCCGCTGGCGCTGCCCGCCGGAGAACTCGTGGGGGTAGCGGCGGGCGTGCTCGGGCGACAGCCCCACCAGGTCGAGCAGCTTGTCGACCCGGCCGTCGTCGGGCAGGCCGTGGATCTTGAACGGCTCGGTCAGGATGGTGCGCACCGTCATCCGAGGGTTGAGGCTGGCGTAGGGGTCCTGGAAGATCATCTGCATCTCCCGGCGCAGCCGGCGCATGCGCGAGGGGCCGGCCGCGATCACGTCCTCCCCCTCGAAGCGCACCGCCCCCGACGTCGGCTCCAGCAGGCGGAGGATGGCCCGGGCGGTGGTCGACTTCCCGCACCCGCTCTCCCCCACCACGGCGAACGTCCGCCCCTTGGCCACCGAGAACGACACCCCGTCGACCGCCTTCACCGCGCCCACCGTGTGCTTGAACACGATCCCGGTGCGCACCGGGAAGTGTTTGACCAGGTCGACGACCTCCAGCAGGGGGGCGCCCTCAGGCGAGGCCGCCGGCCCCGGTGCCGCCGCGGGCGCCGTCGCCGCGCTCACGGGACCCCCACCACCGACGGCGCCTGGGCGACCTGGTCGGAGTGGTGGCAGGCGGCCAGGTGCCGGGGGCCGGCGCCGGCCTGAACGGCCAGCTCGGGCCGCTCCTGGCGGCAGACGTCGGTGGCGAACGGGCAGCGGGGGTTGAAGGCGCATCCCGGCGGCACCCGGATCATGCTCGGCGGCTGGCCCACGATGGGCTTCAAGCGGTCGGTGCGGCGCCGGTCGAGGCGGGCCAGGCTGGACAGCAGACCGAGGGTATAGGCGTGCCGGGGGCGGTAGTAGAGGTCGTCGACGCCGGCCGTCTCCGCCACCCGGCCGGCGTACATCACCACCACCCGGTCGGCGTGGCCCGCCACCAGCCCGAGGTCGTGGGTGATGAGGACGACGGCGGTGCCCCGCTCCGCCCGCAGGCGCAGGAGGAGGTCCATGATCTGGGCCTGGACGGTGACGTCGAGGGCGGTGGTGGGCTCGTCCGCCAGCAGCACCGCCGGGTTGAGGGCGAGGGCCATGGCGATCATGGCCCGCTGGCGCATCCCGCCCGAGAACTGGTGGGGGTACTCCTGGGCCCGCTGCCGGGGATTGGGGATGCCCACCTCGGCCAGCAGGTCGACCGCCCGCTTCCGGGCCGCCACCCGCCCCACCTTCTCGTGGGCCTGGATGACCTCCGCGATCTGGTGGCCGACCTTGAACACCGGGTTGAGCGACGTCAGCGGGTCCTGGAAGATCATCGAGATCTCCTTGCCCCGGATGGCCCGCAGCTCCTTCTCCCCTGTGGTGAGGAGGTCCCGTCCCCCGAACAGGATGCGTCCCGACTCGAACTTCCCGGGCGGGACGGGCACCAGCCCCATGACGGCCAGCGCCGACACCGACTTCCCCGACCCCGACTCCCCCACGATCCCCAGCGTCTCGCCCCGGCCGACCGACCAGCTCACCCCGTCGACCGCCTTCACCACCCCCGCGTCGGTGTGGAAGTGGACCCGCAGGTCCTCCACCGCCAGCAGCGGCCCGCCGGCGCCGGCGATGTCGACCGCGACATCGTTGGCGGTGGCCGCCGGCGCCGGTGCCTCCCCGTTGCCCGTCACCGCAGCCGGGGGTCGAGCGCGTCGCGCAGCCCGTCCCCCACGAACACGAAGCCGAGGACGGTGAACACCACCGCCATGCTGGGGAAGAACCACAGGAAGTCCTTGTAACCGAAGAACTTCTGACCGGAGGCGATCATGTTCCCCCAGTCGGGGACGTCGGGCGGCAGGCCCACGCCCAGGTAGCTGAGGGACGCCTCGGCCACGATGGCGGTGGCCACGCTGACCATGGCGAAGACCAGCACCGGCGCCATCGAGTTGGGCAGGACGTGACGGGTGACGATGCGGAACTTGCCCGCGCCCAGGGACCGGGCCGCCTCCACGTACTCGCTCTCCCGCACCGACAGGATCGAGCTCCGCAGCAGCCGGGCCACGGTGGCCCAGCTGAAGATCCCCAGGGCCAGGATCACCGGGGTCAGCCCCCGCCCCACCACCAGCACGATCACGATGGCCCCGATGAGCAGGGGGAACGCGAAGAAGACGTCGGCGACGCGCATGATGACCGCGTCCCACGCCCCTCCCAGGTAGCCCGACAGCGAACCCAGGATGATCCCGATGACGAGCGCCAACAGGATGGTGGCCAGGCCCACGGTGACCGCGATGCGGCTGCCGTAGATCACCCGGCTGAGCTGGTCGCGGCCGAGGTCGTCGGTGCCCAGCCAGTGCGACGCCGACGGCGATCCGAGGGTGGCCGACAGGTCCTGGGCCTTGGGCTCGTGGGGCGCCAGCAACGGGGCCAACACCGCGGTGAGGAACACGATCGACACCATCACCAGACCCACCACCGCCAGCTTGTTGCGGAGGAACCGGCGCCAGATGTCGCCGAACTGGGTCTGGACCCGGATGCCGAGGACGGAGGCCTGGGTTTCGGCCGAGCCGAACCCGGTGGCACCCGCCTCGAGGGTGACTTCACCCACGCCGGGAGGGCCGACGGTGGGCGGGAGGGCCGCGTCCGCCATCCCTACGACAACCGGATCCGCGGGTCGAGCACCGCGTAGGAGAGGTCGACCAGGAGGTTGACCAGCACGAACACGAGCACCCCGTAGGTGACGACGCCCAGCACGATGGGGTTGTCCTGGACCTGGATCGCCCCCACCAGGGCCAGCCCGACCCCGTCCCAGTTGAAGATCGTCTCGGTGATGACGGCGCCGCCGAGGAGGGTGCCGAAGGTGATCCCCAGGTACGTCAGCACCGGGATGATCGAGTTGCGCAGGGCGTGCTTGAAGATCACGACCCGCTTGGAGAGCCCCTTGGCCATGGCCGTGCGGATGTAGTCGGCCCGCAGGACCTCCAGCATGCTGCCCCGCATGAGCCGGGCCACGAGGGCGGCGTCGACCGAGGCCAAGGTCAGCGCCGGCAGCAGCAGCGACCTCAGGCCGCCGCTCGTTCCCTGGAGCGGGAGCAGGTGCCATTTGATGGCGAAGCCCTGCTGCAGCGCCAGCCCGATGACGAAGGTGGGGAAGCCGATGGCGATGGTGGTCGACAGCGTCACCAGCACGTCGAGGAACGAATAGCGGAAGATGGCCGCGATCACCCCCGCCACCACCCCGATGAAGATCTCCAGGGCGATGGCGGCCAGCCCCAGCTTCAGGGTGTTGCCCAGCTTCTCCCCGAGGATGTCGTTGACCGACCGGCGGAAGGTGAAGGACTCCCCCATGTCGCCCCGTGCCACCCGCCCCACGTAGTGGACGTACTGCTGGGGCAGGGCCTCGTCGAGGTGGTAGCGCCGCTCCAGCACCCGCCGGGTGGACTCGTCGAGCTTGTGCCCCGGCCCCTGCTGGGTGGCGATGGGGTCGCCGGGCACGACGTAGAGGCAGACGAAGAGCACCAGGCTGGCCCCGAACAGGACCAGCACCATCTGCAGCAGTCGCCGAACGACGTACCTGGCCATCGCGTGCCGACCGCCGCGATCAGGACTTCAGGCTGATGGTGGCGAAGGTTGCCGACTCGGTGTAGTCGAGGGCGACGCCCGTCCACTTCTTGGAGTCGAAGACGCGGTACTGGGTCCGGTTGAACATCGGGATGTCGCCCACGTCGGTGCCGATGGCCAGCTTCTCCGCCTGCTTGATCAGGGCCTGCCGTTCGCCCGCGTCCTTGGTGGCCCGGGCCTTCAGGATGAGGTCGTCGAAGGCGGGGTTCGAGTACTTGCTGGTGTTGTCGGCGGATGTGCTCGCCAGGAGGGGGTAGAGGACGGCGTCGGGCGTCGGGTAGTCGGCCGTCCAGGCCGACCGGGCCAGGTCGAAGTCCCCCGCGTCCTGCTTGGCCAGGCTCTCGGCGAAGGGCACCCCGTCGAGGTCGACCACGACGCCGAGGTTGGTCTGCAACTGGTTCTGCACCGCCTGCACGAACGCCTCGTGTCCGCCGTCGTTGTTGTACAGCAGCTTGATGTGGGTACCGGGGGTCAGACCGGCCTTGCCCGCCAGGTCCTTGGCCTTGGTGACGTCGTAGGTGCAGACGTCGCACACGCCTTCCTGGAAGAACGCGCCGAACGGCGGCGACAGGATGGCCGAGGCGGTGGTGAGCGACCCCTGGTAGACGCCTTCGGCGATGGCGTCGCGGTCGAGGGCCAGCGACACCGCCCGGCGGGCGTCGGGGTTGGTCATGACGCCCTTGGCGTCGTTCGTCACCAGGTAGTTGATCCCGAAGGCCTCGTACTTGAAGAACGACCCCTGGGGCTCATAGGTGCTCTTGGCCTGGCGGAAGAGGGTGGGCGGGATGCGGGCGAAGTCGGCGTCGCCGGCCGTGAACGCCCGGTACTCCGCTTCCAGCCGGCCCTGGGCCGGGAAGATGATGAAGTCGATCTCGTCGAGGTGGGGCTTGGGCCCGAAGTAGGTGTCGTTGCGGACGAGGGTGATGCTCTGGTTGTGCTCCCACTTGGTGCCGGGCTTGATCATGAACGGCCCGTTGCCGATGGGGGCCTCGTTGAAGACCTGGTTGTCGGCCGCGCCCGCCCCCTCCGGCACCGGGGACATGGGCGCCACGAGCGTCTTCCTGTCGAACTCGCAGTCGGCGGAGTTCAGGCGGACCACGAGGGTCTTGGGATCGGGCGCGGACAGGCCGGAGAACGTGGTCGCCGTCTGGGGATCGCCGTGGAGGGCGTCGTAGCCGTCGATGCCGGCCAGGTGGTACGACACCTGGGACGCCGACTTGGCGTCGGCCGACCGGGTCCAGCCCCGGATGAACGAGGCCGCGTCGACGGGCTCGCCGTTGGAGAACTTGCTGTCGCGGAGGTGGAAGGTCCACTCGGTGCAGGCGTCATTGGGTGCCCAGGTCTCGGCCACGCCGGGGAGCATCTTCAGCTCCGCGTTGCCGTCGAACGTGACCAGGCCCACGAACACCGACCGGGAGATGTCGAGGCCCTCGGAATCGCGGGCGTTGAACGGGTCGATGGCCTTGGGCTCGCCGATGGGAATGCGGAAGACCCCCCCGGAGACGCCCGACCCCGACGACGACCCCGTCGTCGTCTTGGTGTCCGAGCCGCAGGCGGCGGCGAGGATGGCGACGGACGCGAGGACGACGATGAGTCGGGTCCGCCCCCCGACGCGTCGTGCCGATCCGGCCCCGATGCGTGACCCAGCGGGTGTCATCTGTGGACCTCCTTGGCCATCACGACGGCCGACGGGACCGAGACCCGGCGTGCCCTCGGTGCAGCATGTGCGCATTACCCACCGAACGCCTCGCTCATCCTCCACCGGGACGGACGGCCTGACGACGGCAGTCTCGCAGACCGGGCGTGGGGGGGGCGCGGGGGGGCGCCGGTCATCGGCGGGTACCGGGTTCGAGCGTGACCACCTGTCCCGACCCGGCGCTGGCCCGGGCCGCGTCGAGGACGTCGAGGACGAGGACAGCGTCGAGCGGGTCGACGGGCGGCGGGGCCCCTTGGCGCATCGAGGCGACGACGCCCTGGTAGAAACGGCCGTAGGCGCCGGCCTCGGTCGGCACCGGTGCCACCTCGTCGCCGGCCCCCACGGTCCCCCACCGTGTCGGCGGAGCCACTCCCCAGTCGGCGCCTCCCGGCTTTTCGCCCCCCTTGAGCGCGTCCTCCTGCATGTCCACGCCCCACACCTCGTAGCCGGCGCCGGAGCCGAGCACGCGGAACCGTGGCCCCGGACGGGGCCCGACAGAGCTGGCCCAGAGGTGTGACCGCGCCCCGCGGTCATGGTCCAGGGCGAGGAACACGTCGTCGTCCACCTCCGCCCCCGGCCGGCGGCGGGCCACCTCGGCGTACATCGACCGGGGCGGTCCCAGCAGCAGCACCGCCTGGTCGACCAGGTGGCTGCCGAGGTCGAGGAGGATGCCGCCGCCCTCGGCCGGGTCGGCCGACTCCCGCCAGGCGCCGGCCCGCCCCTCGGGGCGCCAGCGCTCGTAGCGGGACTCGAACCGCCACACGGTGCCGAGCGCGCCCGCCTCCGTCAGCCGGCGGACGGTGAGGAAGTCCCCGTCCCACCGGCGGTTGTGGAACACGGTGAGCAGCCGCCCCCGCCGGGACGCCTCCTCCACCAGCCGCCTCCCCTCGGCGGCGGTCGGGGCGAGGGGCTTGTCGACGACGACGGCCAGCCCCGCGTCGAGCGCACCCATCGCAATGGGCACGTGGGCCCGGTTGGGCGCGGCCACCACCGCCAGCTCGATCTCGAGACCGCCGGCCGCGGCCCACAGCTCGTCGGCGTGGGCGAGCAAGGTCGCCCCCGGATGGGCGGCGGCCGCCCGTGCCCGCCGCCCAGGGTCGGACGTGACGATCGCGGCCAGCTCCAGCCCGTCGACCGCCTCGATGAACGGGGCGTGGAAAGTGGCCCCCGCCAGCCCGTACCCGACCAGCCCGACCCGGACCGGCTCCCCCTCAGCGGGCAGTTCGGCCCCGGCGGGCGACGGCGTCGATGGTGACGGCCGCCAGCAGGACGAGGGCGGTGACCACGTACTTGGCCGCCGCGCTGTAGCCCTGGAGACCCATCCCGTTGTCGATGGCGGCGATCACCAGCCCCCCCAGGACGGCGTGGATGGCCTTGCCCCGTCCCCCGAACAGGCTCGTCCCCCCGATGACGGCCGCCGCCACCGCGTAGAGCACGAGCGTGCCGCCGTCGAGTGACGTCGACACCGACCGCAGGCGGGAGGCGTACACGATGCCGGCGATCCCGGCGGTGAACGAGGCCAACGTGAAGGCCAGCGTCCGGATCCCGGCCAGGTTCACACCGGCCCGGCGGGCCGCCTCCGGGTTGCCGCCGATGGCGTAGATGTAACGGCCGAACTTCGTCCGCCCCAGGAGCAGGGTCCACAGGGTGAGGACCCCCACCACGATCAGGACCACCCACGGCAGGCCCTTGATCGGCACCAGCCGGCCCCGGTCGGCGTTGCAGACGATCACGACGGCGATGCCGGCCAGGTAGGCGGCCCCGATCTTCAGCAGGCTCACGCTGGCGGGGGGCGCCACCAGTCCGCTCGCCCGGCGCCGGCCGTCGCGCAACCACAGGCGGACGGCGAAGACGGTCACGATCCCCAGCACCACGATCCAGCTGGCGACCGGCGTGAGATTGCCGCTGGCCATGTTGTTGATGACCTTGTCGTTGATCGGTAGCGAGCCGCCCGTCCCCAGCAGCAGCAGCCCCACGCCCTGCCACCCGAGGAGGCCGGCCAGGGTGACGATGAAGGCGGGCAGGCCCAGCCGGGTGATGATCGTCCCCTGGAAGGCGCCGATGGCGGCGCAGGTGAGCAGGGCCACCGCCACCGCGGCCCACCACGGCCATCCCGTCGACTGCTTCACCAGCTCCGCCATCACGATCCCGCCGATGCCGCTGACGAAGCCGATGGACAGGTCGATCTCGCCCAGCAGCAGGGGGAACACCATGCCCATGGCCAGGAGCATGTAGGCCGCCCCCTGGATCAGGAGGTTGACGATGTTGCCGGACGTGAGGAAGTTGGAGTTGAGCGTCTGGAACAGGGCCGAGATCAGGATCAGTCCCGCCACCACCGGCAGCACGCCCGCTTCGCCCGCCTTGACCCGGGCCAACGCCCCCCGGAGGTACTCGCCCAGTGAGTTGGCCAGGATCTCGGGGGCGACGGCCAGGTCGGCCGACGTGACCGCCGCCTCCGACTGCTTCTCGTCGTCCTCGACCACGACGACGCCGTCCGACCCCGGACCGTCCACCTTGGTCACCCGACACCCCCGTTCCCGACCCCGCCGTTGGCGGTCCGAGTCGAAGCGCCGCTGGTCATGAGGTCGACCACGATCTGTTTGTCGAGCTCGGCCGCCGGCTTCACCGCCACCATCTTCCCGAGGCGGAGGACCGCGATCCGATCCGCCACCTCGAACACGTCGTTCATGTTGTGGGACACGATCATCACCGCCAGCCCCCGGTCGGCCAGTCGCCGGACCAGGTCGAGCACCATCGCCGTCTGGGCCACGCCCAGAGCGGCGGTGGGCTCGTCCATGATCACCAGCTTCGAGTTCCACAGCACGGCCTTGGCGATGGCCACCGACTGGCGCTGCCCGCCCGAGAGCGAAGCCACCGGCTGGCGGATCGAGCGGACGGTGGTGACGGCCAGGCTGCTCAGCGTCGCCCCCGCCGCCTTCTCCATGTCCTCCTCGGACAGGGCCAGGTGCCGTACCTTCTCCCGCCCGAGGAACATGTTCTGGACGATGTCGAGGTTGTCGCACAGGGCCAGGTCCTGGTGGACGGTCTCGATGCCGAGGGCGGCCGCGTCCCGGGGACTCTTGAGCTGGACCGGGGTCCCTTCCCACAGGATCTGGCCGCCGTCGGGCTGGTGGATGCCCGAGATGCACTTGATGAGCACCGACTTGCCCGCCCCGTTGTCGCCGACCAGGGCCGTGACCTGCCCCGACGGCACGTCGAAGGTGACGTCGGTGAGGGCCTGGACGGCGCCGAAGTGCTTCTGGACCCCCTTCAGTTCGAGCAGCCGGCCCCCGGCGCCCGCGGGCGTGGGCTCAGGCGCCGGGGAGGCTGCTTCCGGAACGACCTGCGTCGTCACGACTCAACTGATGCCGGCGGCGGTGCAGGCGCTGGACAGATCGCTGATGCACAGATCGGTCTTCTTGACCGCCTCGTCCTTCACCACGGTCGTGGCCAGGTTGGCGGTGGTGACCCACACCGGCGTCAGCAGCACCGACGGGACGGTGGTGCCGGCGTCGGCATCCTTGGTCGAGCCGTTGGTGAGCGCCGCCGGAGGGGTCTGGCCGGCCCGCAGGTAGATGGCGACGGCCGCCGCGGCCTGCGCCTCAAGGTAGATGGGCTTGTAGACGGTGCCGCACTGGTAGCCCTTGAGGATGTTCTGCAGCCCCGACAGGGACGCGTCCTGGCCGGTGGTGGGGAACGTCTTGGCCGGCACGTTCTGCGCCTGGAGCACCGAGATCACGGCGTTGGCGTTGTCGTCGTTGGGCGTGACGACGGCGTTGGTCTCGGGGTGGGCCGTGAGCTGCTGCTGGAACGTGGTGGCAGCCACCGCCGGGGTCCATGTGCCCGGGGGCTCGCCGACCTTGGTGTAGGACTTGTTGTCGAAGAGGGGCTTGAGCACGCCGTTGTAGCCCTCGGCGAACTGGCTGGCGTTGTTGTCGGTGGGGTCGCCGTTCATGACCAGGATGTTGGGGCTGGCCACCTTCCACTCCGAGATGCAGTCGATCTCGCCCTGGCCGATGAGCTGGCCCACCTTGACGTTGTCGAAGCTGACGTAGATCCGGTCCGCCGCCCCGCCCTTGGTCAGGCGGTCGTAGTCGATGACCTTGACGCCCTTGGAGGCGGCGTTGGCCTGGATGGCGGCGCCGCTGCCCGAGTCGAGGGCGTCGACCAGCAGGACGGTGGCGCCCTGGGTGATGGCGGCCTCGGCCTGGGTCTGCATGGTGCTGGCGCTGCCCTGGGCGTTGTCGATCTTGAAGTCGCTCGCGGTCAGCCCCGCGGCCTCGAAGGCCTTGGTCAGGTAGGGCCGGTCGAACGACTCGTAGCGGGCCGAGGTGGTGGTGTCGGGCAGGAGGACGGAGATAAGGCCCTTGCCCTTGGCGGCCAGGTCCTTGAGCTGGGCCATGGCCGAGAAATCGCTGGTGAAGGACGTGGCGGTGACGTTGACGGCGGTACCGCCCGCCGTGGTCGTGTTGGTCGTGGCGGTGTCGGTCTTCGAGTCGCTCCCGCAGGCGGCGAGCATCACCGTCGCCACGCCGATCGCTCCCAGACGCGTCGCCGCGTGCTTCAGTCGGACGTTCACTGCGACCCCCTTTGGTCGAGGAAATCACTCCCGTTACAACTGATCGTCAAGGATAGGGAAACACGATCGTCAAGTCTTCAACTCGTCCGCCGTCCCAACACAGTCACCCAGGCTGGGCGCGACCGAGGGTCGCGGTTCGTCGGACGCAACTTTCAGGGACTACGCGGGTGCCGGCGTCCTGTCAGGTGCCCAGCACCGAGGACGAGGCCGGTCCCGAAGGCCGACGCCCGCCGCCACCGCGACCTGGACTTTTTGCCTGTGCCCCTGGCACGACTCGAACGTGCGACCCGCTGCTTAGAAGGCAGCCGCTCTATCCAGCTGAGCTACAGGGGCCTTCGCCCACGCTACAGCCAGGGACCTCCGGGACGACGGACAATCGGGCCCGCCTGGACGTCTGCCAGGATCGAGCGGATGTTCGCGATTCCGAAGTCCAACGTCTCGATGGTCGAGTGGCCGGCGTTGCCGGAGCCGACGGGCGCGCTTCTGCTCGCCATCCTCCGGCAGTTCGACGAGAGCGAACGGCTTCCGCCGGCTGACCTCGAAGCGCTCCAGTTCCGGACCCTCACCGGAGTTCTCCGCCACGCCTGCGACACCGTCCCCTATTACCGCGACCGCCCCGTCTACCGGGAGGTTCTCGACGCGGGGCCGCTCGACGCCGCCGCCTGGCAACGGCTCCCTCTCCTCACCCGGGAGGACCTCCAGGACGCGGGCGGGTCGAACACCAGCGACTCGATCCCCGCCGATCACCACCCGTTGTCCGAAATCGATCACGTCGGGCTCCACCGGGCGGCCGGTACGCACCCTCGCACCCGGGTCACGAGCATGTTCTGGCACTCCATCACCCTGCGAGAGCACGTCTGGCGGGGTCGGGACTCGACTTCCAAGCTGGTCGCCATCCGAGCCGAGGGCAACGACAAGATCCCCCCCGAGGGCCGGGCGATGGCGGGCTGGGGGTCGTCGATCAGCGTCGTCTTTCCCGACGGTCCCTGCGCCATGCTCGGGATCAGCCACGACATCGCTCACCAGGCCCGGTGGCTGGTATCGGAGAACCCCGACTACCTGTTGAGCCTGCCGTCCAACCTCGCCGCCCTGGCCCGTCACTTCCAGGTGACGGGCACCCGGCTGGAGCGGCTGCGGGGGCTGACCACGTACGGCGAGACGGTCGGTCCCGACGTCCGGGAAGCCTGCCGGGCGGCGTGGGGCGTCGAGATCGCCGATATCTACAGCTCCCAGGAAGCGGGGTACATCGCTCTCCAGTGCCCGCAGTCGGAGGCCCTCCACGTCCAGGCGGAAAGCGTCTACGTGGAGGTCCTCGACGACGACGATTCGCCCTGTCGCCCGGGCGAGGTTGGTCGGGTAGTCGTCAGCACCCTGCAGAACTACGCCATGCCGCTCGTCCGCTACGAGGTCGGCGATTGCGCCGAGGTGGGGACGACCTGCCCCTGCGGACGCACCCTGCCTCTCCTGGAGCGGGTCGTCGGACGTCGACGGAACATGCTGCGGCTGCCCACGGGCGAGACGATGTGGCCCCGACTCCCGGCCCACGAATGGGCGCCGGTGGCTCCGATCCGCCAGCTGCAGGTCGTCCAGGACGAGCTCGACCACATCGAGGCCCGGATCGTCAGCACCCGTCCGCTGACGGCCGACGAGGAGGGGGCGTTCACGGCGGTCCTCTGCCGGCTGCTCAAATACCCGTTCCGGGTGTCCCTGACCTACCTCGAGCGGGTCGACCGCAGCCGGGAGCGCAAGTTCGACGACTTCGTGTCGCGCCTCTAGCCCGGGTTGAGCGAAAAGTGGGTGTGCACCGCCCGCCACGGGTCGTCGACACCTGTGCGGACGAGCACGATCGACGCCCGCCCCGGCCGCGGCCGCTCGGTCCCGTTGTCGACCCATGTCGAGTCCCACGTCACCGCCACCGTCGCCAGGAGCCGGTCCGACGAAACCACGACGGCCAGGTGGTCGTCCTCGAAGGTGAAGTTACCGAGCCGCGGCCACACCCGGCGCCATTGCGACCCCTCCAGCTCGTCGAGCGACCCGGCCACGGTGGCGACCGATCCGAAGCCGAGCACGTCGGGCGAGAAGAGGAGCCGGGCCTGTTCGAAGTCGCGCCGGCGGACGAACGCCTGCCAGGTGGCGAGCCACTCCCTCACGGAGCAAGCGTCGTCGACGACGAGAGGGTGAGCCACCGGACCAGTCTGCCCGAGCCCGGTCGCCCCGCCGCCTGCCCGCCAGGAACGCGAGCCAGGCGAGGCCACGCCTGTGCCATGCTGGGTACGACCCTGGTGGCCGTAGCTCAGTTGGTTAGAGCGCCAGGTTGTGGTCCTGGAAGTCGGGGGTTCGAGTCCCCTCGGTCACCCCAACAACATCGGCGCCTCTAGCTCAATTGGCAGAGCAGCGGACTCTTAATCCGCGGGTTCAGGGTTCGAGTCCCTGGGGGCGCACCGACAAAACCGCAGGCCAGGACTTTGCGGCGCTCCACTCCTCCGGGCCCGGGGGCCCTGCGCTCAGCCGTCCCGGAGAACACTGGCGAAGGACCGTCCCGCCACGTACCACGTGGCTGCGAACAATCCGACGCAGGTGGCAACCGCCTTGGCGACCGGCGCCTACGAGAACGGTTCGCTGACGAACACCCTCGCCCCTCCGATCACGTAGGTGAACGGGTTCCACGCCGAGATCGCCTGCACCCAGCCGGGCATCATCCCGCCCGAGGCGAAGACGGTCGTCAGGAACATCAACGGGACGAAGATCGGCAGCAGTGCGAACGGGGCCTGGGGGTTCCTGGTCCGCATCCCGACGGCGTAGAAGATCCCGCTGTAGGCGAGGGACCACAGGGCGAGCAGCCCGAGGATGGCGGCTGCCCCCCCGGCACCGCCCCGCAGCTCCCCCCCCAGGACGACGCTCACGGCGAGGACGAGGGCACCGGCGGGGAGCACCCGAAGCACGTCGAAGAGCAGCCGTCCGAGCACGATCGCCGCCGGATGCACCGGCAGGACCCGCTGGCGGTCGAGGTAGCCACTGCGGAAGTCGCTGACCAACGAGGTGGCGGAGTAGCCGGCGCCCATCATCCCGGTCAGCAGCACCATCCCCGGCGTCTCCCACGTCACGTACCTGCCGGTCGGGAACCCCGGCAGCCGGGCGACGTCGGCGAAGATCTGGGACGTCAGCGAGATCATCACCAGCGGGACCATGGTCGGGAGCACGAAGGCGATCGTCGGGTCCCGCCGACCCTCACGAAAGCTGCGGCGCAGGAGAAGCCAGGTGTCCCTCGCGATCGCCATCACATTCTCCCCCCACCGAGGGCGCCCGCCGAGCGGGTGCCGGTCTGGTCATGGTCGTCGTCTCCCGCGGCCCGGTTCCTCGTGCCTGTCAGCTGCACGAAGACGTCCTCGAGGGACGCCTGTGAGATGTCGAGATCCGTCATCGGGATCCCTCCCGTGCAGGCGCTGGAGCAACGTGAGCACCGCATCTCCCTTCCCTTCCGCTCCGTGGAGGTGGATCTGCACGCAACCGTCCTCGAACTGCGTCTCGTAGCCGTGGGCGCCGGCCTTGACCGCCGTCACGTCCTCGTCCGCCACCCGGAACCGCACCGTGACCCGGCCGAAGCTCGACGTGAGCTCGCTGACGGTCCCGGACGCCACGACCCGGCCGCCATCGATGATCGCCACCGTGTCGGCCAACCTCTCGGCCTCCTCGAGGTACTGGGTGGTCAGGAAGACTGCGGTTCCGCTGTCCCTCGCCTCCTTGACCATCGCCCACACCGCCATCCGGCTCTGGGGGTCGAGCCCCGTCGTAGGCTCGTCGAGGAAAAGGACCCGGGGCCGGTTGCTGAGTGCGGTGGCGAAATCGAGCCGCCGGCGCATACCGCCCGAGTACCGGGAGATTCGCCGGTCCGCGGCCTCTGTCAGCTCGAAGGTCTCCAGCAGCTCGGCCGCCCGGCGACGCGACTCCTTGCCCCAGGTATGCGAGGACACTCCCCCACTGCACTTGCAGGCTCACGTCGGCGATGGCGGTGACGCCTCCGGGATAGGCCTTCCCGATGGATCGGGCCTCGATGGCGAGAAGCTCGGACGGAGGGGACTGGGTCTCCACCCGCTCGCGCGAGAAGCTCCCGCAGCACGGCGAACTCCGCCGAACGGCCGATCAACGAGCCCGTTCTGGCGAGCGGCGGGCCCGTCAAGATGGCGGACGACGGCGTGAGGTGCCCGTGACGACGCTCCTGACGCCCGCTATTGGCGTGAATCCTAGCGATGAGCGGGCAGAGATCGGGCGACCCGGGACCACCGGTCGGGAGGCGACGCCCCACCAATGCACGGTGGACTCGGCCCGCGACAGAACGGAACCGGCGGGACCGGTCACGAGTCCGTAGGGCCCGGTGTCGGGAGGGGGAGCTGGATTATCTCGAGCAGGACGTCACGTGGTCTGCGCCGCGAGGGGCGGTGGTCCGAGCACGGTCCGGAGCGTGGCCCGGGCCCGGTTGAGACCGGAGCCGATGGTGCCGGTGGCGACCCCCAGGACAGCGGCGGCTTCGGCGTAATCGAGGCCGTAGGCGTCGACCAGGAGCACCGCCGCCCGCTGGTCGGGTGGGAGGCTGTAGAGCGCGGCCGCCAGCTCGCCCCGCCCGACGACGACGTCGGCCGGGTCCGAGCGGCCGTCGGCGACGTCGAGCCCGTCGTCCAAAGGGACCGTGGCCTTGCGGAAGCGCAGGTCGTGGATGCAGGCGTTGTAGACGATGCGGTACAGCCAGGTGCCGAGGGCTGAATCGCCCTTGAGTCGGGGCAACGAGCGGAAGGCCTTGACGTAGGCCTCCTGCAGGACGTCGTCCATGCGGTCCCGGTCCCCCAGGAGCTGGAAGGCCAGGCCCCGGAGGCGGTGGTCGTACTGGTCAACGATCTGGGCGAAGGCCCGGTGATCGCCCCTGCGGGCCCGGGCCAGCACCAGATTGTCCACCTCGCCGGTGGCCAGGGGCGGAGCCGACGCCCGCAGGAAGCCCAACCCGAGGGCAACTCGGCGCCCCCATACGGGAGGGGCGCTGATGAGAACGGGGGCCATGAGGTCCACTCCGCCGGTCACCTACTTTCCCTGGTGATTCAGTCCGACGATCGAGGCCCGGTGGCGGGGCCGTCGTCGGTGTGCCGGATGAGGCGGACAGCGGCCGTCGCGGCCAGGAAGAGACCGAACAGCGCGACGAGCTGGACGGTTGCGACGGGGCCGTCCTGGACGTCGAGCAGTAGTCCGGCCATGCCGGCGGCGGCGCCGAAGCCCAGGCACCCCCGGCACCAACGCCGCGCCGCATCGTCCCTGCCGAGGGTGGAGGCGAGCAGGACGACGGCCAGAACGGCCAGGAGGCCGTAGAAGCCTCGGCGATCGCCTCGCTCCAGGGACGAGAGCGCAGGCCCGGCCGTGGAGACATGCAGGTTGACCATCACGACGGCCAGGACGGCGGCGATCGACAGATCGAACCAACGTCGGTCGTGCCGGAGGTAGCTGACCGTGGGGTCGTCGTGGGTGGATGTGATCATGGCCATGGCGGGGTACCTCTCTCCTCGGCGGATCGGGACTCGTCTCGTTGGAAGGGCTTTCGGGCCTTGGCGGGCGGGCGGCGGAGCCCGGAGGCCCCGCCGCCGGACGGTCAGGCCACGTCTCGCTGCATCACGAACCGGGTGCCGGCGGTGGCGAACCCGAGTCCGTAGGCGGCGAACAGGAGCCCGCCGGCCCACATCGGCAGCAGTCCGCCGTCCCGGGTGGCGGCACCGGTCAGCGCCGCGACCGCTCCCCCCGGAAGCCATCTACCGACCTCGGGCAGCAAGGTGACGAGCAGGCTCTCCACGACCATCACCCACACCAGGGCCACGACCACGGCCGCCGTCTGGTTCCGGATCAGGGAGCCGACGCCCACACCCACCATGGCGTAGAGCGCGCTGGCGGCGATGGCAGCCAGCAGCACCAGCCCGACGTCGCCGCTGAGGATGGAGACGTGGATGTCCTTGGCCGCCAGCCACGGCACGGCGACGGCGAGGGTGACCAGGGACGCGACCATCGCCAGCCCGGCGCCGACGATCGTGGCCGCGATCAGCTTGGCGCCGACGACCCGCTTCCGGTCGGGAGTGACGAGGAAGGTCGACGTCGCCGTGTTGTGCCGAAACTCGCCGGCCATGATCAGGATCCCGATGATCAGGATGATGGTGGTGCCCGAGGCCGCGGCCGACATCACGTTGCGGATCCCCTCGCTGGTGGCGAGGGCGGGGCCGGCCCCCTTGTG
>JAXDMK010000051.1:0-12129 GCA_034666105.1 Actinomycetota bacterium | reverse complement strand
GAGATCGGCGACACCATCTCCGACGCCATCGACAAGGTGGGCAAGGACGGCGTCATCACCGTCGAGGAGTCGCAGACCTTCGGCATGGAGCTGGAGCTGGTCGAGGGCATGCGCCTCGACAAGGGCTTCATCTCCCCCTACTTCGTCACCGACCCCGAGCGCATGGAGGCGGTCCTCGACGACCCCTACATCCTGCTCTACTCGGGCAAGATCTCGGCTGTCCGCGACCTGCTGCCCGTGCTCGAGAAGGTCATGCAGACGGCGAAGCCGCTGGTGATCATCGCCGAGGACGTCGACGGGGAGGCCCTCGCCACCCTGGTCGTCAACAAGATCCGGGGCACGTTCAAGTCGGTCGCGGTCAAGGCTCCCGGCTTCGGCGACCGCCGCAAGGCCATGCTGCAGGACCTCGCCGTGCTCTCCGGTGGCCAGGTCATCTCCGAGGACGTCGGCCTCAAGCTCGACAACGTCACCCTCGACATGCTCGGTCGGGCCCGCGTCATGACCGTCACCAAGGACGAGACCACTCTCGTCGAGGGTGCCGGCGACGAGGCCGACATCAAGGGCCGGGTCAACCAGATCCGGGCCGAGCTCGAGCACACCGACTCCGACTACGACGCCGAGAAGCTCCAGGAGCGCCTGGCCAAGCTGTCCGGCGGTGTGGCGATCATCAAGGTCGGAGCCGCCACCGAGGTGGAGCTCAAGGAGAAGAAGCACCGCATCGAGGACGCGGTGAGCACCACCAAGGCTGCGGTCGAGGAGGGCGTGGTGCCCGGCGGTGGCGTCGCCCTGCTGCGGGCCCAGGCCCGGGTCAACGAGCTGGCCAACAACATGGTCGGCGACGAGGCCACCGGAGTCCGCATCGTGGCCCGGTCGCTCGAGGAGCCGTTGAAGCAGATCGCGGTCAACGCCGGCATGGAGGGCGGTGTCGTCGTCGAGCGGGTCCGCAACCTCGAGGGCGCCCACGGCCTCAACGCCGCCACCGGCGACTACGAGGACCTGTTCAAGGCCGGCGTCATCGACGCGGCCAAGGTCACCCGGTCGGCCCTGCAGAACGCGGCTTCCATCGCCGGTCTCTTCCTCACCACCGAGGCAGTCATCGTCGACAAGCCCATCCCCGGCCACGAAGGCCACCACGACGTCCCCGGGAGCATGGACGACTTCTAAGTCGCCACCCGGTCAGCAAGCTCGAACGAAGGGGCCGGTCCACCCGGCCCCTTCGTCGCGTCCAGAATGGAACCTGTGACTGAAGACCTCTCCTCCACGGCGCCGATCGTTCCCTCTGTCGGGTGGGGCGTGCTCCATCTGTTCTGCAAGGCGCCGGCGGGCGGCGTCGACCGGGAGGCGGTGGTGGCGGCGGTGAAATCGGCCCAGGCCGATGACCTCCAGGTGGTCACCTTCGCCGTCCTCGGCCACAAGGCCGACCTCGGGTTCATGGCCATCGGCGCCGACCTCTGGCGGCTCCAGCGGCTGCAGGCCGACCTCGGCGGCGCCGGCCTGGTCATGGCCGACTCCTACGTGTCGCTCACCGAGGTGTCGGAGTACGCCCAGGGCATGCCCGCCCACATGCTCGAGTCCCGCCTCCACCCGGTGCTCCCCCCTGAGGGCAAGCGGGCGATGTGCTTCTACCCGATGTCGAAGCGCCGCGACCTCACCGGCAACTGGTACACCCTGCCCTTCGAGGAGCGGCGGGCGCTCATGGAGGGCCACGGCCGGGTCGGCCGCACGTACGCGGGACGGGTGGTGCAGCTCATCACCGGGTCCACCGGCCTCGACGACTGGGAGTGGGCCGTCACCCTCTTCGCCGCCGACCCCGTCGCCCTGAAGGAATGCGTCCACGAGATGCGCTTCGACCAGGCGTCGGCCGTCTACGCCGAGTTCGGCCCCTTCATCACCGGCCTAGTCGCCCCCGTCGAGGAGGTGCTGGGCCGGGTCGGCGTCGCCTGACACCGAACTGGTGACACTTCAGCCGGCCAGGGGCGGCCGAACTGTCACCAGTTGGGTTCAATCCTCGCCCAGGTAGGCCTTGCGCACCTGTGCGTTGTCGCGGAGCTCGGCGGCGGTGCCGGAGAGCACGATGCGGCCCGTCTCCAGCACATGGGCCTCGTCGGCCAGGGCCAGGGCGGCCGACGCGTTCTGCTCCACCAGCAGCACGGTGGTGCCGGCCACCTTCAGCTCGCCCAGGGCGTCGAAGATGCGCCGCATCATGATCGGCGACAGCCCCATCGACGGCTCGTCGAGCATGAGCAGCCGGGGCCGACCCATGAGGGCCCGGCCGATGGCCAGCATCTGCTGCTCCCCCCCGGACAGGGTGCCCGCGGCCTGGGCCCGGCGCTCGCCCAGGACGGGGAAGCGGTCGTAGACACCGTCGAGGTCGGTCGCGATGGCCGCGGGCCCGTCCTTGCGGGTGAATGCGCCCAGCTCCAGGTTCTCCCGCACCGTCATGCGGGGGAAGATGCGCCGGCCCTCGGGGGCGTGGGCGATGCCCCGCTCCACGATCTCGTGGGCCGGCAGCCGGTCGATACGCTCGCCGTCGAAGTGGATTTCGCCCGCGGTGGGGCACAGCAGCCCCGAAACCGTGCGCAGGACCGTGGTCTTGCCCGCCCCGTTGCTGCCGATGAGGGTGACCAGGCGGCCGGCGTCGACCGAGAAGGACACCCCCTTGACCGCCTCGATGCGGCCGTAGGACACCCGGATGTCGCGGACCTCGAGCAGGGCGGTCATGGCGCCGCGGGAGCGCCCAGGTAGGCCTCGATGACCCGGGGGTCGGACTGCACCTCGGCCGGCGTGCCCTCCACCAGCTTCGACCCCTGCACCAGCACCGCCACCCGGTCGCAGAGGTTGAAGATGAAGCGCATGTCGTGCTCGATGACCACGACCGCGATGCCCTGGTCGCGCACCCGGCGGACGAGGTCCATGGCCGACGCCGTCTCGTTGGGGTTCATCCCCGCGGTGGGCTCGTCGAGGAGGAGGAGGCCGGGATCGGTGGCCAGGGCCCGGGCGATCTCGAGCCGGCGCTGGTCGCCGTAGGGCAGGTTCTTGCCCAGGGTGTCGCGGTGGCGGGTGAGGCCGACGAAGGCCAGCAGCTCGGTGGCCCGGGCCTCCGACTCCCGCTCCTCCCGGCGGAAGGCGGGCCCCCGGCCGATGGCGGCGAACACGCCGGCCCGGGTGCGGCAGTGGCGGCCGACGAGGACGTTCTCCAGGGCGCTCATCTGGGGGAAGAGGCGGATGTTCTGGAAGGTGCGGGCCACGCCCGCCTTGGTGACCCGGGCCGGGTTGCCGGGCAGCTCCTGGCCCCGGTAGAGGACGCGGCCCGCCGTCGGCTCCAGCAACCCGGTGAGGCAGTTGAAGAACGTGGTCTTGCCCGCCCCGTTGGGTCCGATGAGGCCGACGATCTCGCCCTCGCCCACGTCGATGTCGACCTCGTGCACCGCCACCAGCCCGCCGAAGCGTTTGGTGACCTTCTGGGCCCGGAGGATGGGATCGCTCATGGCGCCCCGGCCATGGCCGAGCCGGGCGGGGCGCCGGTGGCGTCGGCCCCGCCCTCCTCCTCGTGGAACTCCCGCTGCCGGCGCCGGCTGGGGACGATGCCCTCGGGCCGGAACCGCATCATCAGGATCAGGGCGGCGCCGAAGAGGAGAAGACGCTTGTCCTGGAAGGCCCGCAGCTTCTCCGGGATCACGAACAGGGCGGCCGAGCCCAGCAGCGCCCCCGGGATGCTGCCCATCCCGCCCAGCACCACCGCCGCCACCAGGAGGATCGACTCCAGGAAGGTGTACGAGTCGGGCGACACCTGGGTGGTGACGTGGGCGTTCACCGTCCCCGCCGCTCCGGCCATGAAGGCGCCGATGGCGAAGGCCAGCAGCTTGAGGCGGACGGTGTCGACGCCCATGGCCGCGGCCGCCACCTCGTCCTCCCGGATCGCCACCCACGCCCGCCCGATGCGGCTGGCGTTGAGCCGGCTGAAGGCGACGATGGCGAAGGCGAGCAGGACCAGTTCGACGAAGTAGTAGTTGGCGAACCCGGGCAGGGTGATGCCGAACACCTCGTGACTGGCCCCGAAGTCGTAGCTGCGCACGGCCAGGTTGGGCACGCCGGCGATGCCGTTGGGACCCCGGGTGACGCCGTCGAGGTTGAAGGCGGCGATGCGGAAGATCTCCCCGAACCCGAGGGTGACGATGGCCAGGTAATCGCCCCGTAGTCGGAGGGTGGGGGCGCCGAGGAGGACTCCGAAGCAGGCGGCGATGGTCGCCCCCAGCAGGACGACCAGCAGGAAGGGCAGGTGGACGTGCAGGGTGGTGAGGGCGGCGTCGGAGAACAGGGCGCCCACGTAGGCGCCGACTCCGAAGAAGGCCACGTAGCCCAGGTCGAGCAGCCCGGCCAGGCCGACGACCACGTTGAGCCCGAGAGCGGCCGCCGCGAACACCCCGATGGAGGCGAACACCCGGATCCAGTAGGCGTCGCCGTCCTGGGTGAAGGGGAACGCCAAAGAGGCGACGGCGGCCGCGCCCAGGGCCACCGCCCGATGGCGACCGACCACGTCCTCCACCCAGGAGAACAGTCCGAGACGGGCCCCGGTGAGCGAGGCCGCGATCAGGAACACGACCCACGAGGCGAAGCGGCTGGACTCGTCGATCGCCAGTCCCCAGACGGTGACGAACAGCACCGCCGCCGCCACCCCGGCCACCGCCAGCCACTCGATCGCGTCCCTCGCCCCCGCCTGGACGCGAATCCCGCTCCACGTATCCGGCACCGGCGCCTCCCCGGCCGCGGGCAGGGCGGCAAAGGCCACCGCCAGGACGGCGCCGCCGGCGACGGCCAGCCACGCCCCGTAGGCGACGCCGCCCAGTCCGCCCCCGTCGCCGGCGATGGCGACCACGTTGTAGAGGGCCACCGCCGTCGCCCCCACGGCCGCCGTCAGGCCCGCCCGGCGCCGGCCGGGGAGTCGCACCACCACGAGGAGGGCCGCGATCGAAAGCAGGAGGGTGAACTGGCGGGCCCCGCCCGGGAACCCGGCCAGCGACATCTTCCCCGGGAAGCCTCCGAACGTGGCCCACGGCGAGAGGCTCCCGACCACGAGCAGGGCCGCTCCCACCACCGCCGCCGGTAGGGGCGGCACCCGGGCGACGGCACCCGCCGCCACCGGCGCCGCCGCTGCCCGCACCCGGTCCAGGCCCCTCACGGTCATGAGCGGCTCGCCACCCGTTCGCCGAGGAGGCCGGCGGGTCGGAACACCAGCACCAGGATGAGGACGGCGAACGCCCACGCGTCCCGCCAGGCGGAGCCGTGGGGGATGTACTGCACGGCCATGACCTCCACCATCCCCAGGACGAACCCCCCGAGCATGGCGCCGGAGACGTTGCCGATACCGCCCAGGACGGCGGCGGTGAACGCCTTGAGGCCGGTGACGAAGCCGATTCGGTAGTCGATCTGGCCGAAGCGCATCCCGTACATCACGCCCGCCACCGCGGCCAGGGTGGCGCCGATGACGAAGGTGACCACGATGACCCGGTTGGTGTCGATGCCCATGAGCCGGGCCGTGTCCGGATCCTGGGCCGTGGCCCGCATGGCCTTGCCTGTCCTGGTGGTGCGGATGAAGCCCTGCAGGCCGACCATCAGCACGATGGCGGTGACGACCACGAACACCGACACCCACGCCACCCGCACCCCGCCCACATGGAAGGCGCCGGTGGTGATCACCGTCGGGAAGGGCTGGGGTCGGTTTCCCCCCGGGTAGAAGATCCGCACCAGTTCTTGCAGGAAGATCGACACGCCGATGGCGGTGATGAGCGGCGTCAGCCGGGGCGCGTCCCGGAGCGGCCGGTAGGCCAGTCGCTCCATCAGCACCGCCACCGTCACCGACACCAGCACCGCCGCCACCAGCATCACCGGCAGCGCGGCCCACGGATTGCCGGCGAGGGAATCGGGCAACACCCACCGGTACGACGCCAGGCCGGCGAAGGCCCCCACCATGAAGACCTCGCCGTGGGCGAAGTTGATGAGCTGGATGATGCCGTACACCATCGTGTAGCCCAGCGCGATGAGGCCGTAGGTGGCACCCAGGACGGTGCCGTTGACGACCTGCTGGAAGAACTGGCGCAATTCGCTCCCGGATCCGGGCCGGGACCGGGGCTCGCTAGCCGGCGAACTCGCCGGTCTTCAGCGGCTTCCAGGCGTTGTCGGTGACCTTGTAGACGGTGAGCAGCTTGGTGACCGTGTCGCCGTACTGGTCGAAGGCGACCTTGCCGGTGGCACCGTCGAAGTTGGAGGCCTGGATGGCGTCGATGATCGAGGTCCGGACGGTCTTGTCGATCTTGTTCGCGCCCGGGAGCACCGTGGCCAGGGCGCCGATCACGGCGTTGGCCGCGTCGTAGGCCAGGCCGCCGTAGGCCGACGGCGGCTCACGGTAGGAGCCGGCGTTGTAGGCGGCGAGGTAGGCGGTGGCGGACGGCAGGCCCTCGGCGGGGGCGCCGATGGAGGTGCCCAGGTCGCCGTTCGACGCCTCCTTGGCGTTGTCGACGTAGGTCTGGTCGACGATGCCGTCGCCGCCGAACACGGGGGCGGTGACGCCCTGCTTCTTGAGCTCGGTGGTGAACTTGGCCGCCGCCGTGTATTCGCCGCCGTAGAAGATCAGGTCAGGGTTGAGGGGCATGATGTTGGTGACGTCGCCCGAGTAGTCGGTGACGTCCTCGGCGATGACCTTCACGTCGCCCAGCACGGTGCCGCCGTCCTTGACGAACCGGGCCTGGAAGGACTCGGCGATGCCCTTGCCGTAGGTCTTGCCGTCGTGGACGATGACCGCGGTCTTGGCGTTCACGTCCGGGCCGGTGGCGTAGTCGGCGCCGAAACCGCCCTGGAGGGAGTCGAGGGTGGCGGTGCGGAAGTAGTTCTTGTGGGGACGGGCGGGAGCGGTGGCGAAGTTCTCGCCCCGGGTCAGGGTGTCGTTGGTGTTCGACGGCGACACCTGGGCGATGCCGGCGTTGTCGAGGATCGGGATCGTCTGCTGGGCCACGCTCGAGTTGTACGTGCCGATGACAGCCACGATCGCTCCGTCGGACGCCAGCTTGGTGGCGGCCCGGCCGCCGATGTCGGGCTTGCCCCCGTCATCCTCGGCCGCGATCTCGAGCCGCCAGCCGGGGATCTTGTTCTGGTCGTTGGCCTGCTTGATGGCCAGGTCGACGGAGTTGCGAATGCCGATGCCGATGGCGGTGGAACCGGCCAGCAGGGGCACGATGACCCCGATCTTGGCCACCTTGCGGGTGTCGCCGCCGCTCTCCTTCTTGTCGCTGCCACAGGCAGCCAGGGTGAGGGCGGCGACCATCACCAGGGTGACGGTCCGCCAGGTCCGACGCTGCGCTACCACCATTGGGGCCTCCTTGCCGGGCTCGACCGACGCAGAGTAGCGGTAACGTCGGTCCGGTGGCCGGGACAGTCCTCCTCGACGCCCTGCGGCGGCGACTGCAGGAACTCGAGCGGGTGGTGGTCGCCTTCAGCGGCGGCGCCGATTCCGCCTTCCTGGCCTGGATGGCCCACGACACCCTCGGCCCGGCGGCGGCTTCGGCCGTCACCGCCGTGTCCGCCTCGCTGGCCGGCGAGGAGGCCGCCGACTGCGCCGGCCTGGCGCGCGAGTGGGGGCTGCGGTGGACGACGGTCACCACCGACGAGCTGTCCCGGCCCGCCTACGTGGCCAACGACACCGACCGCTGCCGGCACTGCAAGTCGGAGCTGATGGACGCGCTGGCACCCCTCGCCGAGGCCGAAGCCGCCACCATCGTCCTCGGCACCAACGTCGACGACCTCGACGATCACCGTCCCGGCCAGGCGGCGGCGGCCGAGCGGGGGGCGGCCTTCCCCCTCGTCGACGCCGGCTTCACCAAGGCCGCGGTGCGGGAGGCGTCCCGCCGGCTCGGCCTGCGCACCTGGGACAAACCGGCCGCCGCCTGCCTCGCGTCCCGCGTCCCCTACGGCACCCCCGTCACCCTCGGTGTCCTCGACCGGGTGGGCCGGGCCGAAGCCGCCCTCCACCACCTCGGCTTCCGCCAGGTGAGAGTCCGTCACTACGGCGACGTCGCCCGCCTGGAATTCGAGGTCACCGACCTGTCGGCGGCGATCCACTATCGCCAGGAGGTCGTCGACGCGGTGAAGGCGGCCGGCTACCAGCGGGTCACCCTCGACCTGGAGGGCTTCCGCAGCGGCAACCTCAACGCCCCGTCCCGCTGACCGCCCCCCTCCAACTGGTGACGGTTACAGCCCTCAGGGGGCGTTCAGCGTCACCGGTTCGCCCCGTGCCGGACACCCCTGAGGGGCAGGGGCGCCAGCTGTTCGCCCCGGTCAGGCGCCGAATTTGGCCAGGCGGCCGCTGGCGCCGAGGGCCATGTGCATCAGCTGCTGGCCGGGGCGCCGGCCGAGGGCGCCGTGGAGGCACCAGCGCTCGCCGAAACGGGTCTGGTCGTCGCGACCGATCCGCGGGCCCCACATGAGCACCGGCACCGGGTGCCAGCTGTGGGCCGCCATCTGGCTGGGCGTGGAGTGGTCGCCGGTGACGAGGAGCACGTCGGGGCCCATGGCCGCGATCTCGGGGATGGCCGCGTCGAGGGCCTCGATGGCCGCCACCTTGGCCTCGAAGTTGCCGTCCTCCCCCGCCGAGTCGGTGGGCTTGTGGTGGAAGAAGAAATAGTCGTAGTCGTCCCAGTACTTGCGCAGCAGGGCCAGCTCCTCGTCGAGGTTGGCCGGGCGGGGCAGCACGTCCATGCCCACCAGGCTGCCCACGCCCCGGTACATGGGGTAGACGGCGATGGCCGCCGACCGGACGCCGTAGCGCTCGAGCATCGAGGGCAACTCCCGATGGGAGTCGAAGCCCCGGAGGAGCACGACGTTGGCCCGGGGATGGTCGGCCAGGATGGCCCGGGCCTGGCGGTCGAACTCGGCCACCACCTCCGCCGTGTGGTCGGCGAGGGGGACGTCGGCCAGGGGGGCGGCCGGCGGGACCCCGACCTTCTGGGGGTCGGTGTCGGCCAGCAGCGGGCTCAGTCCCTCGCCCCGGAACACGACCAGCACCCGGTGCTGGGCCTCGTGGGCCAGGGTGACCTCGACGCCGGGGATGGAGATCCCGGCCCGCAACCGGTCGACGACCGCCGCCGCCTCGTCGTCGGGGAGGCGGCCGGCCCGACGGTCGGTGACGCGGCCCCGGGCGTCGAGGGTGGCCAGGTTGCCGCGGGCGGCCACGTCGCCCGGCCTGATCTCCACCTCCAGACCGGCGGCTGACAGGGCGCCCCGCCCGAGCTGGTACTCGACCGGGTCGTAGCCGAAGAGGGCCATGTGGGCGGGCCCGGAACCGGGGGTGATGCCGGGCCCGACGGGGTCGTGCAGCCCGACGCTGCCGGCGGCGGCCAGGGCGTCGAGGTTGGGGGTGTGAGCCTCCTCCAGCTCGGTGCCCCGGTCGGGACCGGCGAAGCCGGCCAGACCGTCGAGGACCACCAGCACGATCTTGCCGGGCGAGGGTTGGACGAGGGGAGCGATGTCGAGGGTCACGGGACCAGCCTAGAGAAGGAGAAGGGAGCGCACCGACGGGTAACGGCGCAAGAGGAGCCGGCGGGGCTGGGGGTCCACCGGCTCCTTCTTGCGCACATTTGAGCGGGCCTGGGCCCCTGAGTCGCCGACGGCCATTGTCGCCGGCTCGGACTCTTTCTCGACCTCGTGCGCCATCGGCGCACGGGTGAATTCCGGGTACGCCGGCACACCCATCTCGGTCATGTCCATTCCCGCCCGCTCGACCTCCGACGCTGGCCGGATACACCCTTGGTCATCTTGTTCTGGATCCTGAGGAAGAGCATCGGCCAACCCGGACATCACCGTGGATGACCGCAGCCGCGGAGGCCTGGGCCGCCATCCGACCGGCCGCCGCTATGGCGAATTCCGGTGGCGCGGGGGTGGAGTCCGAACCTGAACGGGAAGCCTTCCCGGCAAATAGCGACGAACCCGGGGCCGAAAACGGCGACGCTCGTCGACACGATATGGGCGGCGTGCGTGGCCCGGCAGAAGCCTTCCCGACCGGCGGCTTGGGCAGGGCGTTCACGCCTCTCGTTCGAGCGGTGCCGTTTCCAGGAGATAGCCACGGGAGCGGACGGTGCGGATGGCCAGACCCAGCGGCCACAGCCGCCGGCGCAGGCGCAGCACGTGGACGTCGAGGGCGTTGCGGCCGGGGGCGCCCTCCGGCCAGCCGGCCCGGACCAGGGCCTCGCGGCTGGCGACGGCGCCGAAACGGGCGACGAGGGCATCGGTGAGGCGGGCCTCGAGCGGCGGGAGGGCCACCCACCGGCCGCCGAAGCGCAGGACGCCGTGGAGGTCGAGTCCGGGGGCGTCGTGGCGGTGGGCCTGGCTGCGCAGGGTGAGGGCGTCCACCCGTGCCCGTACGTCGCCCTCGGCGGCCGGCACGCGGATCCAGTCCTCCAGGCAGTCACAGATGGGCGGGGGGTCCTGGCCGTCCTCGACGAGGAGTAGCCGGGGGTCGCCGGCCACGCTCAACCGCGCCCGCCGAGCATCCTCGTCCGGCCAGCGCAGGAGGGTTACGTCCACGGCTTGGACTCCATTGCCGAGGAACGTAGGGGCCCCGTATTGCGGCCGTGTTTCCCGACGATGAACCTCTGCGGTCCGGGCGCGGACCCGGTCGGCACAGCCCCGTCGGGCCCGAGGCTCGGTTCGACCCGTTAACCGGGACTTGCCGTGTTATCAACGATCCAACACAAAACCCTCAACCTTCCCCGGATCGCCGCCGACCAACCATCCATGATCCGGAGCCGACACTCGAAAGGAGGCGGACGGGCGACCATTGCGGTCGTTGCGGTGGTGCTTTTCGCATGCCTCACGACCGGCTCCGCCTCAGCCGACCACCAGACGAAGAACGGCGGCGTCCACTGGGGCCGGTACCGGTGGGCCAACTCGGTCGTCTCGACCGAGCGCATGTTCTGGCTGTTCGACCGCACCGGAAACCCCACGATGCACCAGGCGCTCCAACAGTTCGTGCAGTCCTGGAACGGGCAGCGCAACCTCAACGTCCGTAGCGCCCCTGGCATCTACTACTACCAGGACGACGCCAACATCGGGCAGTGCAAGAACTTCGCCTGGCCCGGCTACTCGTTCACCACGTTCTGCTCGGGTGACCCCGGCACCACCGGGGTGACGTCCCTCCAGTGGAGCGGCGCCCACATCATGACGCCCTACGTCATCGTGCGGCCCGGCATCCTCAACTACGGACAGCTCTTCACCGCCATCACCCACGAGATGGGCCACGTCTTCGGCCTCGCCCACCGCCCCGAGGTGGGAGTGGTCATGAACGCCAACGCCAACTTCGACGGCCAGCTCCACTGGTTCGACCAGCACGACCTCGACGCCCTCAACGCCCTCTACGGCGGACACCCCGACTGAGTCGAGACGGACGGTAAGCTGAACCCCGCCTTGCGGGCGTAGTTCAGCGGCAGAACATCAGCTTCCCAAGCTGAGAACGCGGGTTCGATTCCCGTCGCCCGCTCTCCACAAAAGTCCTGGTCAGGGGCCATTTCCCGGCTCTGGCGGAGGCTCCGGATCGGGCTCCGAAAGCCGGCGTGACCTTGGCGTGACCTAAGGCTGGCGTGTGCGGTCCCGGTACATGCTGGACACCGTGGCTCCGGTACCTACCTGACATTCCCCGGACGCGGCTCCGGTACCTGGGCGACAGTGGCTCCGGTACCTGCACGACACTTCCGCTCTGACTGAGGGTCCACCACCCGCCGGTCGCCACCTTCTTCGCTGTGGTCGTTCGCGCCCGCAGATGCGAAGGAGGCCATCCGTGCTCGTGGAGTTGGACCTGGTGGAGCAGCGATACAAGGCGGTGTGCGAGGTCCTCGACGGTGCCACCGTCACCGACGTGGCCAGGCGCAACGGTGTGGTGCGCCAGACGGTGCACGATTGGCTGCGCCGCTACGCGGCCCACGGCCTGGCCGGGCTAGCCGACGGGTCGTCCAAGCCGCAGTCCTGCCCTCATCAGATGACCCCGGAGGTCGAAGCGAGGATCCTCGAGCTGCGCCGGGCCCACCCCGGCTGGGGCCCTCGCACCATCGGCCACCGCCTCGAGCGCGACGGCATCGAGCCGGTTCC
>JAXDMK010000050.1:0-3965 GCA_034666105.1 Actinomycetota bacterium | reverse complement strand
CAGCTGGTTGACGTTGTCGGTGAGGGCCTTCCACGTGCCGCTCACCCCGGGCACGTCGGCCTGACCGCCCAGGCGGCCCTCGGTGCCCACCTCCCGGGCCACCCGGGTGACCTCGTCGGCGAAGGCCCGCAGGGTGTCGGTCATGGAGTTGATGGTCTCGGCCAGGGCCGCCACCTCGCCCTTGGCCTCGACCGTGATCTTCTGGGAGAGGTCGCCCCGGGCGACGGCCGTCGTCACCTGGGTGATGTTGCGGACCTGGCTGGTGAGGTTCCCGGCCATGAAGTTCACCGAGTCGGTGAGGTCCTTCCACGTGCCCGAGACGCCCGGCACCTCGGCCTGGCCCCCGAGCTTGCCCTCGGTACCCACCTCCCGGGCCACGGTGGTGACCTGCTCGGCGAAGATGCGCAGGGTGTCGGTCATGGAGTTGATGGTCTCGGCCAGGGCCGCCACCTCGCCCTTGGCCGCCACCGTGATCTTCTGGCTGAGGTCACCCCGGGCCACGGCGGCCGACACCTGGGCGATGTTCCGCACCTGGGTGGTGAGGTTCCCGGCCATGAAGTTCACCGAGTCGGTGAGCTCCCGCCAGGTGCCGGAGACGCCCTTGACCTGGGCCTGGCCGCCCAGCTTGCCCTCGGTGCCGACCTCCCGGGCCACCCGGGTGACCTCGTCGGCGAAGCTGCCGAGCTGGTCGACCATGGTGTTGATGGTGTTCTTGAGGGCCAGGATCTCGCCCCGGGCGTCGACCGTGATCTTCTGCGACAGGTCGCCCTTGGCCACCGCGGTGGTCACCTGGGCGATGTTGCGCACCTGGCTGGTGAGGTTGCCGGCCAGCTCGTTCACCGAGTCGGTGAGGTTCTTCCACGTGCCGGAGACGCCCTTGACCTTGGCCTGACCGCCGAGCTTGCCCTCGGTGCCCACCTCCCTCGCCACCCGGGTGACCTCGTCGGTGAACGACCCGAGCTGGTCGACCATCCCGTTGACGACGGTGCCGATGCGGGCGAACTCCCCCTTCACCGGCTGGCCTTCGATGGTGCGGGACATCTTCTGGGTCAGGTCACCGCGGGCCACCGCCTGCAGCACCCGGGCCACCTCGTTCGTCGGCCGGACGAGGTCGTCGATGAGGCGGTTCACGGAGTCGACGCTGTTGGCCCACGAGCCGCCGGCGCCCTCCAGGTTGAGCCGCTCGGTCATCCGGCCCTCCCGGCCCACGACCCGTCCGACCCGGCCGATGTCCTTGTTCAGGCGGGCGTTGAGGTCGGCCACCCGGTTGAAGGCCT
The DNA here is from genome assembly GCA_034666105.1 of Actinomycetota bacterium. GTDB lineage: Bacteria > Actinomycetota > Acidimicrobiia > Acidimicrobiales > AC-14 > JAXDMK01. The sequence continues at coordinate 2,688 of JAXDMK010000050.1, read as the reverse complement.
TGGCCATCTGCCCGGCCCGGCCGTTGGTGCGGGTCGACATGCGGACGGTGAAGTCGCCCTTGCCCAGGGCGTCGAGCGCCTCCAGGACATCGGCCAGGAGGGCGGCGTCGTCCCCGCCGTCGCCCCCCCCGTTGCGGTTGCCGTTCGCTCCCCCACGGCCGTTTCCACCGGCGCGGGCACGGCTCGGCCGAACGTCAGCAGTCGCTGGCATTGCTTCCTCCACTCCCCAACCCCGGCACGCAGCTCGTGCCAAACTGCCCACTGTTACCCCTGGCCAGGACCGGCCAAACCCCGGGAGCGGAATTCCTCGCCGCCCCGCCGGCGCACCGGTGGCGTCCGACCAACCTACGGGCTGGCTTCCCCGCGGCCACGTCGGCCCGCCATGTTCGGCCCCGGTTCAGGCGGATCTGCGGCGGGCTTCCTGGCCACCGGCCGGGCCCGCCGGACTCGGCCGGGGTCAGGCGGACTTGCGGGTCGGCTTCTTGGCCGCCGGCTTCTTGGCCGCCGGCTTCTTGGCCGCCGCCTTCCGGGCCGCCGGCTTTTTCGGCGCCGATCGCTTGTCCCCGGCGTCCGAATCGTCCTCGTCGGCGGCCTCCCCCGCCTCCTCGCCCGCCTCGTCGGCCAGCTTCTCGGCCGCCTTGGCCACCTCGGCTGACAGCTTGCTCCCGCCTCCCTTGCGGGCCGCGGCCAGGCTCGCCTCCAGCGCCTGCATGAGATCGACCACCTTGCCCTCGGTGGGGGCCGGCTCCTCGACGGTGATCTTCTTGCCCTTGGCCTTGGCCCCGATGAGGTCCTTCAGCTCCTCGGTGTAGGTGTCGTGGTAGCGCTTGGGGTCCCAGTCGGTGGCGAGCGACCCGATGATCTGCGCCGCCAGCTTGAGCTCCTTGGCGTCGGGCTTGGCCCCCTTCCGGGGTAGGGCGTCGATCTCCGATTGGGGGACGACCTCGTCGGCGAAGCGCATGGTCGACATGGCCAGGGCCCCGTCGAGGGGACGGATGGCGGCCAGGTACTGCTTGGTACGCATGACGACGGTGCCGATGCCGGCCTTCTTCTCCGCCTCCATGGCCGCCAGCAGCAGCCGGTACGGACGTTCGGCGGCCTCGCCCGCCGGCGCCAGCCAGTACGTCCGCTCGTAGTAGACGGGGTCGATCTCGTCGAGATCGACGAAGTCGGTCACGTCGATGGTGCGCGTCGTCCGGGGCCGCAGGTCCTGGATCTCCTCGGTGTCGACGACGACGTACTTGCCCGACGACACCTCGTAGCCCGACTCGATGTCGTCGCCGCTGACTTCCTTGCCCGTCTTGTCCGACACCTTCTGGTAGCGGATGCGGGCCCCCGTGCCCTTCTCCAGCTGGTTGAAGTGCACGTTGTGGTCGCGCACTGCGGCGTAGGCCTTCACCGGCACGCTGACCAGCCCGAAGCTGATGGAACCGCTCCAGATCGCTCTCGCCATGCCCGAGTGCTACCCGGCCCCGCCGCCGGGGATACCTGCAAATGATCCTGGCCGATTGATCTTGGCCGATTGATCCTGGCGACCGGATCCTGGGCAATTGATCCAGGCGAATTGATCTAGGCGGGGGGATCCTTCCGAACTGGCGACAGATCCCGGGGTCCGGCGCCCCCGAGACTGTCACCAGTTCGGAAGGGGTTGGGACCTAGCGGGTGTCGACGGCGGCGGCCAGCTCCTGCTTGCTCATCGACGAGCGGCCGGCGATCTCCTGCTCCGTGGCCAGGGCCTTGAGCTCGTCCACGCTGAGCTGCTCCCGCTCGTCGACGGTGGGGAAGCCCATCTGGGCCCGGCGGGCGTCCATCTTCTGGCCCAGCTGCTCCCGGAAGTCGGCCTGGGTGGCTCCCCGCACCGCCGGGAACAGCTCCTTCTCCTCCTCCTCGGCGTGGTGCTCGACACCCTCGATGAGGACCATGATCTTGGCCACCCACTCGTCGCCGCCCGGTGTCAGGGCCTTGGCCTCGGCGTCGAGGACGTCGGCCACGTGGTGCTCCTGGAGGCCCTCGTCGATGGTCTCGCCGATCTCCTCCGACAGGTCGTGGGCGGCGGGGTAGAAGATCTCCTCCTCGATCGTGGTGTGGATCTTGAGGTCCTGCGACATCAGGTTGGCCAGGCTCGACATCTCGGCCACGTTGTCGGCCTCGTGGGCCGAGCGGAAGCGGGCGAAGGTGCCGCGGAACCGGTTGTGGTCGGCGATCAGCAGGTCCAGGCAGTCCATCAGTAGCTCCTCTGGGTCGGGGCCGTTGTCACGGGCGGGGTACCCAGAACCACCGGTCGGCATGCGGGGGCTAGCGTCACTCCGAAATGTGGCATGACCGCACCGTTTCGGTCGTCCTGATGACCTACGCCGAGAAGGACTCGATCCGCGGCACCATCGAGGGCTTCTTCGCCACCGGCGTGGTCGACGAGGTGCTCGTCGTCGACAACAACGCCGAGCCCGGCACCCACGAGCAGGTGGCCGCCACCGCCGCCCGCGAGGTGCGCGAGCCCCTGCAGGGCTACGGCTTCGCCACCCGGCGGGGCCTGGCCGAGGCCACCGGCGACCTGATCGTGCTGTGCGAGCCCGACGGCACGTTCATGCCGGAGGACATCTTCAAGCTGCTCGTCTACAGCGACGACTGCGACGTCGTCTTCGGCACCCGCACCACCCGGGAGCTGCTGTGGCAGGGCGCCAACATGGG
>JAXDMK010000049.1:0-10874 GCA_034666105.1 Actinomycetota bacterium | reverse complement strand
CTCACGGGAGGGGAGTCTACCGACCTCCGGGTCAGCCGCCGATTTGGCTCATGCTGCGAGCCGGTCGCACGAAGCGGACCTGACCGATGGAATGGCCGGCCCACTTCTGGCCGACGTCGGCCTCGATCGCCGCGGCCAGGTCGTCGTCGGACGCCCCGCCCCGCAGCAGAGCCCGCAGATCGGTCTCCCGGGTGGCGAAGAGGCAGTTGCGGAACATGCCCTCCGCCGTCAGCCGGACCCGGTCGCACGAGCCGCAGAAACTGCGGGTGACGCTGGGGACGATGCCGATCTCGCCCCCACCGTCGGCGTAGACATACCGCTCGGCCGGCTGCGATCCCCTCTGGGCGACGGGCTCCAGCGGGTACACCGCCCCGATGGCGGCGAGGATCTCGGTGGCCGACACCACCTGCCCGCCGGTCCAGGCCCCGTCGGCGTCGAGGGGCATGAACTCGATGAAGCGGACGACGATGCCCTTCTCCCGGCCGAACGTGGCGAAGTCGACCACCTCGTCGTCGTTCACCCCCCGCATGAGGACGGCATTGAGCTTGACGGGCGAGAACCCGGCTTCGAGGGCGGCGTCGATGCCGTCGAGCACCTGGGGAAGGGAGTCGCGGTGGGTGACGGCCCGGAACCGCTCCCGCTGGAGGGAGTCGCAGGAGATGTTGATGCGCTGGAGGCCTGCCGCCCGCAGGTCGGCGGCCAGCAGGCGCAGGCTGGCCCCGTTGGTGGTGAGGGCGAGGTCGACGCCGAGGGCGGCCAGCTTGGCCACCAGCGTCGGCAGGCCGGCCCGCACCGTGGGCTCGCCCCCGGTGAGGCGGATGCCCGTGAACCCCCACCGCTCGACGCACAGGCGGGCCACCCGCTCGATCTCCTCGAAGGTGAGGATCTCGCTTCGGGGCAGCCACTGCATACCCTCCTCGGGCATGCAGTAGGTGCACCGGAAGTTGCACCGGTCGGTGACCGAAATCCGCAGGTCACGGACGACCCGCTGGAACGGGTCGACGAGCGGGACCGGCGGGGAGGTCACCCCTCGATGGTACCGAGGACCATCACGTCGACCGCACCGCCGGCGGCCACGCCCTCGCCGTCGGGGAGGAGGGCCAGGGCGTTGGCCAGGGCCATGGCCCGCAGCAGATGGGACGACTGGCCGCCGGAACGGCGCACGTGGATGCGTCCGTCGGCCCCGTTGACGGCCACCACCCGGTCGAGGTGGAGCTTGCCGTCGGGCCGGCGGGGGAGGGCTTCGCCGGCGATCGCCGACACCACCGGCCGCAGCAGGCGCCCGTCGGGATGGCCCATCATCCGCCGCAGGCCGGGGCGGACGAACATCTCGAACGAGACCATCGACGACACCGGGTTGCCCGGGAGTCCGAACACGGGCGTGTCCCGGGGTCCGGCCACGCCGAAGGCGAAGGGCTTGGCCGGGCGGATGGCCACCTGCCACCAGTCCATGCGCCCGATCTTGTCGAGCACGACCTTCACGTAGTCGAAGTCGCCCACGCTCACGCCGCCCGAGGTGACCACCGCGTCGCAGGTGGCCAGGCCCTCCTCCAACTTCGACTGGATGACGTCCTCGTCGTCCCGGGCCGTGCCCAGGTCGACCGCCTCGCACCCGGCCTCCCGCACCATGGCCAGCAGCGTCGGCCGGTTGGAGTCCCGGATCTGCCCCGGCCGCAGCGGTGCCGAGCCTTCGACCAGCTCGTCGCCGGTGGAGAGCACACCCACCCGGGCCGCGGGGAAGACGGTGACCTCGGACAGGCCCAGGCTGGCCAGGACCCCGAGGTGGCCGGGCGTGAGCACCGCCCCCGCCTCGAACACCGTCTGCCCCGCCTGCAGGTCGTCGCCCGCCGGCCGCACGTGGTCGCCGGCGGTGGCCGCCACCTCCACCGTGACCACCTCGCCCTCGGTCGACGTGCGCTCGACCATGACCACCGCGTCGGCCCCGGCCGGGATGGCCGCGCCGGTCATGATCCGCACCGCCTGTCCCGGGCCGACGGTGAGCCCGGCCGGGTCGGCCCCCGCCGCCAGGGTGCCGATCACCCTCAGTCCCACCGGGGCGCCGGCCGTGTCCGCCGCCCGCACCGCGAAGCCGTCCATGGCCGTGTTGGCGAAGGGGGGCACGTCGACCCCCGACACCACCGGCTCGGCCAGCACCCGTCCGAGGGCGTCGGCCAGGAGCAGCCGGCGGGGGGGCAGCGGGGAGCAGGCGGCGAGGACCCGGGCCCGGGCGTCCTCGAGCGGGATCACCTCAGACGAGCTTCTTCCGCTGCACCAGCTCGGCGAGGAAGGTGCGGAACTCGGGGCCGAGGTCCTCCCGGTCGATGGCCATCTCCACCGTTGCCCGCAGGTAGTCGAGTTTGTCGCCGATGTCGTAGCGACCCTCCTCGAAGAGGAAGCCGTAGACCGTCTGGTCCTTCAGCAGGAGGCCGACGGCATCGGTGAGCTGGATCTCACCGTTGGCGCCGGGCCGGGTGCGCTCGAGGGCCTCGAAGATCTCGGGGGTGAAGACGTAGCGACCCATGACGGCCATGTTCGAGGGGGCGTCCTCGGGACGGGGCTTCTCGACGATGCGCAGGATTCGAACCAGCGACTCGTCGACCGCCTCCGGTAGCACGCACCCGTAGGACGAGATGTCCTGGCGGGGGAACTCCTTGAGGGCCAGCACCGACCGGCCGTAGCGCTCGTGGACGTCGAGCATCTGCTTCAACACCGGGGAGGTCTCGGTCATGATGTCGTCGCCGAGGAGGACGACGAAGGGCTCGTCACCGACGTGCTGGCGGGCCACCGACACCGCGTGGCCCAGGCCCAGGGGCTCCCCCTGGCGGACGTAGTGGATGTCGGCCATCTCCGCGATCGCCTGCATCTGCTTGAGCAGCTCGGACTTGCCCGCCTTCTCCAGGTAGTGCTCGAGCTCGAAGGACCGGTCGAAGTGGTCCTCCACCGAGCGCTTGCCCCGGCCGGTGATGATGAGGATGTCGCGGATGCCCGCCCGCACCGCCTCCTCGACGACGTGCTGGATGGCCGGCTTGTCGACGACCGGCAGCATCTCCTTGGGCTGGGCCTTGGTCGCGGGCAGGAAACGGGTTCCGAGTCCGGCCGCGGGGATCACCGCCTTGCGCACCGATCTCGTCACTGCCCACCTCCACTTACATCGCCGTGGGCGTGCTCCACCCGGTCCCGACCTTCGGCCTTGGCCCGGTAGAGCGCGCCGTCCGCGGCCGCCAGGAGCTCCTTCCCCGACGACCCGTGCTCAGGGTAGGCGGCCACGCCGACGGAGACGGACACATGGATGGGCGGGCCGTCGAGGTCGAAGGGGCGGCCACCGATGGCGGTGCGGATCTTGTCGGCCAGGCGGAGGGCGCCGGCCAGGCCGGTGCGGGGCAGGAGGAGGGTGAACTCGTCGCCCCCCGGCCGGGCCACGATGTCGACCTCCCGGGTGGCGTCGGTGAGGCGGCGGGCGGTCTCGATGAGGACGGTGTCGCCGGCCTGGTGGCCGAGGGTGTCGTTGACCGGCTTGAACCCGTCGAGATCGCAGCACAGGACCGAAAACGGCTCGCCGAAGCGGACGGCCCGGGACAGTTCGGCCTCGATGCGCAGGGCCAGGTGGCGACGGTTCCACAGGCCGGTCAAGCCGTCGGTGAGCGACAGGCGGGTGGCCTCGTCGTAGAGGAAGCTGCTGTCGATGGCGATCTCGGCCTGGCGGACGAGGGCGCTGAGCATGGCCACGTCGTCGGCGTCGTAGGGACGGGGCTGGGCCCGCCCGTAGTAGGCGAGGACCCCGAAGGGATTGCTGCCCGACCGCACCGGAACGGCCAGGGCGGTGCCGGCCCCGTCCCCGGGTTCGGTGTCGGCCGGTCGACCCGCATCGCCCTCAGGTCCATCTTCCGGAAGGTGGCCGCCGGCGGCGGGCCACACCACGACCTGGCGGGAGCGGGCGGCGGCCCCGGCGATGCCCTCGCCCGGTCCGAGATCGACCACGTCGTCGTCGATCCCGACCTTGTCGAGGGCCCGCAGCCGCTCGCTGCCGGCCACGGACACGTAGAAGACGGCCGCCGGCGCATCCAGGTACGACGCCGTCACCCGGAGGAGCGACCCGATGAGCACGCTGCGGTCGTGGCTGGAGGCCATGGCGTCGCCCAGCCGGTCGAGGGCGTCGAGGAAGGCGTTCCGCATCGCCTCCAGCTCGCGGACCCGCGAGGCCAGATCGTCCACCAGCGCCATCGTAGAGGGGCACCGTCCCACGACGTACTCAGAGGGGTGGCGTATGCTGGCTGGCACTCCACCGTGTCGACTGCTAGCGCCCGCCGTCTGAGGACCTGAATGCCCAAGTACGAATACGCCTGCAAGTCGTGTGGCGAGCGCATCGAGGTGAAGCAGTCGTTCACCGACGACGCCCTCACCGAGTGCCCGTCGTGCCGCGGCCCTCTGCGCAAGGTCTTTTCCAGTCCCGGCATCGTCCTGCGGGGGCCGGGCTTCTACCGCACCGACCACCGGAGCCCCTACCGGCCCGACGGCACCCGTCCCGCCGAGCCTTCGAAGGACAGGGAGCCGGCCGAGGCCAAGAGCGGCTCCCAGGAGTCGTCCGACTCGAAGTCGTCCCCCGATTCCAAGGACTCCGACTCCAAGGGCTCCGACTCCAAGGGCTCCGACTCCAGGGGCTCCGACTCCAAGCCGTCGGCGGACGCGAAGGGCGGGTCGGAGTCGAAGGCGTCGGAGTCGAAGGCCAACGAGTCGAAGGCGTCCGAGCCGAAGTCGTCCCGGGAGTCCGAGTCGAGGAGCGCACCCTCCCGGCGGACGGCGAGGGACATCTCGGCGCCGGGGTCCGGGTCGTCGAAGGAGCCCGCGGGGTCCGGGGGTTCGTCGGGCGACACCGGCGGGTCCAAGGACACGGCCCGTACCGCCTGAGCGGAGCTGAGCGTCGGTGACCCTGGGGCTGCCGTCGGCCGAAATCGGCATCTTCGGCGGCACCGGCTTCTACCGTTTCCTCGACCACCTGCAGGAGGTCGCGGTCGCCACGCCCTTCGGCCCGCCGTCGGCCAAGGTGGCGGTGGGGGAGTTGGGCGGGCGGCGGGTGGCCTTCCTCGCCCGGCACGGCATCGACCACGAGTTCCCTCCCCACCGGGTCAACTTCCGGGCCAATTTGTGGGCCCTCCGGCGGTTGGGGGTGCGGCGGGTCCTGGCTCCCTGCTCGGTGGGGTCGCTCCAACCGCACGTGAAGCCGGGGGAGTTCGTGGTGGTCGACCAACTGGTGGATCGCACGAGCGGCCGGGCCGACACCTTCTTCGACGGGCCCACGCTGGCCCACGTGTCCTTCGCCGACCCCTACTGCCCCGAGCTCCGGCGGTCGCTCATCGCCGCAGCCCGGGCCGAGGGCGTCGTGGTCCACGAGACGGGGACGGTCGTCGTCATCCAGGGGCCCCGGTTCTCCACCCGGGCCGAGTCGCGGTGGTTCGGGTCGGCCGGCTGGGAGGTCGTGAACATGACCCAGTACCCGGAGGCCATCCTGGCCCGGGAGCTGGGCATGTGTTACTCGGGCGTGGCCCTGGTGACCGACTACGACGCCGGCCTGGAGGGCGTAGCCGGGATCGAACCGGTGACGATCGAGGTCGTGTTCAAGGTCCTGGCCGAGAACATCGAGAAGGTGCAGGCGACGTTGCTCCGAGCGGTGCCCACCATCCCTCACCAGGCGGCGTGCGCCTGCGCGGCCGGGGCGCCCGACCCGGGCGGTCTGCTCCCGACCTGATCCGGGCGAGTGTGCAATGACGTGGGATATGGCCACGTAGCTGCACAACCATCGGCGGGACGGGTAGAGTCGGGGGACTTCCTCCTCGGTATGACTGCTGTTGGGGGAGGTTGGCCGTGCGCGGATCCGTCCGTCTTGCCCGTTCTCCGGTTGCCTATTGGCTGGTCGTGGCCGTGCTCGCCCTGCTCACCGGGATGGTGGCGGCGCGGGTGATGGGCAACGCCGGCGCCCTGGCGGCGCGGTACGGGCCGCTCCGGCCGGTCGTGGTGGCGATGCGACCCCTCGAGGCGGGGACCGTCGTCACCGCCGCCGACCTCGCCGTGCGCCGGCTCCCCGCCTCAGTCCTGCCCCCGGGCGCAGTCGGGTCGCCCGATGACGCCGCCGGCCGCACCGTGGTCGCGCCCGTCTTCCCCGACGTCCCGATGGTGGCCGCCCAGCTCGCCCCCGAGGGCCGGCGGGGTCTCACCGCCCTCCTCCCGCCGGGCAGCCGGGCGGTGGCGGTGCCCAACGGCCGGCCCAGCCTCGCCCTCGTCCGGGGTGACGCGGTCGACGTGCTCGCCACCTTCGACAACCTGGCCGACCAGGCCGAGGGCAGCCCCCCTACCTTCCGGGTGGCCACCGATGCCCTCGTGGTCGATGTCGGTGACGAGTCGGCGGCGGTGGCGGTGAGCCCCGAGGAGGCCCCCCGGGTGGCGTTCGCCCTGGCCAGTGGGGTCGTGACCCTGGCCCTGGCGTCGCCCTCGGACCTCAGCGGAAGTTCGTCGCCAGCAGGCCCAGCACCGCCAGCCCCGCCGTCACCCGGTAGATGACGAAGGGGGCGAACGACTGCGTCCGCACCACCCGCAGCACCAGCCACACGGCCAGGGCGCCGGTGATCGCCGACGCCAGCATCCCCGCCACGAAGGCGGGCAAGGTCCCCGAGGGCAGGCCGTCACCGGCGAAGACCTTGGCCCCCTGGTAGAGACCGGCCCCGGCGATGATGGGCAGGCTCATGAGGAACGAGAGGCGGGCGGCGGCGTCGCGTTGGAAGCCGAGGAACCGTCCCGCCGAGATCGTGATCCCCGACCGTGATACCCCCGGCACCAGGGCCCCGGCCTGGCACAGCCCCATGACGGCCGCGTCACGGAAGTGGAACTCCTCCTCGCCGCGCTCGCCGGGCAGGCGATCGGCCAGCAGCAGCACCAGCCCGAACACGATCAGCATGACGGCGATGATCCAGATCTCACCCAGCTTGTCGCCGAGCGTCGACTCCAGCAACGCGCCCGCGATGGCTCCGGGCAGCGCCGAGAGGGCCAGCAGCCAGGCCAGGCGTTGGTCGGGCTCCTCCACCCGGCGGGCCCGCAGCGAGGTCCACGCGGCCCGGGCCAGGCGCACCAGGTCGGCCCGGAAGTAGGCCACCGCGCCCACGAAGGTTCCCAGATGGAGGGCGACGTCGAACGTGCGGTTGAGGTCGGCGTGGGTGGGGCCGGTGAGCTCGGTCCACCCGAAGAGCCAGGGGACGAGGATCAGGTGGCCGCTGGACGAGATGGGGAGGAACTCCGACAATCCCTGGACGATGCCGAGCACGATGGCGTGCAGGACGGGGATGTTGTCCGGCGAAGCGACACTGAGCATGATCCGACGGACGCTAGCGGCCGCCCGGTTAGCTCCCGGTTAGGGCCCCGGGTTCGGCCGCGGCCCGACCCGGCCCTACTCTCGATCGTATGGAGCACCCCGTCGGCCACCTCGACGAGGTCGTCGTCGACTGTCTCGACCCGACCGCCCTGGCCACCTTCTGGGGCGAGGTGCTGGGGAGCGAGGTCGTGGTGCGCCGGCCCGACTGGGTCTACGTCCACGACCCGTCGAGCGGCGTCCGGATCGCGTTCCAGCAGGTTCCCGAGCCCAAGCAGGGCAAGAACCGGCTCCACCTCGATGTCGAGGTCGCCGACATCGCCGCCGCCATCCCCCGCTGCGTCGCCCTCGGCGCCACCGTGGTCGGCGAGGTGCAGCAGGACGAGGCCGGTCGCTTCCAGGTCATGCTCGACCCGGAAGGCCACGAGTTCTGCCTCGTGAGCTAGGGCGGCCGTCGGCGTCGAACTGGCGCAGCAGGGAGAACGCCCTCGTCGACGGTCCGTGGCGCCGGAGATGGTCGAGGCGGGCGGCGGCCTCGTCGAGCGACGGCCGCACGCCGGCGTCGACCCACCACAGCACCGTGGTCGGCCCCGCCATCGGATCGAACCACCGCCGCCGGCGCCGGGTGTAGTCGCCGTGGCCGCTCCGGTACAGGAACCGGTGGAGGGCCTCGTACGACTCCCACACCGACAGGTTGGCGAAGATCCCGTCCTTGACGACGTGGCCCTCGGGCAGGACCAGCCGCCAGACGAACCCGGGACTCGCCTCCGCCTGCCGGTTCACCGCTCGAGCCCGTCGAGGAACTCCCGCCACACGCCGTCGGCGAGCGGATCCCGCACCTGGGCGACGTTGAACTGGGCCAGGTGGGCCACGGCCGGGCGGCGCGACTCAGGACCCGCTGAGCGTCACGTCCCGGATGACGAGGGTGACGCCCGCGGCCCCGCCCGGCAGCCACTCGCGGTCGCCGCCGACGGCCACCACGTCGTGCAGCATCCGCTGCAGGGTGGATGCGATGGTGGCCTCCCGCACCGGCTCGGCCCGCTCGCCGCCCCGCACCATGAGGCCCTCGACGCCCACCGAGAAGTCGCCGCTCACCGGGTTGACGCCCGAGTGCAGGCCGCTCACCGACTGCACCAGCAGCCCCTCGCCCGTGTCCGCCAGCAGCTCGTCCTGCGACTTCTCGCCCGGCGTGAGGGTGAGGGCCCGGCTCCCGACGCCGGGGCCGGTCATGTAGCCGCCCCGCACCGCGGCCGCGTTCGACGCCCGTCCCGTCCGCCGGCCGGTGTAGGAGTTGTGGAGGAAACCGGCCAGCACGCCCCGGTCGATGAGGAGGTTGCGCCTGCTGGCCAGACCCTCGGCGTCGAACCGCGACGCCCCGTAGGCCTCGGCCTCGGTGGGGTCGTCGACCAGGGTGACGAGGTCGACCGCCACCGCTTCGCCCTCCCGACCGGCGAACAGGGAGCGGCCCTTGATGGCCGACTCGGCGCTGAGGGTGGAGGACAGCACCCCCAGGAACGACGCCGTGACCTTGGGGTCGAAGATCACCGTCAGCCGTCGGGAGGCGGGCTTGCGGGCGCCCAGCATCCGGGTGGCCCGTTCGGCAGCGTCGGTGGCGGCCTTCTCCAGGTCGAGCTCGTCGGGGCTGCGGCCCACGGAGTAGCCGTAGCCGGTCTGGGTCTCAGACCCCTCACCGGCCAGAGCCTCGGCCCACAGCGAGCACGATGTGCGCCGGCCGGCGGTGCGGATCCCCTCGGTGGACGCGATGGCCGATTCGGAGGACGAGTCGCCGTAGCCGGCGCTCTCCAATCCCCGTACCCGGGGGTCGGCGGCCCGCGTGGCCCGGTCGACCTCGAGGGCGAGCTCGATCTTGCGGTCGGTGGGGAAACGGGCCAACTCGTCCCGGTAGAGGTCGAGGTCGGCCGCGGCCACGCCGTCGGGCGCGACCAGGCCCAGAAACTCGTCGATGGTGCCGAAGGACGCGTTGTCGCGGGCCTCGTCCAGGACTTCGGCCATGACCGTCTCGTCGAGGGAACCGGCGTAGGCGAAGCCCTGACGGCCGTCGACCACCACCCGTACCCCGATCCCGGCGGAGTCGGCTGACGACAACGACTCGACCTCGCCCCTCAACACCTTGATCTGGGTGCGCGACGAGCGCCCGACGTAGGCCTCGACCTGCTCGCCCGGGCGGGCCTGGGCGACGAGCCGCTCGGCCAGGTCGAGCAGCTCAGGCATTGGCGGTGCCGCCCACGGTCATCCCCGACACCCGCAGCGTGGGCTGGCCGGCGGATACCGGCACGCCCTGGGCGTCCTTGCCGCAGGTGCCGGCCCAGGTGTCGAAGTCGTCACCCACCGCGTCGATCGAGCGGAGCACGTCGGGGCCGTTGCCGATGAGGTTGGCCGCCCGCACCGGCTCGGTGATCTCGCCGTTCTCGATCATGTAGGCCTCGGTCATCCCGAACACGAAGTCGCCGGTGGCGGTGTTGACCGACCCGCCGCCGAGCTGCACGCAGTAGATGCCGTGGGCCGTCTGGCGGATGATCTCCTCGGGGTCGTCCTCGCCGGCCAGGACGTAGGTGTTGGTCATGCGCACCATCGGCAGGTGCTGGTAGGACTGGCGGCGGCCGTTGCCGGACGACTCCCGTCCCTCCTTGCGGGCCCGTAGCAGGTCCCACATGTAGTCGGTGAGCTGCCCGTTCTCGATGAGCGTGTTGCGGCGGGCGGGGTGGCCCTCGTCGTCGATGGCGTAGGTGCCCCACTCCTTGGCGTAGGTGCCGTCGTCGACCAGGGTGACGAGGGGACTGGCCACCATGGTGCCCACCTGGCCCCGGAAGACGGAGGCGTCGCGCCCCACCAGGTCGGCCTCCAGCCCGTGGCCGCAGGCCTCGTGGAAGAGCACCCCGCCCGCGCCCCGCTTGAGCACGACGGGCAGCCGTCCGCTGGGGGCGGGACGGGCCTTGAGCATGTCGAGGGCCCGGCGGGCGGCGGTGCGGGCCACCTCGGCCACGTCGACCCCGTCGTAGAACTCGAACCCCACGGTGCCGCCCGGGCCCTCGTAGCCGGTCTGCATGCCGGTGTCGCCGGCGGCGACGGCCGAGACCATGAAGCGGGTGCGGACCTGGTCGTCGCCGGCGAGGAGGCCGTCGCTGTTGGCCACCATGATCCGCCGGCGGCTGTCGGCGTAGGACACGCCCACCTGGCGCACGCCGCCACCCTCGGAGCGGGCGGCGTCGTCGGCCTTGAGCAGGAGGTCAACCTTGTCCGCCTTGGGAACGTCCTGGGGGAGGATCTCGGCATCGGACTGCCTGCGCCCGTGCTCGGAGCGGGTGAGGGCCACCTCCCGGACGCCGCCGCCGCCGCCCCGGGCCGCGGCCGACGCCACCTCCGCCGCCGCCTGCAGACCGGACTCGCTCAGGTCGGACGTGTGGGCGAAGCCGGTGGTGTCGCCCACCACCACCCGGATTCCCACCCCCCGGCTGCGGCCGGACGTGAGCTCCTCCACCTTGCCGTCGTCGAGGCGGGC
>JAXDMK010000048.1:0-8647 GCA_034666105.1 Actinomycetota bacterium | reverse complement strand
CGTCGAGGACTGCCAGGTCGACCACATCCAGCCGTGGGCCTTCGGCGGCCTCACCGTCGACGACAACGGCCGCCTGGCCTGCGCCTTCCACAACCGCCTCCGCCACCAGCCCCGCCCACCGCCCGATCCGTGAGGTTTGGCCGTGCCGGACGCACGAACCCATTCGCCCTCACCCGGTCCGGAAGGCAACGCCCTTGCGCAGTCACGTACCAAATGGCACACATAGAGGCCATGACCTACGAGACCTCGATCCAGATCCACGCCGTGGCCGACCGCGTGTGGGCGACCCTGACCGATCTCGAGCGGTGGCCGGAGTGGACGGCGTCCATGCAGAAGGTCGAACGGCGGGACGAGGGCGACCTGGCCGTCGGGGCCCGGGTCCGGATCAAGCAACCACGCGTTCCGGCCGTGACGTGGCAGGTCACCGATCTCGAGCCGGGACGGTCGTTCTCGTGGACGGCGCGCAGCCCCGGGTTGACGACCCTCGCCGAGCACCGGCTGACGGCCACCGGTCCGGCCACCGTCGCGGTCCACTTGGCCATCCGCAGAACAGGACCCCTGGCCGGCCTCGTCGACCGTCTGGCGGCCCGTCTCACCCGCCGGTACGTCGAGATGGAAGCACGGGGTTTGAAGGCGCGGTGCGAGCAGGCCTGACGATCCGACCCGCCCGCCCGGCCGACGGTGAGGCCCTCCGGCAGCGCGTCCGGGAGCACGAGGCGGCCGACGGGCGGGACCCGGCGACCCGGGTCTGCATGCGCCGCCCGATGGCGGGAACCGACGGGTTCCTCCGGCGGTCCGGGGGGTAGAAGCCCGCTCGTTCCAGTCGGGGCGAGCGAGGGGATGAGCGCGATGGCGACGAAGAAGACCGCAGCCAAGACGGCGAAGGCGACCAGGAAGGCCACCAAAGCAGCGTCGACGACCGCGGCCAAGACGCCCCCGGCCAAGGCGGCCAAGGTGGCCAAGGCGGCCAAGTCGACCCAGAAGAGTGCGCCCAAGACGGAGAAGCTCTCCCGCAAGCTCACGCCGGCCCGCGCCAAGGCCGCGCCCGCCAAGCCCGCGCCCGCCAAGCCCGCGCCCACGGACGCCCGGGCCATGGCCGCGGTCCCCAGCCCGGAGAAGGAGCGCTCGAAGCCCGACGTCGGCGTCGCCCGCACCGTCGGCAACCCCGTGCGCGATGCAGCCCTCATGCCCACCTGGGCCCAGGAGGGCGACGTCCTCACCACCGGCACCGGCACCGTGGTCGACAACACCGACAACAGCCTCCGCGTCGGGCCCCGCGGCCCCGCCCTCCTGCAGGACCACCACCTGCGGGAGAAGATCATGCACTTCGACCACGAGCGCATCCCCGAGCGGGTGGTGCACGCCCGGGGCGCCGGCGCCCACGGCACCTTCCGCCTCACCGACTCCCTGGCCGAGTTCACGTCGGCAAGGGTCCTCAACGACACCAGCGCCGAGACGCCCGTCTTCGTCCGGTTCTCCACCGTCGCCGGTTCGAGGGGATCGGCCGACACCGCCCGTGACGTGCGGGGATTCGCCACCAAGTTCTACACACCGGAGGGCAACTGGGACCTCGTCGGCAACAACATCCCCGTCTTCTTCATCCAGGACGGCATCAAGTTCCCCGACATCATCCACGCCGTCAAGCCCGAGCCCGACCGGGAGATCCCCCAGGCCCAGAGCGCCCATGACACCTTCTGGGACTTCGTGTCGCTCCAGCCCGAGTCCACCCACATGCTCATGTGGGTGATGTCGGACCGGGCCATCCCCCGCTCCTACCGGACGATGGAGGGCTTCGGCGTCCACACCTTCCGCCTGGTCAACGACGACGGAGCCACCACCCTGGTCAAGTTCCACTGGAAGCCGGTGGCCGGCATCCACTCCCTGGTGTGGGAGGAGTCGCAGAAGCTCGGCGGCATCGACCCCGACTTCCACCGCCGCGACCTGTGGGACGCCATCGAGAGCGGCGCCGGCCCGCAGTACGACTTCGGCGTCCAGCTCTTCCCTGACAACGACGACCAGAGCTTCGAGGGCATCGACCTGCTCGACCCGACCAAGATCGTCCCCGAGGAGCTGGCCCCCGTCCGGATCGTCGGCCGCCTCACCCTCGACCGCAACCCCACCAACTTCTTCGCCGAGACGGAGCAGATCGCCTTCTGCACGGCCCACGTGCCGAGGGGCATCGATTTCACCGACGACCCCCTGCTCCAGGCCCGCAACTTCTCCTACCTCGACACCCAGCTCACCCGTCTGGGCGGCCCCAACTTCGACCAGCTGCCCATCAACCGCCCCCGGTCGCCGGTGAACTCGAACCAGCGGGACGGTTTCGGACAGCAGGCCATCCACGAGGGCGTCACCCCCTACTTCCCCAACTCGCTCGGCGGCGGCTGCCCCTTCCACGCCGGTGCGGCCGGGATGGTGCACGTCCCCCGGCCGGTGGAGGGCACCGTCGTCCGCCAGCGGCCCCAATCGTTCGACGACCATTTCAGCCAGGCCACCATGTTCTGGAACAGCATGACCCCGCCCGAGCGCGACCACATCGTGGGCGCCTTCTCCTTCGAGCTGGGCAAGTGCGTCCACCCCGAGGTCCGGGAGCGGATGGTGGGCAACCTGGCCAACGTGGCCGCCGAGCTGTGCCAGCGGGTGGCGGCCAACCTGGGGATGGACGCACCGTCGGGCTCGCCCGCCGACGACGCCGGCTCGTCGCCGGCGCTCTCGCAGGTGCCGCCCGCGCCGGGGCCCATCACGGGCCGGACGGTGGGCGTCCTGACCGCCGACGGCGTCGACGGCGGCGGGGTGGACGCGCTCCGGGACGCCCTGGTCGCCGAAGGGGCGAGCCTCTACGTGATCGCCCCCCGGGGCGGCGCGGTGGCGGGGGCGGACGGGCCGGTACCGGTCGACCGCACCGTGATGACCACCCAGTCGGTGGAGTACGACGCCATGGTCGTGGCCGGAGGCGCTTCGGCCGACGCCGTGGGGGCCGACCCGAACACCGCCCTGAACCTGAGCGAGGCCTTACGCCACCACAAGGTGATCGCGGCCTGGGGCGACGGGCGGGCCGTGCTCGAGACGGTCGGGATCCCGGCCGGCGCCCCCGGCGTGGTCGTCGCCGACGCCGCCGACGCCGACTTCGCCGGTCGCCTGGTGGAGGCCATGGGCTGGCACCGCCACTGGGACCGGCCCTGACCGACCTGGGCCGGGTCGGACCGGACCGCGGGGCGGGCACAGGCCCGGAGGGCTAGGTTCCGGGCATGAACGTCGGACAACTGAAGCAGCTGCTCAAGTCGACCGGGCTCGAGGACGAGGCGCTCGTCCTCATGGAGAGCGAGCGGGGCGGGGGCAAGGTGTCCCTCGACGAGGTCACCCGGGCCACGGCCAGCATCGACTTCGGCGGCACGTCCGCCCTCATCATCCGCCAGCCGGAACCGTCCTAAGCGGCCGGCCCCGCTCAGTAGTCGTAGTAGTAGCGCCGGCGGCGGCTGACGAAGTAGACGACGACCACCGCGCCCAGGATCGAGGCCAGCCAGCCGGGGGTGTAGAGCGGGCCCCAGATGAGGCGGCCCACCAGCCCGGCCCCCAGGGCGCCGGCGATGCCGGCGACGGCCGTACCCAGCAGGCCCATGGGTGTGGGACCGGGCACCAGCAGGCGGGCGATGGCGCCCACCACCAGGCCGATGAACAACGCGGTCAGGATGAACCACAGCAGGTTGGATCCGTCAGTACTCATGCCCAAATCGTCCCCATCGGCGGCCCAACTCACACTCCGTGGTCGCCCCACCACGCCCGGTTCTCAACCGCCGTTTCCCATCCCGCGCCCGCCCCCGTCCGTAACATCTCCTCATGGACACCTACCACCAGAGGTACCTGGCCGAAGAGGTCGCCGAGGACTGTGCCCTCGGCCTGATGACGAGGCGGGAGGCCCTCCGTCGCCTGGGGATGATGGGGTTCACCGCCTTCGGGGCGTCGGCCCTGCTGGCCGCCTGCGCCAGCGACGACAAGAACGGGGCGACGGGGTCCTCCACCACCGCCCCGTCGGCCTCAGGCCCGACCCCGACCCCGACCACGACTCCGGCCACCGCCGCCGGCGGGGCCACGCCGGCCGACACCACCGAGACGATCACCTACCCGAGCGGACGGACCACCCCCCTCACCGGGGCGTGGGCCCCGGCCACGGACCCCAAGGGGGCGGTGGTGGTGATCCACGAGAACCGCGGCCTCACCCGCCACATCCGGACGGTGGCGTCCCTGCTGGCCGCCGACGGCTACTCGGCCATCGCCGTCGACCTGCTGTCGGAGGAGGGCGGGAGCGCCAAGGTGGGGGAGGCCGACGCCGGCGCCGCCCTCAACGCCGCCGGCGGCAGCCGCCACGTCAACGACGTGAGGTCGACGCTCGACGAGCTGGCCACCCGTCAGCCGGGGGCGAAGCTGGGGATGATCGGGTTCTGCTTCGGGGGCACGACCGCGTGGGCGGTCCTGGGAAGCGGGGAGTCGCGGGTGGCGGCGGCGACCCCCTTCTACGGCACCGTCGAGCCCACCGTCGACTTCTCCGGCGCCAAGGCCGCCGTCCTGGGCGTCTACGCCGAGCTCGACACCCGGGTCAACGCCACCCGCGACACGGCCCGGGCGGCGCTGGAGAAGGCGGGCCTCACCCACGAGCTGCGCACGTTCCCCGGCGTCAACCACGCCTTCTTCAACGACACCGGCGAGCGCTACGACGCCACCCAGGCCAGCGCCGCCTACCAGGCCGTCCTCGACTGGTTCGCCCGCCACCTGGCCTGACCGTCCCGATCGTGGTCACGGACGGCGCTCAGCTGTCGGGGAAGCCCCGGAGCAGCTCGCCCGGGCAGCCGAGGCGGGCGTGTTCGGTTCGGAGGGCGACCGCCCGCTCCCGGTAGGACTCCAGGTCCGGGGCGACGATGCCGCGCTGCGCCTGGATGAAGTCGTTGCGCAGCTTCAACCCCGCCGTCGCCACGTTCAGGCAGGCGATGCCCTGGGCGTCGCCCTGCTCGATCGTCGTCGTCGGCGCCGGCTCGGTCGTCACCGTGGTCGGCGGGGATGCGCCGCCGCCCCCCGCGCAGCCGCCGAGCACGAGCAACGTCAGGGTCGCCGCCATGGCCGCCATCGCCGCCGGGAGCCGTCCCACCGGCCCATGCTCCCACCTCCGCCGGAGACGATGGGCGGGCCCTGGATCGAGGCGAAGGGGAGTTCGCCCTCAAGCGGAGGGACGCGACTGCCGATAGTCAGGCATTCGGGCGACGCGGGGAGGCAGTCCACGCGCCCCCGACGCGAATCGGTTGAACGTCCCTTTGACCGCCAACAGAAGAGGATCGATGGAGCGCCACCCCTCCGGTCGCTGTCTCGTCGTCGGCGTGACGCCCTTCGCCCGGCCCAACGCGGCCCTGGTCGCGGCCGTGGAGCGGGCCGGTGGCCTGGGAGTTCTCGATCTGGGCCGTGACCGTGCTCTGGCCGTAGCCGCCCTGGCCGACGCCGCCCGGTGGGTGCCCGCCGCCTTCGGTGTGAGGATCGGGCCCGGCTGCCCGATCGACCCGTCCGACCTGCCGGCGGAGGTCGACACCGTGGTCCTCGCCGCCGACTCGCGGTGGACGACGGCCGGCGCCGCCGGCGAGGGCGACCGCCGGCGGACGGTGATGGTTGAGGTCTGCTCGGCCGGCGAGGCGAGGGCCGCCCTCGCCGCCGGCGCCGACGGCCTCGTCGCCCGGGGGGCGGAGGCGGGCGGACGGGTGGGGGAGTTGACCACGTTCGTCCTGCTCCAGACCCTCCTGGCCGATCTGCCGGCGGCCGTGCCGGTTTGGGCTGCGGGCGGCATCGGCCTGCACACCGCGGCCGCGGCGGTGGCCGGCGGCGCCCAGGGCGTGGTCCTCGACGCCCAACTGGCGCTCGTCCGGGAGACCGCCCTTCCCCGGGAGACGGCGGCGGCCATCGAGGCCATGGACGGGAGCGAGACCGTCGTCGTCGGCGGCCACCGGGTCTTCACCCGCCCCGACCTCGCCCTCGACCAGTCGCAGTCGGGCGGCGACGTCGCCCTCCGCCTCGGGCCCGACCTCCGCACCCAGCTCGTCCCCGTCGGCCAGGACGGCGCCCTCGCCCGTCCCCTCGCCGAGCGCTTCGTCACCGCCGGCGGCGTGGTCCAGGCGGTCCAGGACTCGATCCGGACCCACCTCACCCGCGCCACCACCTTCGGCCTCCGCCATCCCGTGGTCCAGGGCCCGATGACCCGGGTCAGCGACCGGGCCGCCTTCGCCCGGGCCGTGGCCGAGGAGGGCGGACTGCCCTTCCTGGCCCTCGCCCTGATGACCGGCGACGAGGTGCGGCGCCTCCTCACCGAGACGTCCGACCTGCTCGGCGACCTCCCCTGGGGCGTCGGGATCCTCGGCTTCACGCCCCCCGAGGTGCGGGGGGCGCAGCTGGCCGTCGTCCACGACGTCCGCCCGCCCTACGCCCTCATCGCCGGCGGCCGGCCGTCGCAGGCGGCGCCCCTCGAGGCGGCCGGCATCGCCACCTACCTCCACGTTCCTTCGCCCGGCCTCCTCGACCGCTTCCTGCGGGAGGGCGCCCGCCGGTTCGTGTTCGAGGGCTCCGAGTGCGGCGGCCACGTCGGTCCCCGGGCCAGCTTCCCCCTGTGGGACCTGCAGATCGAGCGCCTCCTGGCCGCCCCCGACGCCCTGCCTGACCTGCACGTTCTCTTCGCCGGTGGCATCGGCGACGAGCGGTCGGCGGCCATGGTGGCGGCCGCCGCCGCCCCCCTGTCGGCCGCCGGCGCATCCGTCGGCGTCCTAATGGGCACCGCCTACCTGTTCACCGAGGAGGCGGTGGCCGCCGGCGCCATCCTCCCCGGCTTCCAGCGCCAGGCGGTCGAATGCCGGGAGACCGTGCTCCTCGAGACCTCGCCCGGCCACGCCACCCGCTGCGCCCCCACCCCCTATGTGGAGGACTTCGCCGACGCCCGCCAGCGGCTGACGGCGGCGGGCGCGTCCCAGCAGGACATGTGGGCCGAGCTGGAGACGCTCAACCTGGGTCGGCTGCGGATCGCGTCCAAGGGCCTCAAGCGGGACGGCGGCCGGCTGGCGACGGTGGGGGAGGCCGACCAGCAGCGGGACGGGATGTACATGATCGGCCAGGTGGCGGCCCTGCGGGACGACGTCACCACCATCGCCCGCCTGCACACCCAGGTGACGGACGGGGCGGCCGCCTTCCTCGCCGACCGGGTGTCGGCACTCGGCCTGGCGCTGGAGGCCGACCCCGCGGAGGACGCCCCCCGCCCCCTCGACATCGCCATCGTGGGCCTGGCCTGCGTCTTCCCCGGCGCCCCCGACGCCGCCGCCTTCTGGGCCAACGTGGTGGCCGGCGTCGACTCCGTCACCGAGGTTCCCGCCACCCGGTGGGACCCCGACCTCTACTACGACCGCGACGCCTTCAAGGACCCCCGGGGCCGCACCCCCTCGAAGTGGGGCGGCTTCATCCCCGCGGTGCCCTTCGACGCCCTCGCCTACGGGATCCCGCCATCGTCGCTGGTCGGGATCGAGCCGGTGCAGCTGCTCGCCCTCGAGGTCGCGGCCCGGGCCCTGGCCGACGCCGGCTACGGCCGCGGTCGCCCCTTCCGCCGCGACCGCACGTCGGTGATCTTCGGGGCCGAGGCCGGCACCGACCTCGGATCCGCCTACAGCCTGCGCTCGGCCCTCCCCTCCTACTTCGGCGAGATCCCGGCCGCCCTCGACGAGCACCTGCCCCGCCTCACCGAGGACTCCTTCCCCGGGGTGCTCACCAACGTCATCGCCGGCCGCATCGCCAACCGCCTCGACCTCGGAGGCGTCAACTACACCGTCGACGCCGCCTGCGCCGCCTCCCTGGCCGCCCTCGACATCGCCTGCAAGGAGCTGCGCACCGGCACCAGCGACATGGTCCTGTGCGGCGCCGGCGACCTGCACAACGGCATCCACGACTACCTGATGTTCGCCTCCGTCCACGCCCTGTCGCCGACCGGCCGGTGCGCCACGTTCGACGGCGAAGCCGACGGGATCGCCCTGGGCGAGGGGGTGGCCTGCGTGGTCCTCAAGCGGTTGGAGGACGCCGAGCGCGACGGCGACCGGGTCTACGCCGTGATCAAGGCGGTGGCCGGGTCGAGCGACGGGAAGTCCCTGGGACTGACGGCCCCCCGTCCCGAGGGGCAACGGGCCGCCCTCGACCGGGCCTACCGCAGGGCCGGCGTGTCGCCCGCCCAGGTCGGACTGGTCGAGGCCCACGGCACGGGCACGGTGGTCGGCGACCGCACCGAGCTGGCCGCCCTCACCGAGATGTTCGCCGCCGCCGGCGCCACCCCCGGCTCCGCCGTCCTGGGGTCGGTGAAGTCGCAGGTGGGACACACCAAGTGCGCGGCCGGCCTGGCCGGGCTGATCAAGACCGCGCTGGCGCTGCACACCGGCATCCGGCCGGGGACGCTGCACCTCACCGAGCCCAACCCCTACTGGGACCCGGCCACCAGCCCCTTCCTCTTCTCCCCCGGCGCCCGTCCGTGGCCGGCGGCGCCGGGCGACCGCTACGCCGGCGTGAGCGCCTTCGGCTTCGGCGGCACCAACTTCCACGCCGTCCTCGCCGGCTACGACGGGGCGGCCGAGCCGGTCCACGGCCTGCA
>JAXDMK010000047.1:0-44567 GCA_034666105.1 Actinomycetota bacterium | reverse complement strand
TGGGCGGTGCAGATCTGCTTGACGCCGGCCACCACCCGGTCGGTGAACCACCCGTTGGTGGGGATGTTGACCACCGCCGGCCGGCAGTGCTCGACCGCCGAGCCGATGATGTCGGGCAGGTCCTTCCGGAGGAAGGGCTCGCCCCCGCTGAAGGTCATCCACGCCGGCGCCCGGCCCAGGGACTTGAACACCCGGGTCCACTCTTCGGCGTCGAGCTCCTTGACCTTGCGCTCGTAGACGTTGCAGCTCAGGCACTTGAAGTTGCAGCGGAAGTTGGTGCTGATGGTGACGTTGACGGGCAGGAGCTTGGGGTAGCCCTTCGAGCGCCAGGAGCTAGCCGCCGCCAGCGCCCAGCCCGTCCGGGCCAGACGGGCCGCCTTTGGTGCTCTTGACCATGGCCCAGACAACGTTTTCCCTCCCCTTGAGGTAGTCGAGGCGGGCCAGGAGACGGGCGGTCGCCTCCAGCGCCACGGTGCCTGCAGTGAAGGCTAGCGGTCGCGGACGACGTCCCCGGGGCTCGTCGGCCAGGTCGCGCCAGAACTCCCGCAGGAGCAGGCCCAGGCGGAGGCTGGGGACGGAGTAGTGCTCCCGGTGCCGCAGCCACAGGTGGCCGGTGTGGATCTGGCGCCGCTGGCGGACGAAATCGCGCACCGTGCACGGCCCCCGGTTGGCCACCAGCGCCTCGGGGACGTAGCGGGCCTTCCAGCCGGCCGTCTCCAGCAGGGACTGGAAGCAGGCCTCGTCGACCGACGTGCGGGGCAGGGCGACGACCGCCTCCGTGCGGATGGCGATCATCTCGCCCAGCTTGGGCTGCTGGAGGGCCAGCCGGTGGTGGAGGCGCCAGAGGAGATGGGAGGCGTGGCCCATGGCGGTGGACGGGGGGTTGTCGGGGACGGGACGGCCGCCGGCCAGGCCCACACCGGGCTGGGCCAGGGCGGTGGTGAGCAGGGAGATGGCCCCCGGCTCGGGCAGGACGTCGCCCGAGATGATCACCACGTAGGGCAGGCGGAGGCGGTGCTCCATGCCGAAGTTGATGGCGGCCGCCTTGCCCGATCGCTCCGCCTCCACGAACAGCTGGACCCGGGGGTCGCCGGCGGCCGCCTCCGACACCAGGGAGACGGTGTCGTCGTCGCAGCCGCTGGCCACCACCACCACGTCGCCCACGCCCGGCTCGGACAGGACCCGACGCAGGAGGGGCTCGATCGTGCCCCCGTCGTTGTGGGTGGGGATGAGCACCGCCACCGCGGCCAGGCCCGGCTGGGGACGGTCGGCCCCGTTGCCGTTGCCGTTGACTGGGGCGGACGCGGCGGACGCGGTGAGAGGTGGTCGGCCTCGCCCCTCGGCTCGCTGGTCCATGGCTGGCGCCCCCTGCCCGTTCTCGCCTACCGAACCGTCATCGGCCGGCGCCAACGGCTCGCCGGGGCAGCATAACCTCCCAGGGTGCGCGGCCCCATTCTTCGGCTGGCGGTCGCGGGCGTGCTGACCGTGGTCGGCCCGATCCTCCTCATCGGCCTCCTGCCGGGACCGGCCGGGGCCCAGCCGGCCACGTGTCCCGCCCCCGGCGACGAGGCCGCCACCGTCGAGATCACCTCCCCCGAGGCCGGCACCGACGTGGGCGGTCGGGTCGAGGTCCACGGCCGGGCCGAGGCACCCACCGCCCTGTTCCAGGTGGAGCTGTTCGTGGGCGACAGCCGCAAGGACTTCGTGACCATCGACCCCCTTGCCACCACCGCCGATTTCGTCCTGGCCTGGGACTCGTCGGCGGCCAAGGCCGGTCCCGCCACCCTGAGGGTCGTGGCCTGCGGCGGGAGCGCCGACGCCGGCCGCCTCATCCGGGGGACGGCCGCCGTCGACGTGCAGGTCGTGGTCCAGGCCGCGGCCCCGTCCCGGACGCTCGTCGACGTCCACGACGAGCAGAAGGGTCCGCACCCCAAGCCCTCGGTGGCCGCGGGGGCCGCCATCGCCGTCCCCGCCGCCGCCTGCCTCCTGTTCGCCATGGGTCGGCGCCGCCGGCCGTCGTGACGGGTGTGACCGCCGTCCCGCCGGGACCCGGCCGCCGGCGGGGGCCGGACACCGCCCCATCCCCTAACCGGTGGATGGAGGACCACCTCGTCCGCCTGGGGACGGGCGGCGGGCCCGTCGTCGACCTCGGTTGCGGCCGGGGCTACTGGCTGCGGCGGATGGTGCGGGCCGGCCTGGCTCCCGTCGGTATCGAGTACGACCCGCAGCGGGCGGCGGAGGCGGGCCGGCAGGCGCCGGTGGCCGCCGGTGACGGCGCCCGCCTACCGCTGCGGACGGCGGCGGCGGGCCTGGTGTGGTCGATCCACGTGCTCCACCACCTGCCCGACCCCGAGGTGGTGCTGGCCGAGGTGGCCCGGGTCCTCCGGCCCGGCGGCCACCTGATCGTGGCCGAGACGGTCGAGGACCACCCCCTCATCCGCCTGGGCCGGGCCGTCCACCCCCATTGGGACGGCGTGGGCGTGCACTCACGGTTTCGGGCGGCGACGCTGCTGGCGCTGCTGGCCGGCGCCGGGTTCGAGGTGGTCGACTCCCGCCAGCACAGCCTCGTCTCCTTCGCCGCCTGGGCCCTCCCCGTCGCCGACCGCCGGGCGTGGTCGGCGCTGGTCCGGGTCGAGAGCCGCCTGCCAGTCCGGCTCAACCGGTGGGGCGCCCACCTGGAGGTCGTCGCCCGCCGGCCGTAGGGGCCGTGACCCCGCCGGTCGCAGTCGGCGACGCCGCCACCACAGCACCAGCACCACGAGGATCGTCCCGAAGCTGATGATCCGGCCCACGACGGCGGCCGCCGGTCGCTGGTAGACGAGGTGGACGGTGTGGTCACCCGCGGGCAGGGGGACGCCCACGAACGCCCCGTCCGCCTCCAGCACGGGCACGACCTTGCCGTCGACGGTGGCCTTCCAGCCCGGGAAGTAGGACTCCGCCACCACCAGCAGGGAGGGGAACCCGCCGGTGGTCTTCACCTGCCACTCGCCCGGCCCGGGGCGCTCGGCGGTGGCCACCGTGCCCGGCCGGGAGGCGGGCGGGAGGCGGTCGTGGATGGGGACGAACGCCACCTGCCGGCCCAGCTCCCGGCGGCCGTCGACCACCAGGTTGCCGGGGTCGTCGCCCCGGGTGGGGCCGGTGATGGCGTTGGTCTGGACATCGGGGGCGCAGCTGCCGCAGGTGATCACGAAGGCGAAGTGGCGGCCGGCGGAGTCGAGGATGGGGTCGAAGGTGAAAGTGGTCAGGTCGTACTCGTCGGCACCCACCGCCTGGCTGCGGGCCAGCTCGGCGCCGAGGGTGTGGCCGTCGTCGCCCAGCTCGTAGAGGGCCAGCTCGGCCCGGCCCGGGTTGCCGTCGAGCCACACCGCCAGCCCCCGCAGGCCGTTGGCGAGGGATTGGTAGACGCCGCCCACCTCGTGTCCCCGCAGGGGCTCGAGCGTGGAGCCGGCGAAGAAGGCGCCCACCCACGGGTCGAGGGCGCAGGCCACCGCCACCTCGCCCGCCAGTGGTCCCAGGTTGGCCACCGAGTCCGGCCCGCAGGGCGACGCCCCGGGCACCTTCGCCACCGGCATGCCCCCCAGCCGGCGCTCGGTGTCGGGGATCTCGTCGACCACGGCCACGTTGCGGGAGGCGAGGGACGTGGCCAGCAGGGGGGCGAGGTTGGTGTCGGCCATGACCACGGCCTGGTCGTAGGTGCGCACCAGGGGGAGGATGCGGGGGTTGCGGATGAGGCGGACGTTGGCGACCGCCTCGTGGTCGGTGCCCCGGTTGCTGGTGTCCTCCACCGCCAGGTAGCCCGTGCTCGACAGCCCGTAGGCCGCCTCCCGGTACCCGAAGGGGGCGACGTAGGCCTCGCCGCTCAGCCGCCAGTTGTGGACGCCGGCCAGCGGGTGGGGCCAGCCCACGGACAGCGCCCGGCCGGTGTCCATCACCGCCGTGATCGAGCGGGGGTCGATGGTGCCGGTGGCGATCCGGGCGTCGCCGCCCACCGACGCCAGGCTGTCGGCCATCTGCTGGTAGGCGGCGTCGTCGGCCGGCGGGTTGAGCCGGTAGAAGCTGCGGTAGGGGAGGACGTCGACCACGAAGGCGACCGCGATCACCACCGCCAGCACCGCCGGCGGGACGACCCGCAGCTGCGGCCGGCGCACCCCCTCCCGGGCCAGGTGGACGATGGGATAGGCCGTGCCCAGGGCCAGGCCCAGGGGCGCCACCACGTAGAAGCGGGGGAAGCGGAGACTGCTCACGAGGGGGACGAAGGTCTGCAGGCTGAGGAAGGGCGTGACGAAGGGCAGGGCCGCCAGCAGCCCCAGGCCGCCCACGACGGCCACCGCCCGGCCCCGGGAGCGCAGGCCGAGGCGGCGGACGTACGCCCCGAGGGCCAGGCCCGCGGTCGCCCCGGCCAGGACCAGGCCGATCCACTGGTGGCGCAGGGCGGGTCCGCTCGAGGCCAGGGGCACGGCCGCGGTCGACATCCAGATCCCGACCAGCGACACCAGCAGCACCGCCGCCAGCGTGCGCTCGCCGTCCCGCCGGCTGATGAGGACGAGGGACACGACCGAGACGACCACGCACACCCAGCCCAGGTAGAAGAAGTCGGACAGGATGCCTTCGCGGGTGAAGCTGATGGTGCCCGTCCGGTAACTGGCCCGGGTGAAGAAGATCCCGATCTCCCGGCCCACGCTGGCCCCGATCCCGTTGTACAGCTCGCCCTTGACCAGCTCCGGGGGCGAGAGGATGAACGACTTGCCCAGGGAGAGGAACGGGAGCAGCCAGTGGGCGGCCAGGGCCAGGGTCAGCCCGCCCACGGCCGCGGCCCGGGCCAGCAGCCGGCGCACGGGCACGGTCGAGCCGATGCTGCGCAGGCGGCCGGCCTCGCCCACCACCAGCAGCACGCACAGGAACACCAGCCCGTAGGCCAGCTCGGCCTGGTGGATCACGGCGAAGGCGGCGAGGAAGCCGGCCCCCACCACGTAGCGGGTGCCCTCCCCCCGCAGCCCGAGGCGGAGCGTCCACACCAGCCAGGGGACGGCGGCCAGCACGCCCGACGCCGTCTCCGCCCCGGCCAGGGCCCCGTGGGAGATGACGAACGGGTGCAGCGTGTAGACGAGGGCCGCCACCAGGTTGGCCGGCGTCCGGCCCCAGATCGACCGGGCCAGGACGTAGGCGCCGACGCCGCCGATCACCTGGAAGGCGAGGATGGCCACCTTCACCGCCACCGCCGGTCCGAAGACCGACGCCACCGGCACCAGCATGATCGCCGGCAACGACGGGGCCAGGGCCCACACCGGCGCTCCCGACCACATCTCCGGCACCCAGTACGGCACCCGGCCGATGGCGGTGAGGTAGTCGGTGGCCAGGCGCACGTAGAGGGCGATGCCGGGGCCGTCGATGAGCAGCGACCCGCCCGTCCACAGCCCGGAGAAGGCGGCCAGCACCCCCGTGAGCAGCGCCGTCACCGCCACCAGCGGGTGGCGGACGAGGCTGCGGGCCAGCCCCCGGGGCCGGTCGTCGGAATCGGGCTCGACCTCGCCCGGCGGGGGCCGGGCCGGGGCCGGCTCGAGCGTGGCCGGCGCCGCCGGCGCGGGCGATGGCGGGGGCGGTCGGGTGGCGTAGCCCAGCCGGCGGCGGATGTCGCCGACGCCGGGGATGAGCCTGGTCAACCCAGCCTCGTCATCAGGGCAGCCTCGTCATGGGGAGTACGGAGCCTCGCGCGTCACCGGGCGGCGGGGACCGCGGTGCCGCCGGATCCTGTGTCAGTCGCCGGACGGGCCGGCCTTGAGGGCTTCCCACAGGTCGGTCTCGAGCCGGTTGATGCGCTGGCCCTGGAGCCGGAGGGCGTCCCACAGGCGGGCGTTGAGCTCCGATAGGGGCGCGCCGCCGACCCCGGTGGTGCGCTGGTCGAGGGCGGCCCGCATCTCGTAGAGGGCGGTGAACAGGGCCTCGTCGACGTCGCGCTGGTAGAGGGCCCGGGACCGGATGGCCCGGTCGACCATGCGCCGGACGGTGGCGTTGACCCCCTGCTCGTCCAGGCCCCCCTGGTAGCCCTCGTGGAGGAGGCGGCCGGCCCGGGACAGGGCGTCCTCCGCAGGGGTGGCGGGGGCGTTGGCGGCGCCGCCCATGCCCGCGGTCCCCATCGAGGCGGCCGCCTCCGACACGGCCAGCGGCTGGACGGTGATGGGCTGGGCCTTGACCACGCCGGGGACGTCGTCGGGCGGGCGCTGGAGGAGCACGAAGTCCTGGAAGCCCATGGAGCCGCGGGGGATGTAGGCGGCCACGTTGAAGAACCGGCCCCAGTGCTCGAAGACGTACCAGGGGGCGTGGAAGGTGGAGTGGTAGAAGTCGGGGAAGGGCCCGCCGGTGAAGGCGTCGTCGTGGATGAACGAGATGCCCTTGGTGCTCAGCTCCCGCCGGATGAGGCTGGGATCGCCCACGCCGCTCTTCTTGACGTTCTCCTCGAACACCAGGAAGGCGGGCTCGCCGTGGACGCTCAGGATCAGGTGCCCGCCCGGCTTGACCACCCGCCGCAGCTCGGCCAGCCACTGGTCCTGGTAGTTCTCGTCGATGTGGGTAAAGACGCTGTGGTTGTAGACGAGGTCGAAGGTGGCGTCGGGGTAGTCGATCGGGGGCAGGGGCTGGTTGGCCTTGAACGTCGCCCACGGCATGTTGTCGCGCGACCACTGGATGGCCCGCTCGTCGATGTCGATCCCGTGGAGGGACGAGGTCGACGACAGGTGCTCGAGCCAGAGCATGATCCGGCCGCAGCCGCTGCCGAAGTCGAGGATGGTCTCGTAGTCGGACAGCTGGCGGTGGATGAGGGCCAGCACCGCCTCCAGGTCGCGGACCGACTGGCGTCCGGACGTGAAGAAGTTGAGGCGGTCGGTGCCACCGGTGACCCGGTTGACGAGTTCCTCCCCCGGCCAGGGGAGCTTCTCGATATCCACTTCGGGGCGTGGCTGGGCGCGGGTTTCAGGTTTGGGCGGAGTCATGGGAGGCTGCCAGCCTTGCGCGTCCACGCCCGCGGCGGCAAACGTAAGCTTTCCGGCTTGTGTATCGACCAAGGACAACAGTGACGCTGAGCACCAGCCAGAGGGACCTGACGTGAGCACCGAGGGACCGGTCTTCCGGTCGATCGGCCCCGACGGCGAGTACATCGACGACGACGAGGCCGACGGCGTCGACGACACCGGGGGCGGGGACGCCGGCGACACCGGGGGCGGCGACGACCAGATCGCGGGGAAGGTCGTCATCGCCGTCATCGGCCCCGGGCCCGACGTCCTCGAGATCCTCACCTACGCCTCCGACGGCGGCGAGTCGGTCACCCACCGGGTCACCTCCCGTCCCATCACCCTGGCCGCGGCCCGCAACCAGGCCCTCAACTACGCCACCGACATGTGGTTCGACGCGGTGGTCATGCTCTCGGCCCCGCTGCCGCCGTTTCCGATCGCCGCCCGCCTGTGGGCGGTGGCGCAGTCCGACCCGACCATCGCCATGGTGACCGGCCTCTCCACGCCGTCGGCCGGCGGCGCCCGCACCTGGGCCGCGGCCCAGCTGGCGGAGGAGTTCGGCACCGAGGCCATCGATATCCCCGCCCCCAACCCCGAGTGCATGCTCGTGGTGCTGTCGGCGGTCCGCCGGATCGACCGTTTCGATCTCAACTACAAGTCGGGCAGCGAGCTCGACTGGGCGGCCCGGGCCCGCAAGGCGGGGCTGCGGGTGGTGGCCGCGCCCGCCGTCCCCCTCGGTGGCCCCGCCACCGCCCCGCCCGAGGGGATGGTGCTCTTCCGGCACCCGTCGCTGTTCAAGGACCAGAAGCAGTTCTGGGCCTCGGGCGTGATCGCGGCGGTCCAGGCCCGGGCCGCCACCGCCCTGGTGAGGGCGGCGGCCAAGGGCATCGGCTACACCGTCGACGTGACCTCCCAGCCCCGACCGATGATCACCCACGACCCGCTGGCCCGGGTGACCGTCCGCCCCGAGCGGGCGGGCACCGTCGACGTCCGCTTCGCCGGCCTCCAGGCCACCCTCGACCTCGGGGAGGGCGACGCCCCCGACCTGCTGGAGGTGGCTTTCGGCCGACCGGCGGAGAAGGTCGTGGTCTACGAGGACGGTGAGGCCGCCGACCGGCTACGGGTGTGGGAGTTCATGGGCGTGCCGATCGAGGACAAGACATCATGACCACCTCCCCGTACGCACCCGAACGGGTGGTCGAGAACCCCGACGACTGCCTCTGGTACCACACCACCGACCTGCCCGGCCGGGGCCTGGTGGAGGGCCAGTGGGACCTGCGGGGCGGCGAGGACGACTACGCCGGCCACGTCGACGTCGCCGGCAAGCGGGTGCTGGAGGTGGGCACCGCGTCGGGGCACATGTGCCGCCACCTGGAGTCCCGCGGGGCCGAGGTGGTCGCCTACGACCTGTCCGAGAAGCAGCCGTGGGACGTGGTGCCGTTCGCCGTCATCGACGTCGACGCCATCATCGCCCAGCGCCAGGGCCTCATCCGCCGGCTCAACGACAGCTGGTGGTACGCCCACCGGGTCTTCCAGTCCCGCGCCAAGGTCGTCTACGGCACCGTCTACGAGATCCCGGCGTCGATCGGCCCGGTCGACGTGGCCCTGTACGGCGCCATCCTCCTGCACGTCCGCGACCCGTTCCTCGCCCTGTGGAACGGCCTGCGACTGGTGAAGGAGACGGCGATCGTCACCGAGATCGTCAACAACCGGCACGGGGTGCCGGCGCCGGGCGACCCGGCCGACCCCCGCCCCGTCGTCGAGTTCCTCCCCGACTGGAAGATCGGCGCCCCCCTCGACACGTGGTGGTTCCTCACCGCCGACGTGGTGCAGGCCATGTTCGGCGTCCTCGGCTTCGCCGACACCACGGTCACCCGCCACACCCAGAAGGGCAGCTACGGCGAGCACGAGTTCTTCACGGTCGTCGGACGACGCACGTTCGGCACCGCAGTCGGGAGTTAGAGAGGCCATGGTTCAGACTTCGAAGGATCCGGTGGACGTGGTGCGCGACGGTTTGCGCAAGGTGGTGCCGGAGCCGGCCCGGCGGTACATCCGCCGGCTGGTGAACGGGTCGCCCCTGCCCCCGGAGTCGGCGTCGCTCACGCTGACCCCGACCGACCCGGCCGTGCCCGGGCCCGGGGGCGCGCCGGTGCCCGGCATCTACGAGACCCTCTACGAGCAGCACGCCGAGCGCCACGACGACTACACCGTCGTCGGCGAGGGCATCGAGCGGTTCGGCCGGCTGGAGCTGGCCATCCTCCTGAAGGAGGGCCTGCAGCCGGCGCAGACGCTGGTCGACCTGGGGTGCGGCATCGGCCGCCTGGCGGCCCAGGTGGTGCCGTGGCTGGAGGGCGGCCACTACATCGGCACCGACATCTCCCAGCAGATCCTCACCCGGGCCGCCCACCGCATCGCGGTCGTAGTGCCCAGCCCGCCGTGCGAGGTGACCTGGATCAAGCAGTCCGACAACACCTTCCCCATCCCCGACGGCACCGTCGACATGGTCTGCGCCTTCTCCGTCTTCACCCACACCGAGCACGAGGACACCTACAACATCCTCAAGGACGCCCGCCGCATCACCCGTGTCGGGGGCACGTTCGTCCTGTCGTGCCTGCCCATGGACCTCGACGCCTCCCGGGTGATCTTCGTGAACTCGTCGAAGGTCGATTTCAACGCCCGGTGGTCGGACGTGCGGAATGTCACCACGTCGGTCGACCTCATGGAGATGATCGCGCTCATGGCCGGTTGGAAGACCAAGGCCTGGTACCGGGGCGACCAGAAGCACTTCGAGGTCGACGGCGAGCTCAACAACTTCGGCCAGTCGGTGATGGTGCTCGAGGCGCACTGAAGCCCCGGCGGGTGGCGTCGAGGACTTCGGGCCACCGGCCGGCGGTGGCGGGGTCGGGCGGGGGAAGGTCGTCGATGGCCCGGTGCCGGCGCTCCCATGCCTGGCGGTCGGTGAGGAGGGTGACGAGCTCGGCGGCGAAGAGGGCCGGTTCGTCGGCGACGATGGCCGCTTCGGCGATGTCGACGGGCAGGTGTGTCGCGACCTCGGGGGTCGTGACGACGGGCACCCCGTCGACCACCGCGGCCACGGCCGCGAGGAGGTCGGTGGCGGCCACGACCCGGGGCGGGGGGTCGTCGGCGGTGGCGACGATCACGTACGGGGGCGCGCCCTCGTCCTCCGCCACCCGTAGGCGGGCCTCGGGCGCGGCGCCGGCCCGCACGAGGGGCATCACCTCGTCCGCCAGCCACGTCCATGCTGGGCCGCCGGCGAACACGTCCCGCCGGGCGCCGAAGCCCGGAGAAGGCCGCCGCCGGGCGGGACGACGGGGCTCGAGCACGACCGCTCGGTCGGCGTCCGCCGGCGGCTCGTCGTCGGCGGCGCCGGTGGCCCAGAAGACCACCGGGGCCTGGGGCTGGCACCGGCGCACGACCGGCGCCCACCGCTCCCACAACCCACGGCCGGCGACGACCACCACGTCGAACGCCACCGGCCCGGCCAACACCGAGTCCAGATCGCGCACGATGTCGACGCCGACGTCGCCCAGCCGGTCGCGCACCGTCTCCGGCAGGCGCCCGGCCGCCCCCAGGGTCACCGCGTACCCCGAGGTCGACTCCGCGATCTCCTCCAGCACCGCCACCAGCTCGCCGGCCACCCGGGAGTCGAGCACCAGCGCCCGGAGGGGCAGGTGGCGGGCGGCCTCCGTGGCCCGCTCGACGGTGGGCATGGCCGCCGGGTCGGGGGGAGTGGCCGGCGGCGGCTCGGGGTAGCCGCCCAGCTTGTCGCCCCACTTGGCGAGGAACGTGTCCCGGCTGCGGCGGGCGACGAAGGCCTTCACCCGCAGGTCGAGGCTGCCGACGTCGCCCCCGCCGTGGTGCATGAGCCGGGCCCGGGGCTGGTAGAGGATGGTCTGGCCCAGGGCGGCGATGTTGAGGCAGAGGTCGAGGTCCTCGTAGTAGCCGGGAAAGAAGTTCTCGTCGAAGCCGCCCACCGCGTCCCACGTGGAGCGGCGGACGAGCAGCGAGCAGGCCGAGCAGTAGTCCACCCGCCGGAGGTGCCGGTACCGCATCGTGGTATCGCTCACCAGCCGGCCGACGTGCC
This sequence comes from Actinomycetota bacterium, assembly GCA_034666105.1. Classification (GTDB taxonomy): domain Bacteria; phylum Actinomycetota; class Acidimicrobiia; order Acidimicrobiales; family AC-14; genus JAXDMK01. Next base: position 33,458 of record JAXDMK010000047.1, on the reverse strand, counting down.
AGATCGACCCGTCCCGCCACAGGATCCCGCCCGCCTCCTGCAGCTTCCCGTACGGGTCGCGCACCCGGCTGCCGACGGCGCCCGCCTCCGGATGGCGGTCGGCGGTGTCGACGAGGGCGTCGAGCCACCCGTCCTCCACCTCGGTGTCGTCGTTGAGGAGGACGATGTACTCGCCCCGTGACGCCCGCACGCCCCGGTTGCAGCCGCCGCCGAAGCCCAGGTTCACCGACGACCGGACCACGACCGCGCCCCGCACCCCGTGCTCCACCACGTCGCGCACCTGGTCGTCGGCCCCGTTGAGGACGACGACCGTCTCGTAGTCGACCGCGGTGCGGTGGCGGGCGAGAGCGGCCAGGCCCCGGTGGACGAGTCGGGCGTGGCGGTAGGCCAGGATCACCACCGACACCCGGGGGCGGGCGCCGGGCGCAGGCAGCGTCACCAGGCCGACGTCGCCGGCGTTGGCCGAGCTGGGGACGGCCAGGGCTCAGGCTCCGGGGGTGGCCGGCGGTCGGCCCCGGCCGGCGAGGCGGGCCAGGCGGCGGGCCACGCCCGTGGCCAGGCGGGCCGCGGGCCGGAACCGTTCGAGGGCCTTGGTGGTGCCGTCGACGATCTGGTAGCTGGCCCGGTGGGTGACGGCGTCGAGCTCGGTGGCGACCTGGTTCATCTCCACCCGAGCCACGGCCAGCTCCCCGGTGCGGCTGGCGAGGAGGGCGTGGGCCTCCAGCAGGTTGGCCTGGAGATGGTCGACCGACCGCTGCAGGGCCTGCGCCTCCAGGCGGGTGTGGTGGGCCTGGAGCTCACGGTCGTCGGCCAGGGTGCGCATCTCGAGGGAGTAGGCGTCCTTCAGCTCCAGGTCCATGCGGGCGTGGGCCAGCTCGCCGTGGAGGTCGTCGAGCTCGGCCATCCGGCCCCGGAGCGCTTCCTCCAGCTCCCGCACCCGCTCGCCCCGGGCGTCGGCGTCGGACCGGGCCCGGGCCGCCTCCAGCTCGGCCCGGCGCAGGCGGTCCTGCAGCTCCTCGGCCAGCGACAGCCCGTCGGTGCCGGCGACGACGGCCACCGTGTCGTCGCTGGCCCGCCGGCCGACGAAGACGAGGGTGGCCACCTGGGCGTCGGGGTCGTCCTCGATGGCGGCCAGCAGCTCGGGCTTGAAGGCGTCGAGGTCGACGTCGATCCCGGATTCGTCGAGCGGGCGGCGGACCTCGATGCGGTCGAGCACCACCAGGCCGGCGGCGGTGAAGAGGCGATCGAGCGCACCCCGGTCGAAGACGGGGCCGTCGCCGGCGGCGGGGAAGCGTCCCTCGAGGAGGGCCAGGCGCATCGCCCCGTGGGTGACGTTGGCCGCGGTGACCACCACCCGTCCGCCGGCGGCGAGTCGGCCGGCGGTGTCGGCCAGGGCCTCGGCCGTCACCGTCCCCCCGTGGACGACGACCGCGTCGACCGCGTCGCCCTCGTCGTCGAGCCGGCAGCCCCGCTGGCCGAGGGCGGCGGTGAGGGCGGGCGTGGCCCCTACGACGACCACCCGGCTGCCGGGGGTGACGGCCAGCGCGGCCAGGTCGGCGGCCTCGTCGGAGGCGGTACGGGTCACCGGATCAACGTACAGCGGGGCGGGCCAGGAGCGAGCGGTAGACGTCGACCAGGCGGGCGGCGGTGGCGTCCCAGGTGAGGTCGCGGCCGGCGGCCAGGGTGGCCTGGACCTGGGCCGTGGCCAGGGTGGGGTCCCACAGCAGGGCCTCGGCCGCGTCGGCCAGGGCGGTCGGGGACCAGTCGGCGGCGGTGACGGGCAGGCGGGCGGCCAGGTCGACGAGGGGGCCGACCGGCACCATGACGGTCGGGGTCCCCAGGCGGGCGGCCTCGTGGGGGACGAGGCCGAAGCCCTCGGCCGACGTGGGGTAGAGGACGAGGGCGGCGTGGCGCAGGAGCCAGTTGCGTTCGGCGGCGGGGACGTTGGGGAGGCGGACGGTGCGGTCGGCCGCGGCCGCGGGGGCGGCCGCCGCCTCCGCCACCTGAGACGACCCGTGGAGGACGGACGGGCCGACGAGGACGAGGCCGATGTCGAGGCCCCGGCGGACGATCTCGGCGTGGGCCCGGACGGCCAGGTCGCGGTTCTTGTGGGCGTAGTCGGCGCCCAGGACGAGGACGAACCGGCCCATGCCGGGCGCGCCGGCGACGGCCGCCGGCGGCGACTCGGGGGCGTCCCACTGGAGGTGGTCGGTGCCCAGGCCGACCACGAACAGGCGGTCGCTCTCCACCGGCAGCCGCTCCCGCCGGACCTGGGTGGCCACGTCGTCGGAGATGACGACCACCCCGTCCACCGCCGCCACCGTCTGGGCGATCGTGCGCCGGTGGGCCACCCAGTGCTCGCCCGACGGGTGGTACGACCCGACGGTGTAGGCGATGAGGTCGAGGATGGTGACCACGGTGCGGGCCGCCTCCCGGCGCCAGGCGCCGATGTCGAGGGGCCAGTCGGGTTGGAAGGGGCGGTGGACGACGTCGGCCGGGCCCAGGCCGGCCAGGTTGCCGCCGGTGTCGGACCGGGCGTCGACCTTGGGCCCGGCGAGCAGCTCACGGGCGGCGGCGGGGAGGACGGCGGGCAGGGCCATCGTCACCCGCTCCACGTCGTCCCGCCGGGCGAGGGCCTGCACCATGGCCACCGCCTGGACCTGGGTGCCCATCTCCCACGAGCCCAGCCACGACCCGTCGACCAGGATGCGCAGCCCTCGGCCTTGGGCCCGGGCGGTGGCGTGGACGACAGCCAACGGGGTCTCGCCCACGGGTTCGGCGGTGTCGTCGAGGAGGGCGGCCACGAACGGGTGGCGCTCGACCAGCCACCGGCGGTCGGGCGGGGTGGACAGGCCCGTGACCTGGGTCGACGGGTCGACCACGTCGAGGAAGCCCCGGCGCCGGGCCCGGAGGGAGAAGTCGGCCACCGCCTCCGCGGGACCGGTGTCGACCAGCGCGCCCACCGCCGAGTGGGCGTGCCGGGAGAGCACCACCACCGGCCCGGTGGCGAACGGCACCGGCGCCGGCCGCTGACGGGGCTCGGTCTGGCGCAGCCGGCGGGTCACCCGGTCGTCGTCGTCACCCACGTCGGCGAGGAAGCCGACCGTGGCCACCCGCCGGTCGCCGTCGACGATGGTCAGGGCGGGCGTGAAGGGATCGTCGGGAAGGGTGACGGGTGCCAGGATGGCGATCACGTGAGCCGGCCACGCCTGGTTCACCGCCGCCGCCAGCGACGACGCCGTCACCGTGGTGGCACCGGCGGCCACGAGGGGCGCGAGGACGTCGGGGTCGGGCCCCGCCACCACGACCGGCACCCCGGGCGCGGCCCGGCCCAGGGCGACGACGGTCGGCAGCCACGCCCCGGGGTCGCCGTCACAGAACAGCACGGCCACGGCCCTCGGACCCGGCGTCGGCACGGCCGGGAGTCTACGGACGCCCGGCCCGCCCCGAACCGGTGACACAGACGGTCGGGTTCCGCCGCCGGGTCCGCCGCCGAGATCCGTCCCCCCTGGTGGTCGGTGCTGTTCGTTGGTCGCCTGGATGCCGGCGGACGTACCCGTCGACTCGCCGGAGTGGTCGTCGATGTGACCACGTTCGCCAGCGTCGGAGCGACAACTTGCCGGACGGTGTCGTCGGTGCCTTCGTTGTCGCTCAGACGCTGGCACAGCGACCGGTGGACGCGGCGGGAGTGGGCGACGCCGACCTGACCACGTGGGCCAGCGATGGAGCGACGACCTACCGGACTGGTGCGTCGGTGCTGGGTGTCGCCGGTAGGGTTCAGGCGATGACCGAGGGGGTGGACGCCCGTAGTGGCGTGCGACTGATCGGTGGCGAGGTCGACTATGCCGACGGGTCGGAGGACCCCGTCCTCCGGATCCTGGAGGAGGCCGACGACCGCAGCACCGCCTCCGACGAGCTGGCCCGCCACATCTCCGACTGGCCCACCCGCTACCACCTCTCCCGCCAGCGGGCCAACCTCCTGCGGCCCCTCACCCTGGGCCCCGGCACCCGGGTGCTCGACGCCGGCGCCGGCACCGGAGCCCTCGCCCGCCACGTGGCCGAGACGGGGGCCGACGTGGTCGCCCTCGAGGGCACCCTCCCCCGGGCCCGGGCCGCGGCCGCCCGGTGCGACGGCCTGCCCAACGTCGAGGTCGTGTGCGGACCCATCGACGCCTACGACGACGCCGCCGGCTTCGACGTCGTCCTGTGCGTCGGCGTGCTCGAGTACGCGGGCGAGGCCCTCCTCCCGAAGCTGCGGGCCCTCACCCGCCCCGATGGCGTGGTCGTGGTGGCCATCGAGAACCAGCTCGGCCTCAAGTACCTCCTCGGCTACGGCGAGGACCACCTGGGCGAGCCGTGGGCGGGCGTGGAGGGTTACCGGACCCCGCCGCCGGGCACGGGCCCCCGCACCTGGTCGAGGCGCCGCCTGGGCGGTCTCCTGGCCCAGGCCGGTTTCCCCGCCCAGCGGTGGCTGTTCCCGTTCCCCGACTACAAGCTGCCGGCGGTGGTGGTCGACGAGGCCGCCTACGCCGAGGTCGACGCTCCCGACTTCGTCGACCAGATCGTGCGCTGGCCGTGCAGCCCGCTGGCGTCCGACCCGGCCCGGGTGTGCGACGACCGCCTGGCCCACCGGGTCTTCCTCGAGGCCGGCCTCGGCCCCGACGTGGCCAACTCGTTCCTCGTCGTCGCCGGCCACGACACGGCCGCCATAGCCCGACAAATAGACCCGGACGTGGCCGCCTGGTTCTTCGGCAGCGACCGCCTCCGCCTGTGGCTCGGGTCGAAGACGTTCCCGGCGGCGGGCGACGTGGCCGCGACGGCCATTGCTCCCACCGACCGGCTCCTCCAGCGGGGGTGGCTCAGCCAGCACCGCGACGCCCGCCAGCCCCGGATCCTGGGCCGCACCGTGGAGCAGGACGCCCTGGCCGCCCTCGAAAAAGGACCGGCGGCGGTCGCCGAGGTCCTCCAGGCCTGGCGCAACCACCTCCGCACCCACGAGACCGATGTCGCCGACGACGCACCCCCGGCCCACCCCTTCGCCGGCCCGTCCACCCGTCGCCTCCTCCCCGCCGATCACCTCGACGTCGACCTGGGCAACTTCGTCGCCGGGACCTACGTCGACCGCGAGTGGCGGGCCGACGGCGGCGTCGACGCCGACCTGGTCGTCCTCCGGGCCCTGTGGAGCTTCGCCTTCAATGTCGTGGCCCGGGGCGTCCGCCACCCGTGGCCGCTCTCCACCACCGTCGACGAGCTGGCCCAGACCCTCGCCCGCCTGTGCGGCACCGCGGCCGGCGAAAACGCGATCGACCGCTGGCGCCACGCCGAGTCCGAGCTCCAGGCCAAGGTCCGGGGCATCGACACCGCCGTCACCATGACCGAACTCCAACGGGTCGGGGCCGTCTCCCAGGTCTCGCCCGGCAGCAGCCGCTACCTGCCGTTCACGTCCCTCCGCCACACCCTGGCCCGCACCTACGAGCACCTGGGCGAGACGTGCCGCCAGCTCGAGCAGTCCCTCCAGGCCCAGGTCGCGCTGGGCCACTCGGTGGAGGGGCTCCAGGCCCGCCACGACCAGCTCGGCCGCGACGGCGCCGCCCTCAGAGTGGCCCTGGCCCACGAGCAGGCCGTGGCCGCCGACCTCAACGCCCGCCTCCAAGCGGCCGACGAGCGCCAGCAGGCGTTCGAGCGCCGGCTGCCGGTCCGCCTCTACCGCCGCCTCCGCCGCCTCGTCGGCTAGGCACCCACTCGACTAGACACAGGTCCACATGTCCAAGACAGTCAAGATCTACGGCCGCCCCTTCACCATCTCCGGCGGAGAGGGCGACGACTACTACCGGCACATCCCCGACGGCACCGACATCACCGACTCGGTGATGGCCGCCATCCAGCCCCACATCCGGCCCGATGCCGTCTGCCTCGACGTGGGCGCCAACATCGGGCTCTACGCCCTCGGGCTGTCCCACCTGGCGGCCAAGGGCAAGGTCTACGCCTTCGAGCCGTCGCCCAGCGCCTACGGCCACCTCCAGTCCAACCTGCAGGTCAACGGGGCCACCAACGTCGAGGCCTGCAACCTGGCCGTGAGCGACACGGTCGGCACGGTGCACTTCCATGACTTCTCGTTCTTCAGCGCCGGCAGCTTCTCGTCCGACGAGGGATCGCTCCTGTCCTCCGAGTCCTACGGGTCGCAGTCGTTCGAGGCCGCCACCACGACCCTCGACGAGTTCGTGGCCGATCACAAGATCGACCGGGTCGACTTCATCAAGGTCGACGTGGAGGGTGCCGAGCTGTCGGTGCTGGCGGGGGCGGAGAAGACGCTGGCCACCTACCGGCCGGCCACCGTCCTCGAGTTCAACACCTTCGGCTTCGCCATCCACCAGAGCGTGCTGCCCCAGGTGGCCCTGGCCCGGATCAAGGATGTCTTCCCCCACGTCTTCGTCATGGACCGGTTCGACGGGGCTCTCTGCCGCCTGGAGACCCCCCACGAGATCTACGAGTTCCTCTACGACAACGGCATCCACGGCCCGGCCGACAACATGCTGTGCACGTTCGACGACCTGCCCGTCACCCGCCGCTACTCCCACCTCACGGCCGTGATCAACGCCCCCTACCGGGGCGCGGCCGCCCTGGCCGAGGCCGACGCCATGCGGCGCACGTTGTCGTGGCGGGTCACCGCTCCCCTGCGGCAGGCGCGGACCCGCTTCGACCCCGTCATCACCAAGGCCCGGGCCCTGAAGCGGGTCCTCCAGGGCTGACGCCGTGGCCGAAAACATGCGCCCGACCGCCCCCTCCGCCGCTTACGGTGCCGCGGCTTTAGAGGGCGGCCCACACCCCCTCAGTTGTGGATGGCGAGGGGGCCGGCGGGGGCCAGCAGGGTGCGGAGGGACGCGAAGGGGATGCTCACGTGGGGCATCCCCATCGCGTAGGGGGCCACCTGGTACTCGGCGAAGGTGATCACCAGGTCGTTGTCGGTGAGGGTCCAACCCGCGAAGTTGTCGGCCGTGGGCTCGGTGCCGGGCAGGACGAAGTCCTGGACCTGGTCGAAGCCGGGTTGGGCCGCCAGCAGCTCCCGGGACAGCTCCGACAGCTTGGCCAGGTACGGCGAGCCGGCCGTGAACAGGTCGCCCAGGGCCAGCCGATGGCCCGTCCCGAGGTCGTAGTTGAAGGCCAGGACCACCGCTCCCGGGTGGGCCGCACCGGCGTAGAACCGGCTCACCCGCACCGCCAGGCTGGCCAGCCCCTCGTCGAGCCGGGAGACCTCGTAGTCGCCGTCGAGGGCGCTCTTCTGGTCGGCCACGGCCGGCGGCGGGGCGCCGAAGTCCTTGACCGCGGTCACGAACTCGTCGACCGTCGCCCCCACCGCGGCCCGGATGTCGGCGTTGACCGAGCTCTCGACCGCCGGGTCGCCGAGGCCCTGCAGCTTCGGGAAGGTCAGGCGGTAGATGTAGCGCTGGGCCTCGTCGCCACCCTCGAGGACGTCGTCGACCACCGTCGGTCGGGGCGACGGCGGGGCGGTCGTGACCGTGGTGGTGGCCGGCGCCGGCCCGACGGTCGGGGCCGGTCGCGACGTGGACGGGGCCACCGTCGTGGAGGGCTTGGCGGGCGAGGCGCCCCCTCCGCAGCCGGTGGCCACCAGGCCCACCGCCAAGGCGGCCGCCACCGCGACCCCCGCCGCCCGCCGGCGGGTCATCCTTCCCCCTCGGCGACCTTGCGGGCCCGGCTGGGTGCCACCCGGGGCGGTTCGCCCGGCATCTTGGGGTAGACGGGGGGCCACGGTGCGTCGAGCAGGCCCGCCTCCTGGTCGCGCCGGTGGAGGGCGAGCACCGGCTCCAGCGACTGCGGATCGGCGGCCATCGGCGCCCACGGGTCACCCGTCCCCTCCACCCGCCCGGGGACGGTGGCGATGGTGAGGGCGTCGGGCTCCACCGCCTCCAGCTCTTCCCAGCGGAAGGGCGTCGACACCTGGGCGCCGGGCCGGGCCCGCACCGACCACGCCCCGAAGATGGTCTTGTGGGGGGCGTTCTGGTTGAAGTCGACGAACACCCGGGTACCCCGCTCCTCCTTCCACCAGGCGGCGGTGACCAGGTCGGGCCGGCGCCGCTCCAGCTCCCGGGCCACCGCCACCGCCGCCGACCGCACCTCGTACGACGTCCACCGCGGTTGCAGGCGGACGTACACGTGGATCCCCCGGTTGCCGGTGGTCTTGGGCATGGCCGTCACGCCCAGCTCGTCGAACAGCGCCTTGGCCTCGCTCGCCGCCTCCCTCAGCATGGGGAAGTCCACGCCCGGGCTGGGATCGAGGTCGATGCGCAGCTCGTCGGCGTGCTGGGGATCGGCCGCCTGCGACGGCCACACGTGGAAGCCCAGGCAACCCATGTTGACCGCCCACAGCACGTGGGCCAGGTCGGCCGTGACCAGGGCCTGCGACGTGGTGCCGTTGGGCGTGCTGACGATGGTGGTCTCCAGCCAGTCGGGCCGGACCTCGGGCACCCGTTTCTGGAAGAACGACGACCCGCCGGCCCCGTTGGGGAAGCGCTGGAGCAGCACCGGCCGCCCGCCCATGGCCGCCATGAGCGGACCCTCCACCGACTGGTAGTACCGCACCAGGTCGAGCTTGGTGTCGCCCCGCTCCGCGAAAAAGACCTTGTCGGGATGGGTGATGACGACCTCCCGCCCCGCCGCCTCCACCACCACCCCGTCCTCGGCCACGGGCCCGACGGTAGCGGGGGGCCGCTATCCGATCTCGAGGAGGCGGGCCTTCACCTTGCGGGCGACGTGTTCCCAGGTCCACTTGTCGGCCACCTCGGCCGCCGCCGCCAGGCCCTTGAGGCGCGCCGCCTCGGGGTTGTCGGCCACCTGGCGCATGAGGCTGCGGAGCTGCTCGACGTCGGGGTCGGCCCAGTCGAAGCCGGCGTAGTACTCGCAGCGGGCCTCGGCCGGCACCAGCCGCAGCGGCTCCAGCGGGTAGCCCACGCCCTCGTGCAGGAAGTCGGCGGGGCCGCTCCACCGGGTGGCGATGGTGGGCAGGCCGCAGGCCATCGCCTCCAGCACCGGCATCCCCCACCCCTCGCCCCGGGTGGGGAGCACGAAGGCGTCCGCCGACCGGTACAGGCTTCCCATCTGGTGGGCGGTGAACCTGGGGTTGAGCATGACCACGACGGGCGCCCCGGGGGGCAGGTCGAGGTCGGCGATCTGCTGGTGCACGTCGACCTGGGGATCCCGGTTGAACACCGAGAGCAGGAGGAGCACGTCCTCCGAGTCCTTGAACTCCTCGGCGAAGGCCCGCAGCAGCACCTCGGGCGCCTTGCGCTCGCCCCACTCGAACACCGACAGGAAGGTGAACCGGGTCGAGGGCCGGAAGCCGGTGATGTCGGGGTGGAAGTAGTCGACGTCGACGCCCAGGGGCATGACGTGGATGGGCACCGTCACCCCCGAGTTGCGGAAGGTGTCGACGTTGAACGAGGCCGGCACCCACACCTCGTCCATCGAGTTGCACCCCGCCACCCACGCCGGGGGCAGGCCGGTGACCTCGAGCATGGTCCAGCCCACGGTGTGCCTGCCCGCCACCGGGAAGAAGGCGTCGGCCTGGCACAGGGCGACCTGGGTGACGTCGGGGCGGATCGCCCGCTTCATGATGTCGTCGAGGAGGAAGTCGTCGGTGGGGTCGTCCTCCTGGTTGTAGGCGTTCTTGTAGGCGACCTTGACGCCGGCGAAGTGCAGGGCCCGCATGATGTGGCGGCTCTGGATGCCGTAGCCCATGGGCTGGTGGACCACCGAGTGCCAGGCCATCTCCAGGTCGTAGCGGTCGTGCTCCAGGTACTGGGCCCACTTGCGGGTGAAGACCTTCCGGGACTTGCCGTAGACCGACCAGAAGTCGACCTTGTTCTCCTTGGTCGACGTGCTCTGGTGGTGGACGGAGGTGACGCTGCCCTCGCACACCACGTCCCACCCCGCCTTGATGGCCCGCAGGCAGAAGTCGGAGTCGTCGAAGTAGGCGAACAGGTCCTCGTCGAGGGGGCCGATGGCGTCGAGGCAGTCCCGGCGGATGTACACCTGGGCGAAGACCACCGACTCCACCGACCGGGTGGTGTTGCACTGGTTGACGTCGAGCTCGAAGCCGCCCATCTGCTGGCCCATGAGGGTGAGGGGCATCATGAGGGCGCCCAGGTGCAGGATCGTCCCCTGGGCGTCGACCAAGCGGGCCCCGACCACGCCCCGGACGGGCTCGACGTCGGCGTAGGCCGAGTCCTGGAGCTTGGTCAGCCAGTGGCGGTCGGTGACGATCACGTCGTTGTTCATGAGCACGACGTCCTCGCCCGGCAGGCAGGCGGTGATGCCGATGTTGCAGCCCTTGGTGAAGCCCAGGTTGCGGCTGTTGCGCACCAGGGTGATCCACGGGAGGGTGCCCAGCCACTCGGGCGTGCCGTCGACGCTGCCGTTGTCGACCACGATCAGCCGCCAACTGGGGTGATCGGTCATCTCCTTGAGCGCGGTCAGGCACCGCTTGGAGAACTCGATGGCGTTCCACGTGAGGATGACGACGGCGACCGGCCGGCGCGGTGGTTGCGGCTCAGTCATCGTCGCCTCAGTCATCGGAGGACGTCTTGGCCGCTTCCCGCAGGAGCCGGTTCAGCTCCTCCACCTCGTTGCGCAGGCGCTCGTTCTGCAGGCGCAGCTTCTCCACCAGGTCGAGGAGGGCGTGGTTGAAGCGGCTCTGCTGGTCCCACGGGGGCGTGGTGTACCACCGCAGGCCCCGGCGCAGGGCCTTCTTCCCGAAGCGGATCACTTCGCCGACCACGGGCCGGTCCGACCCGGAGAGGAACTCCACCTGGATGGTGGCCGGTTCCCGGAGGTTGGCGATGCCCAGCTCGTCGTCGCCCTCGGTGTGCACGAAGATCGGCCCCCCCGCGCTCACGCCCCCCGGCTGGCGGGCGGCCCGCACCAGGGCCGTCTCCACCCTGGTCATCATCGTCGGGACGGACGTGCCGGTCATCGAGGCACACTACCGATGCCCCGAGGCCCCCGTCTCCCCGAGCGATCGCCACGAACACCCCCTCCGTGACGGATTCGTGCCATGTGCTCGCCGGGCGGCCGGCCCCACCGGTCGAGCGATCGCCACGAACACCCCCTCCAGCGCGGATTCGTGCCATGTGCTCGCCGTCGGGCGGCCGGCGGGCCGCCGTGGCCTCAGCCGGCGGTGCCGGAGGAGTGGAGGGCGTCGGCCGTCGGCGACTCGGTCGTGGCTGACGTGCCGGCCCGCCACTCGGTGGTCACGTGGACCATTCCGCCCTCGATGGGGAGGGACGGGTTGTCGAAGACGGAGAACCAGTGGCGGCGCTCGTGGCAGTCGTAGATCTTGGTCGCGGCCTCGTCGTGGAGGACGACGGTGATCACGTAGTGGCCCCGGAGCAGCGGGAGGTAGGGGACCTGGAAGTCGACCGTGCCCACGCCGGTGGGCAGGGTGACGCCGGCCTGGCCCGAGTTCTGGCCGAAGACGTAGGCCAGGTTCTCGCCCCGCATGACGGCGATGCCGCAGATGGTGTTGTTCAGCCCGGGGGGGATGTCGTAGGTGGCCCGGATGGTGAGTGGGTCGCCGGTGCGGAAGGTGCCGGTATGGGCGCCGTCGCCGTTGAGGACGCCGATCTCGGTGATCTGGGCCGGTCCCGCCCCGTAGCGGCGGCCGTGCGAACCCGCCCCCGCCTGCTCGTTCTCGGCCGTCTCGTGGTGGACCTCGGCCAGGTAGTCGGCCACCACGTCGGCCGCCTTGCCCACCTCCCGGACCGTGCCCTTCTCCAGCCACACCGCCTTGGAGCAGAGGGTGCGGACGGTAGGCAGGCTGTGGGACACGAGCACGATGGTGCGCCCCTCCGCCCGCAGCTCGGAGATGCGCTCCCAGCACTTCATCTGGAAGCCCTCGTCGCCCACGGCCAGGACCTCGTCGACGATGAGGATCTCGGGGTCGACGCTGATGGCCACCGCGAAGGCGAGCCGGGCGTACATGCCGCTCGAGTAGTTCTTGACCGGGATGTCCATGAATGACTCGATGCCGGCGAAGTCGACGATGCCGTCGTAGCGCTTCTCGACCTCCCGCTTGGCCTGCCCCAGGAGCGAGCCGGCCAGGAACACGTTCTCCTTGCCCGTCAGCTCGGGGTGGAAGCCGGTGCCCAGCTCGAGCAGGGGCGAGATGCGGCCCTTGACCGTGAGGCGGCCCTTGTTGGGGGTGAGGACCATGGCAAGGGTCTTGAGCAGGGTCGACTTGCCCGATCCGTTGAGGCCGATGATCCCGATGGTGGTGCCCGTCTCCACCTCCAGGTCGATGCCCTTGAGGGCCCAGAAGTCCTCGTAGCGGTGGGCCCGGGAGAGGACCTTCTCCTTCAGGGTGTGGGCCCGCTGGTGGTAGATGCGGTAGCTCTTCCAGACACCTTCGCAGCTGATCGCGAGATCACTCATGCTGGGCCGGCCACTACACGATCTCGGCGAACTGCCGCTGCCAGTGGCCGAAGACCTTGGTGCCCACGGCCAGGCAGACGAGGGCGACCAGGGCGTCGTAGCCCAGCAGCTTGAGGTCGGGGGGACGGTTGAGGAGCACCACGTTCCGGAAGGACACCACGATGCCGGTCATGGGGTTGGCCTGCAGCAGCCGGTAGAGCGACGCCCGGTCGTGCATCAGGCTCAGGGAGTAGATGATCGGCGTGCCCCAGAACCACAACTGCAGGAAGACCCCGATGAAGTGGGCGACGTCGCGGAGGAAGACGGTGAGGGCGGACAGGATGAGGGCCAGCCCGAAGGACAGGACGGTGACGATGAGCAGGATCAGCGGCAGCCACACGATGTGCCAGTCGGGGAACCCGGCGAAGATCACGGTGGCCACCATCAGCACCGCCAGCTCGAAGCCGAACGTGACCACGCACGACAGCACCGTGCTCAGGGGCAGGATGGCCCGGGGGAAGTAGACCTTGCCCAGCAGGTAGCCGGAGCCGATGACGCTGCCCGTGGAGCCGCCGACGGCCGTGGCGAAGACGTTCCAGATGACCAGGCCGCCGAAGAAGTAGAGGGCGAAGGGGACGACGGTGCCGTCGGCCCGGGTGGCGTCCTGGATGTCGCGGGCCCGGAAGATGAACGTGAAGATGAACCAGTAGAGGCCGACGTATAGCAGCGGGGTGGTGAGCGACCACAGCATCCCCAGGAAGGTGCCCCGGTGGCGGACCTTGAGGTCGCGGCGCACCAGGTTGGCGGTCAGTTCGCGTGCGCGGAAGACCTCTTCGACGCCTGCGATCACGGATGGACGGTACTACGGGCCGGATTCGGCTCTACCGGCACCCCCGAGTTGGTGATCGGGCCGGCCGAGTTGGGGTTCGGGGCTCGATCCCGGCTCCCGGACCTCGGCCACTGCCGCCCACAGGTCGGTGGCCGATGGGGGTCCCACGAAGGAGGCCCGCACCACGCCCTCGGCGTCGGCCACCACGATGGTGGGGACGGCCTCGATGCCGTAGCGCCGGTGGAGGTCGCCCCTCGCTCCCACCTCCACGTCCTGCACCACCACGTCGGCGCTGGCCAGCACCGACGACTTCTGGACGACGGTGGCGCAGGAGTCGCACGTGGCCGACGAGAACACCGCCACCAACCAGGGGGCGTCGGCCCGGTCGAAGTCGGCCCGGTCGAGCTGGCGGGGCACCGGCCACTCCCCCTGGGTGGGCGGGTCGGGCCGCCGGCGCTCGAGCACGAGGGCGAGGATCACGGCCGCCGCCACCACCACCGCCACCACGATGAGGCGCTCCATACCGGCCAGTATCGACCAATCGCCGGGCGTGGGCGGCCAGCCGATCCCCGGCGGAGGCCGCCGCCGGGGCGGTAGCTGTGGATGGACACCTATTGACGACGCCGGGACCGGCAGTGGACCATCGAGATGTCGATCCGGGCGGCGGCCCTGTCGGAGGGGGGGACTGGGGCCCCCCTTCCGTAGGATGCGGCGGCCTGGTCCCGCCTTCCGGGCCGGTCAGTTCCGCAGGGCGAGGCCGGGGGTGATCGCCATCCCCAGGCTGCCCCCCTGGGCCAGCAGCAGGCGCTCGGCCACCACCGGTTGGGTGGCGGTGACCACCAGCGACAGCGCCGGCGCAGGGACCGTCACGTGGTCGGCGAGGCGCACCACGGTCCGTCGCCCCGGCGCCAGATCGAGACTCTGGAGGCCGGGCACGTCCCGGCGCACCCCGTCGGCCAGCACCGCCACCGAGACCTTGACCGCCTTCGGGCCGGGGTTCGACACGGCCAGGAATTCGTCGACCGAGGTGTCGGCCTGGCCCGCGGCGAAGACCCATCCCCGGGCCGTGGACCGGGCGCCGGGCGACGAGCCCACCCCGTAGCGCCCGGCCGCCCCCGCCCCGTCGACGCTGCGCTCCACCACCACCGCCACCCCGTTGGTGCTGCGCAGGGTCACCGCGTGGCCCACGCCCTTGGGCACCCGGCTCTCGTCGTTGGCCACCACGCTCACCCGTGACTCCCGGGGGACGGTGATGCGCAGGGGCTCGGCCTCGCCGTCGTCGAGGGCGAAGGCCACCTCCACCTGGGCCTCGGCCAGGAGGGGGTTGTAGACCTGGAAGCGCTCGGCCAGCCCGTCGGCGGCGAACCCGTCGGCGAAATACCAGAGCGGTTCGGGCGCGGGGATGCCCAGCGTCACCGAGGCGCCCTTGCGGCCGATGCTGCCGTCGAAGACCTGGAGCCGGGTCACCACCAGCCGTCCGGTGCGGGCGGAGACCTTGGCCGCGACCGCCTCCCGGCGCTGCACGAAGTCGCCCACGTTGATGGCGGTGGCCCCCCGTCCCTGCACCGAGAGCCCGGTGAGGGCCTGGGGCGTGACCTGGCCCTCCTCGGTGGTGAAGGCGAAGTCGACCACTGCGTCCTCGGGGAAGGGGTTGAAGACGACGAGGACCTCGGTCGCGTCCCGGGTGGTGACGCCCTCGGCGAAGTACCAGGTGGGCGACGCGGTCGAGGCGCAGGGGGTGACGCTGGCGCCCAGGGGTCCGCTGGTGGACAGCTCCACCACCGCCTCACCGCCGTCGAGCTCGACCACCGCCGAGAGGTAGTCGCTCTGGACGAGGTCGGCCAGGTGGACGGAGGCCCGCCCGTTGGCGGCCACGTCGACCGCGGTCTGACCGGGGGCACCGGCGACGGGGATGACGGTGATGTCGGCCCGGAGCTTGCGGGTGCCGGCGTTGGCGATCACCACGGTGCCGTCGGCCACCGCGTCGGCCGCCCCGGTGGCGCCGGCGCAGTACCAGGCCGACGACCGGGCCGAGGCGGGGGCGGCGGTGGGACCGGCCAGGGCGATGGCGGCGTCGGGGTCGTCGGGCACCGAGTCGGACGAGGATCGGGCCCACCGGTCGATGGCCCCGCCGCCGACGAGCAGCAGGAGGATGACGACGAGGGCGGGGATGCGCCGGCCACTCACCGGGCCACCGCCTCCGGCGGTCGGTTCCTGGGGTCGCTCACGGGCTCGTTCACTGCCGACTGGTCATCAGGTCGTCGGGGGAGGGATCGGCCGGCGGCGGGGGGCGGGTGACGACCAGGTAGCGGACGAGGCCGATCCACAGGGCCAGCTGCAGCAGGACCAGGCCGTAGCGGAGGATCGGCGTCCTGTAGCGCAGGCGGGCGTTTCCCGACCGTTGCACGTCGAAGGCGTTGGCCACCCCGTAGGCCTGGGCCCGGGGCGCGTTCTTGCCGCCGACCTCGAGCGACCACCGGGGCGAGGGGCTCTCGGCCAGGAGGGCGGTGCCGGCCGCGGGCACGGGTCCCTCGAACTTCACCGGGCCGCCCTGGCCGAGGATCGCCTTGCCGCCGGCCAGGTCGGCGCCGCCGCCCAGGGGGGCGGGGAGTCCGCCGGCGAGGGCATCGGGGACGAGGGCCCGCCCCGGACCCCAGGCCGTGTTCTCGTAGACGGCGAGGGTGGCGTCGGCCGGCAGGAGACGGAGGTCGAGCTGGGACCCGAGGGCCCGGGTCAGGGCGGGCGGGATGCCGGGCGTGGGCCCGACCGAGTCCCGGGCCGCGGTCTGGATCGGCACCACGATGTAGCGCACGGCCATGGGCGCGAGGAGCCGGCCCAGGCGGGCGGTGCCGCCGTCCTGGGCAACGCGGAGGACGTCGGCGATGGTCTTGGTGGCGGCCGACGGCCGTCCCGGGAGGAGGTCGGTGCCGTCGGGGGCGCCGTTTCGGGACGTGGCGTAGCCCACGCCCTCCTGGAACCGCCAGCTGTCGAGGGGCAGCACCGCGGGGTCGCCCAGCCACAGCACCCGGAAGGCCCCGGCGTCGATCTCCGGCTCCATCCACGCCACCGAACGGGCCAGGTCGGTCGACGGCATGTTCCAGCGGCCGTCGGTGGCGGCGCCGAGCACGGGCAGGGCGATGGCGGCGATGGTGGCGCCCGCGCCCAGGGAGAGGGCCTGGCGCCAGCCGAAGCGCTCGGAGCGGAGGTCGGTCTCGAAGGCCACGGCCCCCAGGGCGACCGAGCCGGCCAGGGCGGCGGCGGCGAAGGCGAGGAGGACGTCGGGGGACTGGAACTGCAGCGGGATCCAGCCCTGGCCGCCGGCCCAGGCCACGCCGATGCAGGTCAGGGCCGTGATCCAGAGGCGGACGGCCCAGTCGAAGCGCCAGTCGCGGCCCAGGACGAGGGGTACCGCGGCGAGCACCAGCAGGGCCCAGCCGAGCGGTGCCGCCCCCATGGGCCCGATCTGGAAGCGCAGCAGCTGACCGAACCCGGGCTGCACCGCCGGCAGGCGGGACACCCCCGTCACCGTCGACCAGCCGCCGGGCAGGAGCAGCTCGACCGACCACGGCACCAGCAGGACCACCGCCACCAGCACCGCCCCCAGGGCTCCGAGGAAGGCGGTGGAGGTGGACGTGGGGTAGCCGGCCACCAGCGAGCCGAGCAGGAGGCCGACGGCGGCCACCACCAGGGCCAGGGCGATGGACGGGACGAAGGCCGCGACCACCGCCACCCCCAGCCCGAGGACGAGGATGTCGCGGGCGTCGGGCGGGCGTTCGTCGTCGCCCCGGAAGGGGGCCAGGCCGGTGAGGCGGAGCAGGGATCCGAGCAGCCAGGGGGCGGCGGCGTAGGCCAGCAGTCCCCCCCACTGGCCCCGGGCCAGGGAGTTGTAGGGCAGGGCGACGGTGGCGTAGGCGATCACGCCCACCAGCCGGGCCAGGGCCGAGCCCAGGTGCCGGCCGGCCCGCCACGCGCCCACCGCGGCGATGGGCCACGCCCCCAGCACCAGCAGCTTCTGGAGCAGCCCGACGCCGCCGAGGAGCACGGTGCCGAGGAAACCCAGGAGGCCGAACATCGGGGGCGCGGACGACGAGGAGCCGAGCCCGGTGGTGCGCCAGCCGTCGACGAAATGGGTGAGGAGGGTGGACGGCCGGGGGAAGGGGGCGAACTGGCCCACCGCCGGCAGCCGGCCGGTGAGCAGTCCCCGACTGCCGATCAGGAAGGCCAGCGTCACCAGGCCGAGGAGGGCGGCCGCGGCCCGGGCCGGGCCCTGCCACACCGACTCCACCAGGTCGTGGCCGGCCGTGACCAGGGCCCGGGCCCGCTCCTCGGCGTGGAGCCGGCGCTGGAGGTAGTTGGTGAGGCGGACGCTGCCCCGCACCTGGAGGCGGCGGACCTCGCTGTCGGGGACGTTCCGGCTGCGGTGCACGGCCTTGCGGAGGGGCCGGAGGCGGTTGAGCTGGCGCAGGTTCCAGAACCAGGCCGAGACCAGCTGGCGGGCCTCGCTCCATCGGCGGGCGAAGAGGGCGACGATCGTCTCCACCAGGGTGACCACCATCGCCTGGGGCACCACCCGCAGCAGGGTGAGGAACGAGTAGCTCTTGAACATGGTGCGCAGGTGGTGACGGGTCTGGGCCGCCTCCTTGTCGATGGGGTCCTCGGGGTGGCGACCGCCTCCGTCGTGGTGGCGGACCACCGCCGCCGGGGCCACCACCACCCTCGCCCCCGCCACCTGGGCCCGCCAGCAGAGGTCGACGTCGGCCCCGTGGTCGCCCATCTCGGGGTCGAAGCCGCCCAGCTCGCTGAACAGGTCGCTGCGCACCAGCAGGCAGGTGCTGGAGACGGCGAAGACGTCCTTGACCGCGTCGTGCTGCTCCTGGTCGAGCTCGCCCCGGTCGACCACCGACGCGCAGGCACCCGTCTTGTCGACGACCAGGCCGACCTCGAGCAGCCGGTCGGGATGGTCCCACTCCACCACCTTGGGGGCGACGATGCCGGCGTTGGAGCGCAGCGCCTCCTCCACCAGCAGGCGGATGGCGTCGGGCTCCATGGCCACGTCGTCGTGGCAGAAGACGAGGAACGACGCGCCCTGCACCGTCTGGAGGACGTCGTTGGCCGCGGCCGCGAACCCGGGCCGGGTCGGGACCCGGCGCAGGTACGCGTCGGGCAGCACGGCCGCCACCCGGCGGGCCGAATCGGCGTCGCCTCCGGCGTCCATGACCAACACCGACTGGTTGGGGTAGTCCTGGCTGCCCAGCGCCACCAGGGCTTCCTCGAACCAGTCACCCGGTTCGTTGGCCACGACCACGGCCACCACCGGCGGGGCGGAGGGCTGCGGGTCCATGTCTCGGGTCGAGGCTAGCCGCCCTCGATTCGTGGTCTCCTGGGAACGGGTGTGGTTTGCTGTGGCGGTGTGCGACCAGAGCCTCTACCGGCGGCGGGGTGGCCTCGACTGAGCGGGGCGGGGCGGGCGTGAACGAAGGATCGGGGCTCGACGGGCTCAAGGGGCGCCTGCTGGTGGCGACGCCCAGCGTCGGCGACCCCAACTTCGAGGGCACGGTCATCCTCATGCTCGAGCACTCGGCCGAGGGCTCCATGGGCGTCGTCCTCAACCGGCCGAGCGAGATCCACGTGGCCGAGCACCTGCCCGGCTGGACGGAGGTGGTGGTGTCGCCGCCGGTCGTGTTCCTGGGCGGACCGGTGAGCCCCAACGCCGCCCTCTGCCTGGCCCGGGTCGACGCCGACATGGAGGCCGGGGGGTGGAATCCCCTCGTCGGCCAGGTCGGAACCGTCGACCTCAACGAAAACCCGGGCCAGGCCGTCCCCGGGGTGGCCGAGGTGCGCATCTTCGCCGGCTACGCCGGGTGGGCGCCCCTGCAGCTGGAGGCGGAGATCGCCGACGGCGGGTGGTTCGTGGTCGACGCCGACCCGTCCGACGCCCTCTCGCCCCTGCCCGACGACCTCTGGCGGGATGTCCTCCGCCGCCAGCCGGGAACCGTGTCCCTCTTCGCCGATTACCCGCCCGACCCCTCGATGAACTGAACCGGTGAACCGAGCCGGGCGGCCGGCGTGAGTAGTCCGCCGGCGGGGTGGTGGTCGCGGCGGCCGAGATGGAGTACCCCGTACTCTGGTCGGGCGGGGCGGATTCGGGTTCGCTGGTCCCATGCCTTGGATCCGAGTTCAGAACCAGCCCGACCAGGTCGTCACGCGGGGGAGGTCCTGACATGTGCGGGATCGTCGACGTGGCGGGGGGCCCGAGCCCGTCCGCCGGCACCGACCCGGACCCGGAGTGGCCGAAGCGGTCGTCGGGGGCGGCCCTTGACGCCCTCACCGTCATCGACGGCGCCCTGTGCGCCCTCGACCGGCTGGAGATCCGGTGTCGGGACTCCGCCGGGCGGCACGTCCTCCGGTGGGGGACCGGGGAGGGGGCCGGGGAGGAGTCGGCGTCCCTCGGCGCGGCGGCGGACGACGGTCCCCGCCCGGCGGCTTCGGTGGTCGACGCCGGCGACGGGCGCGTGGGCTTCACGTACCGGGCCGCGGCCGAGGAACCGGGCGACAACGCGGCCCACCTGCGGCGGATGATCGCCGACGACAGCCGCCTGCACCGGGCGATCGGACGGGCCGGCGCCCGGGTCACGGTGGTGGGCCACACCCGGTGGACCGGTACCGTCCCGGACGGCAAGGGCGGGGACGCGGTGGCCCTCGCCATCCTCCACGTCGCGGTGTACGACCGGCTGGCGGGGTACCGTCCGCCGCGGATCGACGCCCTCGTGGCCGCCGTCACCGAGACGGAGCGGGAGGTGGCGTGGGACATCCCCGGACGATCCGGAGGGGACGACCGGCGGCGGGAGCCGGTCGTCGCCCACGCCGAGCGGTGGTCGGCGGCCGCGCACCCCGCACCCGCCGGGAGGACCTAGCCTTCGGGGGCGTGACAGGCGGCGCAGACCTCGGTGGCGACGGCTGCGTCCTGGGAGTGCACGGATGAGCCCCGGGTGGCCGATGGTCGGGCGGCGGGAACCGTTCGAACGGGTGCGCGCCCTCCTCGCCGACCTCACGTCGGGAGGGGTCCTCGTGGCCGGGCCGGCGGGGGTGGGCAAGACCCGCCTGGCCGTCGAGTGCCTGCAGGCGGCGGCGGCCGCGGGGTACCCCACCGCCCGGGTGAGCGGCACCCGCAGCGCCTCCGGCCTCCCCTTCGGCGCGCTGGCCCCGCTGCTGCCGGGCGACGAGGGCGTGGCGCGGGCCCAATTCGACCGGGCCGAGCTCCTCCGGCGGGCGGCCACCGCCATCATCCGCCGGGGCCAGGGCCAGGACCGGCGCCTGGTGCTCATGGTCGACGACGCCCACCTGCTCGACGAGGTGTCCGCCATCCTCGTCCACCAGCTGGCGGAGTCCCGCGCCGTGTTCGTGCTGGCCACGGTGCGCTCGGGGGAGGCGGCACCCGACCCCGTCGTCTCCATGTGGAAGGACGGGGCCGCCCCCCGCATCGACATCGCCCCCCTGTCGCTGGCCGAGGTGGAGGCGTTGCTCTCCACCGCCCTCGGCGGCTCCGTCGACGGGCCCAGCCTGCGGTTCCTCGCCCACCGCAGCGAGGGGAACCCCCTGTTCCTCCGCGAGCTGGTGCTGGCCGCCCAGGACGCGGGCGCCCTGTCGGAGGTGGACGGGGTGATGTTCCTCACCGGGCCGTTGCCGCCGTCAAACCGCCTCATCGAGCTGGTCGAGAGCCGGATCCAGGGCCTCCCGGACGACGAACGGGAGGCGCTCGACCTGCTCGCCTTCGCCGAGGACCTGGGGGCCAGCATCCTGTCCTGGCTCACCTACCCCGTCTCGCTGGAGGGGCTGGAGCGCAAGGGCCTCATCACCGTGGTCCGCGACCGGCGCCGGGTCGACGCCCGCCTGGCCCACCCCCTCCACGGCGACGTCCTCCGCCACCGCACCGGCGTGCTGCGGGCCCAGAGCATCAAGAAGGCGCTGGCCGACGCCTTGGCGTCCACCGGTGCCCGCCGGCGGGAGGACCTGCTGCGGTTGGCCACGTGGCGGCTGGAGGCGGGCGACTACGACGCCGATCTCATGCTGCGGGCCGCGGCCCAGGCCCGGGCCCGGTGCGACTACGGCCTGGCCGAACGGCTGCTGTCGGCCGGCATCGAGGTGGGCGGCGGGGGGGAGGCGGCCCTGCTGTCGGGCCAGCTCCTCTACCTCCAGGGCCGCCACCACGAGGCCGAGGCCCGCCTGGCGCCGCTCTCGGCGCTGGCGTCCGACGACGCGGCGCGGGGCCGGGTGGCGGCGACCCGGGTCGACAACCTCTGGTACGGCCTGGGCCGGCGGGACCAGGCGGTGCAGGCCGCGGCCGAGGCGGAGCAGGCCATCGCCGACCCCGAGGTGCGCAACATCCTCACCGCCCGCCGGGCCGGCGTCCTCCGGGGGGCGTCCGACACCCGGGCCGCCCTCGCCCTCATCGAGCCCCTCCTGGCCCGGACGTCGGGACCGGCCCTGGCCTGGGCCTGCCAGATCGGCGCGGTGGCCTTCGTCCAGGCCGGCCATCTCGACCGAGCCATCGCGGTCGCCGACCGGGGCCTGGTGGTGCACCGGGCCCTGCCCGCCGACGCCCTCCTGTGGCGGCCCAGCATCCACGAGTGGGCCCGGTCCTACGCCCTCACCGAGGCCGGACGCCTGAACGAGGCCGAGGACCAGCTCCGGGCCGGCTACGAGCGGGCCTTGCGCGAGGGTTCCATCGCCGCCGAGCCCTACCTCCTGTGGCAGCTCTCGATCACCCTGCGGGCCCAGGGGCTGGCCGAGACGTCCGTGCGCTGGGCCAGGGAGGCGGTGAGCCTGTTGCGACGGGCGGGGTGGCCGGGGTACCTCCTCCGCTTCTCGATGGCCGAGCTGGCCCACGGCCTGGCCCTGCTCGGCCGGGGGTCGGAGGCGATGGAGGTGATCGCCGAGATCGACGCCCTGCCGGCGGAGGCGACGGAGACGATCTTCCCCCTGAGCATCATCGGGGCCCGGGCGTGGACGGCGGTGGCGGCCGGCGACGTGGGCCGGGCGGTGACCATCCTGAGGGAGGCGGCGAGCCGGCACGCGGCCAGCGGCAGCCTGGCCGTGGAGATGGCGGTTTCCCACGACCTGGCCCGCCTGGGGCGGGCGGCGGAGGTCGTCGACCGGGTCACGGAGCTGACCAAGGAGGTCGAGGGTCCCCTCGCCCTGGTCCGGGCGGACCACGTACGGGCGCTGGCGGCCGGCGACTCCGATGGACTCGACCGGGCGTCGCTCGCCTTCGAGGCGCTGGGCGCATTGCTCCTGGCGGCCGAGGCGGCGGCGATGGCCGCCGCCGTCCAGCGGCGGGAGCGGGGGACCCGGGCCGCTGCCCCCGCCGAGCGGCGGGCGGCGATGCTGACGGCCCGCTGCGAGGGCGCCACCACCCCCGCCCTGGCCGCCGCCGCCCCCGCCGTCCTCAGCCCCCGGGAGCGGGAGATCGCGGCGTTGGCCGGCGGGGGCCTGGCCAACCGGGAGATCGCCGAGCGCCTCTACCTGTCCGTCCGCACGGTGGAGAACCAGCTGCAGCGGGCCTACGAGAAGCTCGGGGTGTCGAACCGGGCCGAGCTGCGGGACGCCCTGGGATCGCCCGACCACTAGCGAGCGTGAGTACTCGTGATCTCCGATTGAGTAGTCGAACGAGTACGTCACCCTCTTGTCTCCGGTCGCCGTCCGTTGTTTCCTGGGGTGGACGAGGCCGGCGACGCTTTCGGGCGGGAAGGTGCCCAGGATGGCATGGGTTCGAGTGGGACCGGGACACGAGCGGTTGGTCAACCTCGACGGTTTCGTGCACGTACAGGTGGTCGAGCTCGACGGGAAGAACGGGTCCCGGTGGGCAGTCGAAGGCCTCCTGCGGGACGGGTCCGCGGCCCGCCTGCTGGAGGGCGTCCAGGAAGAGTGTCGGGCCTTCCTGGAGGAGGTAGCCCAGGCGGTGTGGGCTATCGGGGTGGGCGCCCCTGCCCAGGTGGCGGGGCTACGGGGCGCCCACCCTTACGGCGGTTCTACCGAAGGGACCGGCCGCCGCAGCTCATGACCGGACTCATGACCGGACTCATGACTTGAAGCGGTAGGCCTGGGCCGACGGGGCGGACATGTTCTTGGCCACCGCCTCCAGCCCCCCCGGTTTGGACGGGTTGGGACGGAAGACGGTGGTGACCCGCGACGGGTCCCGCTGCTCGGGCGGCCCGTAGGTCCAGTCCCCCGCCAGCCCGCCGAAGCTCACCCGGCCCAGCTGGCGCTGCGCCTCCAGGAAGCCGGCCCGGCTGAGGTCGTCGAGCGCGGCCGCCTTCTCCAGCAGCGCCTCCATCGCCATCGCCTCCAGGTACCCGCCCTGGAAGTAGATGTCGGGCTTCTGCTCGGGCCGGTAGAGGCCGATGTCGGCGATCATCTGCTTCATCGCCGGTTCCGTCTCGTCCCCCCACTCGGGCCCGTCGGTGAGGAGCAGGAAGTGCTGCTCGAGCACCGGCAGCAGCTCCGCCGACTTGGAGAGGGCGGTGCTCCACGTCGGCGACTGGCCCAGCCACAGGGGCGTGAACTCGAGCTTGACGCCGGCGCCCACGATGGGGCCGGTGGTCGCCGGCAGCCCGGTGAGGAAGACGGCGTCGCACCTGGCGTCGGCCAGACGGCCCACGGGGGGGGCGAACTCGGTGTCGGTCGAGCGGTAGCGCTCGGTGGCCTCGATGGTGAACCCCTCGGCCGCCGCCGCCGCCTCCAGGCCCGCGATCCCGGCGTCGCCGTAGGGGCCCTCGATGGCCATGGCGCAGATGCGCCGGCCCCGGCCGCCGCCCTGGTTCAGGTACCAGTTGGCCCCGTTCAGGAACTGGATCTGGTACGGCCCGCCGTAGGGGAGGAGGTTGATCTCCCGGATCCAGTTGGCGTCGAGGGAGCCGGGGAGGGCGACGACCCCGTCGGTCTTCAGTTGGGGGAGGATGGCGTTGACGTGGGGCGTGCCGACAAGGGCGAGCACCGCCACCTGCTCCTTCACCTTCTGGTAGAGCTGGACCGAGGTGGGCACGTCGTACTGGTTGTCCTCCGCCACCACCTCCACCTGGTACTTCCCGCCGATGCCGCCCCTGGCGTTGATCCCCGCGAAGCGGGTGCGGAAGCCGTTCAGCAGCGGTTCGCCGATGACCTGGACGGGGCCCGACAGCGGCGTCAGGATGCCGACCCGGATGGTGGACGAGGCCTTGTCGAACCCGGGGGTGTCGGGTGCCGAGTCGCCCCGGCCGCAGGCGGAGGCCAGCAGGGCCAGGGCGACCGTCAGGGCCACGACCAGGGGGCGGGCCGGGCGACGCGGGGGCGGGTGACCAGTCAGAGCTGCTCCTTGTCGTCGATCGTCGGCTCGTCCGCCACTGCCGCACGGACCATCGGGGCGTCCGCCAGCGGCCGTCGTCCCCAGCGCCGGCGCCTCTGCAGGTCGTCCCACCCCCCGGCCAGGCCCCGGGGCGCGTACGCCACGAAGCAGACCACGAGCAGCCCGAACAGTAATCGGTTGAGGTTGGCCACGGTCAGGCCCAGGCCGCCGATCGGGAGGTGGGGGCTGAGCTCCTCCACCAGGCGGGGCGCGCCCCCCAGGACCACCGCGCCCACGACCGGACCGGCCAGCCGTCCCGACCCACCCACGATGACGATGGCAAGGAACTGCACCGACAGGAACAGGCTCCACTCGTCGGGTCCGACGTACTGGACGTAGCCGAAGTACAACGCCCCCGCCACCGCCCCCAGGGCGCCGGCCACGGCGAAGGCCGACACCTTGGCCCGGCCCACGTCGACCCCCACCGCCGACGCCGCCAGCTCGTTGTCGTGGACCGCCTGCCAGGCCCGGCCGGTACGGCTGCGCACCAGGTTGGCGGCCAACCACGCCGCCGCCGCCACCAGGGCCCACACCAGCCAGAACCAGGCCTGCTCCCGGGCGTAGGACTGACCCGCCACCCGCAGGTGGTTGAAGTCGAGCGGCCCGAGGACGGCGGGCGCCTCCCCCCCGGCGCCCGCCGCCCCACCGGAGATGGCGGGCACGTTGTTCCAGACGTACAGGCCGACGAACACCACGCCCACGGTGACGATGGCCAGGTACGCCCCCCGCAGGCGCAGGGCGCACAGTCCCACCAGCGCGCCCAGGGCGCCGCCCGCCACCGCCGCCCCCGACAGCCACACCGGAAGACCCAGCCCCGCCTCCGCCCCCAGGTTGACGGCGGCGTAGGCGCCCACGCCCATGAAGAAGCCGTGGCCCAGGGAGATCTGGCCGGCGTGGCCGACGGCCAGGTCGAGGCCGATGGCTCCGACGGCGAAGATCCCGGCGAAGGTCAGCACCGACAGCCCGAAGTCGCCCACGGCCAGGGGGAGCACGACGAAGGCGACGGCGAGCACGGCCGCCACCAGCCGCCGCCGGGTCACAGGCGGGCCCGTTCCCGGTCGCCGAACATCCCCGACGGCCGCACCAGGAGCACGCCCAGCAGCACCAGGTAGGGGACGACGGTGTGGACGTTGGCGCCCAGCGCCCCCGGCAGCCACCCGGGCCCGTACCCGGCGGCCAGCACCTCGACCACGCCCAGCGCCAGCCCGCCCACGATGGCGCCCACCGGGGAGTTGACTCCCCCCAGGACGAGGGCGGGGAAGGCGGCCAGGGCCACCGCCGACAGCGACGGGTCGACGCCGCGCGCCCCCCCGGCCAGCAGGACCCCGGCCACGGTGGCGATGGCGGCGGCGAGGGCCCAGCACACGGCGAAGACGCGGTGGACGTCGATGCCGCTGGCGACGGCCGCTTCCTGGTCGGCGGCGGTGGCGCGCATGGCCACGCCGAGGGACGAGTACCGGCAGAACAGCCAGTAGGCGGCCAGCACCAGCCCCGCCGCCAGCAGGCGGGCGATGTCGATGGCGGCCACCCGGACCCCGCCGGCGCCCCCCAGGCGGTAGGTGGTGAGCCCCCACGGGTCGCCCACGGTCAGCCGCTCCGCCCCCCACGCCCACACCATGAGGGCGTCCATCACCAGCGCCACCCCGATGGTGATCATGATCACCGCGAACGGGGGCTGGCCCACCATCCGGCGCAGGGCCAGCCGTTCCACGGCCACCCCGGCGGCGGCCGCGGCCACCGCCGCCAGGCCCAGGGCGGGGAAGAACGGCAGCCCCAGCTGCTGGTGGAAGCCGTAGGTGAGGTAGGCGCCCAGGAGGAGGAAGCTGCCGTGGGCGAAGTTGAAGACGTGACTGGCCCGGTAGACCACCACGAAGCCGAGGGCGATCAGGCCGTAGAGCGACCCCACGGCCACTCCCGCCACCAGCAGCTGGGCCAGCCGGGTCACCGGGCGGCCGCCCCCGAGCCCAGGTAGACCCGGGCCACCTCGGGGTCGGCCAGCACGTCGCCGGGAGGACCGTCGGCCACCGCCCGGCCCGAGTCGAGGACGACGACCCGGTCGGCGAGGCGGGCGACCAGGCCCACGTGGTGCTCGACCATGAGCACGGTCACGCCCCGCTCCTGCCGGAGGGACAGGATGCACCGGGCCAGGTGGTCGGTCTCGTCCTCGGTCAGACCGGCCGACGGCTCGTCGAGCAGCACCAGCCGGGCGTCCATGGCCACCGCCCGGCCCAGCTCGACGACCTTGGCGACGCCGTAGGGCAACTCGCCCGCGGGACGGTCGCGGTAGGCGCCGAGCCCGAGGAAATCGACGATCTCCTCGCACCGGCGGCGGTGGTCGGCCTCCTCCCGCCGCGAGCGACCGAGCCCGAAGGCGTTGGCCGCCAGGCCCCGGGCCATCAGCCGGTGGCGGCCGACGAGGAGGTTCCCGACCACGTCGAGCCGGTCGAAGAGGGCCGGCCGCTGGAAGCTGCGGCCCACGCCCAGGCCGGCGACGGCCCACGGCCGGCGGCCCTGCAGTTCGGCGCCGTCCAGCCGGATGCTGCCCCCTTGGGGACGGTAGAGCTGGTTGACGCAGTTCAGGACCGACGTCTTGCCCGCCCCGTTGGGACCGATGACGGCGACGATCTCACCCGCCCCCACCTGCAGCGACAGGTCGTCGAGGGCGGTGACGGACCCGAAGCGGAGGGTGACCCGGGCCAGCTCCAGCAGCGCCGGCGCCGGCGCCGGCGGGGCGGCCGGCCGCGCCGCGGCGGGGATCGTGGCGGTGGCGGCCGGCGCCGACTCGTCGCCGGACAGGTACAGGCGGCCGATGTCGCGACCGCCGATGTCGGCCGGGGCACCCTCGGCGGCGATGGTGCCGTTGGCCAGGACGTAGGCCCGGTGGGCCACGGCGAAGGCCGCCGCGGCGCGCTGTTCGGCGACCACGACGGTGGTGCCGCCGGCGTTGATGCCGGCCAGGAACGACTGCACCTGCTCCACCAGCGGGGGCGCCAGCCCCAGGAAGGGCTCGTCGAGCAGCAGCAGGCGGGGCGAGCTCATCAGGGCCCGCCCGATGGCCAGCATCTGGCGCTCGCCGCCGGAGAGGCGCCCGGCCGGCATCCGCCGCCGGCGGGCGAGGATGGGGAACAGCTCCAGCACCCGGGCCCGGGTGGCGGCGGCCGCCTCCCGGTCCCTTTCCCGGCCGCGGCCCCGTCCGGCACCGGCCTGGAGGTTCTCGTCCACCGTGAGCCCGGGGAAGACCCGGCCGCCCTCCATCACCTGGGCCACCCCCCGGCGGACCATGCCCGCGGCGTCGTCGCCGGTGGACGGCCGGCCGTCGAGCTCGACCGTCCCGGCCACGATCCGACCCCGGTGGAACCCGAGCAGGCCCGACACGGCCCGCAGGAGGGTGGTCTTGCCCGCGCCGCTGGCGCCGACGACGGCAACCACCGAACCCGACTCGACCTCGATCGTCACGCCCCGCAACACCCGGCCCCCGCCGTAGGCCACGGCCAGGTCGCGCACGGCCAGGACGGGCGGGCGGGACGGGCCCTCCGCGCGGTTCGGACTCATCCGGGCGACAGCGTAGGTAGTCGGCGGGCGGCAGGGGGGCCCAAGGCTGACGCCCCGGCGGTCGACGTCCGCCCGCCCCGTCTGGGACCATCAGCGGGTGGACTTCAACGCCGTTCGCCGTTCCCCGCCCGCGCTGGTGACGTCGGTGCTGTTCGGGGTGATCGGCGCCTTGCTCCTGGTCGTCGGCATGGTGGTCGACAGCGAACCCCTCGTCCTCTCCGCGGTGGGGGCGGGGACGGTGTCGCTGATCTCGGTGCTGGTGTGGCGGGAGCAGTTGATCGCGGCCTGGCGCAGTCGTCGCCGACCCGGCTGACCTGCGGGTTTCAGCCTCCCGACCGACCGCCGGTAGCGACGCCGCCGGCTGTACGCTGACGGCTATGCGCACCAGTAATCCGGCCCTGAACGACAAGGTCTTCGACCGGGAGATCGAGCAGGCGAGCACCACCGCCGCCGGCGGTCGGATCGCCCGGCCGCCGGTCGACGACCGGGTCTCGCCCTGGACCCCGCCGCCGTCGGCCGACACCATGACCATCGGCGGCACCGTCAGCGCCGCCGCCGTCCTCCTCACCCTCCTGCTGGCCGCGGGCTGGGTCGGCTGGGCTCAGGTCGCCACCACCCCGGGTGAGATCCACGTCCCCGGCTGGCTGCTGCCGGCCCTGCTCGTCGGCCTCGGCATCGCCTTCCTCACCATCTTCAAGCCCCGCCTGGCCCGCTTCACGGCCCCCGTCTACGCCCTGGTCGAGGGGCTTCTGCTGGGTGCCCTCTCCCACGTGTTCAACCTCCAGTATCAGGGCATCGTCGTCCAGGCGGTGGGCCTCACCCTGGCCGTGTTCGGCATCCTGCTCTTCCTCTACGCCACCCGGGTGATCAAGGTCACCGACAAGCTGCGGATGGGCATCGTGGCGGCCACCGGGGCCGTGTTCGTCGTCTACCTGGTGAGCATGGTCCTGCGCCTGTTCGGCGCCGACGTCCCCTTCATCCACGACGCCAGCCCGATCGGGATCCTCATCAGCCTGGCGATCGTGGTCATCGCGGCCATGAACCTCGTTCTCGACTTCGACTTCATCGAGCGGGGCGCGGCCAAGGGCGCGCCCAAGTACATGGAGTGGTACGGCGCCTTCGGCCTGCTCGTCACCCTGGTGTGGCTCTACCTGGAGCTGCTGCGGCTGATGAGCAAGCTCCGCAGCCGCTAAGGGGCGACCCAGCGGTACACGTTGACGTGGCCCCGGGCGCTGGCCGACCACGTGTGGCGGGCGGCGACCTCGAGGCCCTCCTTCCGGCGCCGCTCGACATCGGGGCCGCCGGCCAGGCACGCCTCCAGGGCCTCGGCCAGGGCCACCGTGTCGCCGGGGGCCACCAGGAGGGCGGCGGTGCCCGCCACCTCCTCCATGGCCGATCCCGACGTGGTCACCAGGGGAACGCCGCAGGCCATGGTCTCGAGGGCGGGGAGGCCGAACCCCTCCTCCAGTGACGGGTAGGCCACCACCGCCGACCCCCGGAGCAGGGCCACGTTCTCCTCCTCGGTGACGTAGCCGGGCACGATGATCCGGGGCCGGGCCCGGGCGATGGCGACGGCCGCCTCCACCGCGTCCACGCCCCACCCCCGCTGCCCGGCCAGCACGAGGACGGTGTCAGGGTGGCCGGCGGCGATCAGGTCGAACGCCCGCACCAGGGAGGGGACATCCTTGCGGGGTTCGAGGGTGCCGACGAAGGCCACGTAGGGCTGGTCCGGCTCGATGCCCAGGCGCTGGCGGGCGGCGATGTCGGCCTCCACCTCCTCGGCACCCGCCGGCGGCCGGAAGCGGTCGTGGTCGACGCCGTGGGGGATGACGTAGACCGGGCACCGCACCCGTTTCCGGTCCTGGAGGCGCTCGGCGGTGGCGTGGCTGACGGCGACGATGGCCGCGGCCCGGGCCGCGGCCACCCGGATGGCGCCCCGGAAGAAGGCGACCTTCGACCGGTGGTGCCACTCCGGGTGGGAGAAGAAGGAGAGGTCGTGGACGGTGACCACGCTCGGGCCCCGCGCGGCGATGGGCATCGTGTAGTGGGGGCCGTGGTGGACGTCGGTGGGCATCCGGTTGAGCAGGCGGGGCAGGGCGGTCTGCTCCCACGCCAGCCGGACGGGCCGGCGGGTGGGGGCGGTGTCGACCACCCGTCCCGCCCCCGCCCGGGCCTCCCACCGGCTCCGATCGCCCTGGCGGCAGACGACGGTGACCTCGACCTGGTCCTCCATCTCGGGCCGGATGAGCTCGCCCACCAGGTTGAGCACGTACCGTCCCGCACCCCCCGGCTTGGCCGGGACGGCGGTGGCATCCACGCTCACCCGCACCGGCCCCGTCATCCCGTGGTCAATCCTCGCCACAGCTCGAGGTGACGGGCCGCGGCCCGCTTCCAGGTGAGCCCAGCGATGCGGCGGTCGCCGGCCGCCACCAGGCGGGCCCGGAGAGCTTCGTCGGTGGCGACGGCCACCAGCCCGTCGGCGATGGCCTCGACGTCGTCCGGGGGGACCTCGCAGGCGGCGCCTCCGGTGCTGGGCATCGGGGTGGCCACGACCGGCCGCCCGCAGGCCATCGCCTCCACCGCCGGCAGCCCCCATCCCTCCCGGAGGGGGACATAGGCCACCACGCGGGCCCCGCAGTACAGGGCGGACAGCACCCCGCCGTCGACGGGGCCGGCCAGCAGCACCGACGGGCGGGGCGGTAACGCCGGACCCCAGCCCGCCGGCCCCACCACGACCAGCGGCCACGGCTCGGGCAGGCGGGGCAGGGCCAGGGCGTGGGCCGCGAGCAGCCGGGGCAGGTTCTTGCGCGGTTCCAGGGTGGACACGGTGAGCAGGTAGCAGCCGCCGGCCCGCACCCCCAGGCGGGCCAGCAGGGCGTCCGCGCCCTCGCCATCGGGAGGGTCGAGGTGGTCGCTTCCCTCCTCGACCACCGCCACCCGGTCGGAAGCGAAGCCGGCCGCGGCCAGGTCGGCGGCGGTCTCGGCCGAGGGCGTCATGACCAGGGCGGCCCGGTTCCGGGCCCGTTCCAGCGCCGCCTCGTGCCACTCCCGGCCCCGGCGGGGGTAGGCGTCGGGCTGGTGCCGCCAGGCGAGGTCGTGCACCATCACCGTCATCGGCGCCGGTCCCGACGGAGGCACGGCCAACGACGTGGCGTGCACCACGTCGGCCCCGGCCGGCGGTCGGACCAGGCCCCGGTCCCACAGGCGGGTGAGGGCGGGGCCGGGCAGCCTCGACGCCGCCACCCGGTCGAACACGGCCAGCGGGTCGCGTCGGGGACCGCCCCGGGCCCGGCCCGTCCACAGGATGAGGTTGACCTCTTCGGGGCCCGCCGTCCGCAGTCCCGCCATGAGTCCCCTGACGTAGGTGCCGATCCCCCCCGGGACCGGCCGGCGGAGCTGGTCGGCCACCAGGACGACATCGAGTGGCCGGCTCGTCGTCAGGCGGCCACCTGGCGGTAGAGACGCAGGCAGGCGGCGGCGGCGCGCTCCCAGGTGAACTCGGCCTCCCGGGCCCGTCCCTTCTTGATGAGGGTCGTGCGCAGTTCGTCGTCGAAGACGAGCTGGGCCATGGCGTCGGCGAAGCCCTCGGCGTCGGTGGGATCGACCAGCAGCCCGGCGTCGCCCACCGTCTCGGGCGTGGCCCCGGCCCGGGCCGCCACCACCGGCACCCCGACCTGCATCGCCTCCAGCAACGGCATCCCGAACCCCTCGTAGAGCGACGGGAACACCAGCATCCGGGCCCCGGTGAGCAGCGAGGCCACCCGGGCGTCGTCGATGTAGCCGGTGCAGATCACCTCGGGGCTGCCGAGGCCGCGCTCGGCTAGCATGGCCGGAAGGTCGATGAGGGTGCTGCGCCCGCCGGCCAGCACCAGCCGCAGGTCGACGCCCCGGCGGCGGAGGATGCTGAGGGCGTCGAGGGCGAGGGGCAGGTTCTTGCGGGGCTCGAGGGTGCCGAGCATGAGGGCGTAGGGCGCGCCGACGGCGGCGGGCGACGCCGACTCGAGGGCCTTGGCCCGGTGGTGGCTGCCGTTGGGGATGACGGTGATGCGGTCGGCCAGGTGGGGCTGCCACTCGAGCAGCTCGTCACGGGTGAACTCGGACACGGTCACGATGGCCGCCGCCCGGGACAGGATCTGGGGCAGCAGGCGGGCCATCCGTCGCACCCCGGGGGAGACGTCGGCCGGGTGGTGGACGAACCCGATGTCGTGCACCGTCACCACCACCGGCACCTTCCGGGACGGAGGGGCGATGAAGTTGGTGGCGTGGAAGACGTCGCAGTCGACCAGCCACTCCACCGGGGGGAACGGCACCCGGTCCCACATGGCCCACAGGGGACGGGCGGGGGCCAGCTTGCGCTCGACACCGACGTTGGGCCGGTGGGGCGGGTCGAGGTTGAGGTAGCGGGCGGTGCGCCAGGAGATGGGGAAGACGACCATGTCGTCCTGGGGGGCCAGGAGGGCGATGGCGTCGATGAGCTCGTGGGTGTACCACCCCACGCCCGTCTTGCGCCCGAGCAGGGGAGTTCCGTCGAAGCCGATGCGCACCGGTCAGCCGTCCTTCCGGCGGCGGCGTTTCCGACGCCCTCCGCCGGCATCGTCGGCCGAGGTGTCGTCGTCGTCCACGTCGGTTTCGGCGACGGGGGCGTCGGGGGTCCCGGTGGGGGCGTCGGTGGGGGCCGGCGTGGACGTCGGGGCGGTGGCCGCCGCCGCCCCGCCGCCCCGCAGCTCGTTCACGATCAGCAGGCGGTGGCGGTCGAGAAACTGGGGCAGGTCGAGGGCCAGCCGGCGGCCGAGCTCGCTCACCGTGTGCCGGATCTCGTTCGACGCCCGCCGCGTCTCCTCCCGCACCGCCTGCTGCAGCGAAGCCTCCAGCTGTTCCAAGCGGGCACCCAGTGCGATCAGTTCGGCCTCCACCGCCGCCAGCCGGCGGCCGGGATCACCGGCGTCTTCTCGTCGTTCCGGGTCCTGCACCGGGGGAGGCAGGTCCATCCCCCGAGCCTAGCGGCGCCACCCCCCACCCACCCGGGAGCCTCCGGGCGCCAGACCCGTCCTCGACGGCGAGGTCGCTGGCACTGGCCACGCGGGGGCGCGGGCGACACAATCGGGCGGCCGACCACCGTCGGTCGCGATCGGCACCCCCGTTTGGCGTCGCCGCTACCCGCCTGCGCCCCGTGCCTCGGCCGCGTCCTGCGCCCGGGCTCCCGCCGCCCACCGCTCGAGATCGTCGAGCACCGATGCACGCGACCCGGGCCGGTTCTTTGGTGGGACATGTACT
>JAXDMK010000046.1:0-36503 GCA_034666105.1 Actinomycetota bacterium | reverse complement strand
TCGACGCCCTGGTGGAGTCGGCGGTGGAGGCCCTGGAGCAGGCGCCGCTGGCCGAGGAGGCGGTGGCGGCCCTGGCCGAGCTGGCCTTCTTCGTCGCCGGCCGCGACCGCTGACCAGGACCGACCCGGTGACCACGACCGAACTGGTGACACTTAGCGCCCCGTGGGGGCCTTCAGCGTCACCAGTTCGCAGGTGGACCCGAACCGCGCCGGCATGAGCGAGTTCAAGGCCCTCCGGAGCGAGGAGCTCCCGGCGGGGGAGGGGGCCGGCACCCAGATCCGGCGGGTGCGGACGGACGACGGTCACGTGATGGTGGCCCGCCTGACCGACGGCCGGCTGGTGGCGTTCGCTCCGTCCTGTCCCCACCAGGTGACTCCCCTCGACGACGCCACCATCCACGAGGGCGTCATGCGCTGCCCCCGGCACGGCTACCAGTACGACGCCACCACCGGCGTCAACGTCTTCCCCACCCGGGACGCCAAGCCCGAGAACCTCTGGAAGCTGAAGCCGAAGTACCTCCCCGTGTACGAGGCGGTCGAGCGCGACGGCTGGATCTGGATCTCGGACGACGCCCGGCCCCCGCCCGAGTCTTGGGATCCGAGCCTGGAGGAGCGCCCCGCGGGCGCGGCCGACGAGCCTATGGCCGCCTCCCCGATCACGGTGGCCCCGCCCGCGGGTGTCGAGCAGTCGATGAAGTTCCTCACCGCCACCGCCGGCGAGGAGCTCGAGATCCGGGTGGCGGCGACGCCCGTCGCCGGGTACGAGTGGCGGCTGGACCTGGTGGGCGACCTGCTCACGATCGTCGAGAACCAGTTCGAGGGGGGCGACATGCCCTGCCAGCGGGTGCGCGTCGTCGCCCGGGGACCGGGTGCGGCCACCCTCACCTGCACCTACGCGTCGATGATCGACGGCCAGACGGCGGCCGTCCGTACCTACATCATCCGGGTAGCCCAGTAGGTTCGAGTCCCATGCGCGTGGTGATCGTCGGAGCCGGTCTGGGCGGGCTGTCGGCCGCCTGCCACCTGGCCGGGCGGGGGCACGACGTCGAGGTGGTGGAGAAGGCCGACGTCCCCGGGGGTCGGGCGGGGCTGTTCGAGGCCGAGGGCTACCGGTTCGACACCGGGCCCAGCGTCCTCACCATGACCGGACTGCTGGCCGACGTGTTCGCCGCCGCCGGCGAGGACATGGCCAGTCACCTCACCCTGGTGCCCGTCGACCCCATGTACCGGGCCTGCTTCGCCGACGGCAGCGTGCTCCGCGTGTGGCACGACCGCGATCGCATGCAGGCCGAGATCCGCGACCTGGCCGGACCGGCCGAGGCCGAGGCCTTCGGACGCTTCTGCGAGTGGCTCGCCCGCCTGTACGAGCTCGAGCTGCCCAACTTCATCGACCGCAACTTCGACTCGCCCCTCGACCTGGCCTGGCCCCTCGGCCCGATCATCCGCCTGGTCCGCATGGGCGGCTTCCGCAAGCTCAACGCGGTGGTCGAGTCCTACTTCTCCGATCCCCGGCTGCAGCAGATCTTCAGCTTCCAGGCCATGTACGCCGGGCTTTCCCCGTTCGAGGCCCTGGCCCTGTACTGCGTCATCACCTACATGGACACGGTCGAAGGGGTGTACTTCCCCCTGGGCGGGATGCACGCCATCGCCCGGGGGCTGGCGGCGGCGGCGGAGAAGGCGGGCGCCACCTTCCGCTACGGCACGACCGTCGAAGGACTCCTGCGGCCCGGCTTCCCGTCGCCCGGCAGCCGGGTCACCGGCGTCCGCCTGGCCGGGGGCGACGTCATCCACGCCGACGCCGTCGTCCTCAATCCCGACCTGCCCGTCGCCTACCAGGAGCTCCTGCCCGACGTGGCCCCGCCCCGCTCCACCCGCAAGGGCACCTACTCGCCGTCGTGCTCGGTGTGGCTGGCGGGGGTGAAGGGCGACCTGCCGGAGGGGGCGGCCCACCACAACATCCACTTCGGGCCGGCGTGGGAGGGGGCGTTCGAGAACCTCCTCACCAGGGGCGTCCCGATGGACGACCCGTCGATCCTCGTCACCAGCCCCACCGTCACCGACCCGTCCCTGGCCCCGCCCGGCCGCACGTCGCTCTACGTCCTCGAGCCCATGCCGAACCTCGACGGCAAGGTCGACTGGGCCAAGGATGGCGGGAGGCTGCGCGACCGGCTCACGGCCAAGGTGGCCAGCCTCGGGTATCCCGTCGACGACATCGAGGTCGAACGCTTCGTCGATCCTCCCGAATGGGGACGGATGGGGATGGCCCGGGGCACACCCTTCGCCCTGTCCCACGACTTCTTCCAGACCGGCCCCTTCCGCCCCGGCAACGTCACGCCCAAGGCGCCGGGCGTGGTCTTCGTCGGCTCCGGCACGGTGCCCGGGGTGGGCGTACCCATGGTCCTGCTCTCCGGGCGGTTGGCCGCCGACCGGGTGGAGAGGATGAAACCCTGATGGCTGCGGGCCCGATCACCCTGAAGGACTCCTACGCGCGCTGCCGCCAGCTCAACAAGCGCTACGGCACCACCTACTACTGGTCGACGGCCCTGCTCCCGAAGGCCAAGCGTCCCCACGTCCACGCTCTCTACGGTTTCTGCCGCTACGCCGACGACATCGTCGACGACCTCGGCTCCACCGCCCCCCCGGAGGTCCGCCGGCAGGCGATGGCCGACTTCGGCGACCGCTTCTTCGTCGACCTCGAGCGGGGGGAGTCCGACGACCCCGTGCTCAAGGCGGTCGTCGACACGGTGAAGAGGTTCGGCATCGACCCCGACTGCTTCCGCCGGTTCATGCGCTCGATGACCATGGACTTCACCGTCGAGGCGTACGAGACGTGGGAGGACCTGCTCTTCTACATGGACGGGTCGGCGGCGGTGATCGGCGAGATGATGGTGCCCATCCTCGAACCCTTACAGCAGGAGGCGTTCGACCACGCCCGCGACCTGGGCAACGCCTTCCAGCTGTCGAACTTCCTGCGGGACGTGAACGAGGACCTCGACCGGGGCCGGGTCTACATCCCCCAGGAGGATCTCCGGAAGTTCGACGCCGACCCGTGGGCCCGTACCGTCACCCCCGCCTGGCGTGACCTGATGGCCTTCGAGATCGCCCGCAACCGGCGCCTGTACGAGTCGGCCGATCTGGGCATCCCGATGCTGCCGCCCACGTCGGCCCGCTGCATCCGGGGCGCCCGGGCCCTCTACTCGGGCATCCTCGACCAGATCGAGGCTGCCGGCTACGACGTGTTCTCGTCCCGGGTCCGGGTGCCCACGTGGCGGAAGCTGGCCGTCGCCTTCCGCCTGTCGCGTCCCCAGTTCGGCGGGAGCGGGTGAGGGCGCCCCTCAGCCCCTACGCCCGGCGCCGGCTCTTCGCCCTCGCCGCCCTCGTCATCGTGGGCGTGCCCGCCTTCCTGTTGGGTGGGACGTACTGGCGCAACGGCGTCGACGGCGACGACGCGGTGGCCCGGTTCCGGGCCGCGGGACCGGAGGCGGCGGCCGACGCCCCCGCCGGGCTCCCCGCGCCCGGCGTCTACCGCTACCAGACCACCGGCGGGGAGAAGGTGTCGTTCCTCGACTACCACCGGGCCTACACGCCCGTCACCCACCGGGTCGTCACCCGCCGGGGCTGCGGCATCCGGGAGGAGCAGATCTTCCTGGTGCAGCACATCGAGTACTACGACCGCTGCGGCGGCCAGCTGGTGGGCTACGGCACCGACATCGCCTTCTGGTGGACCCACGGCACCCAGGACTTCGCCTGCACCGGCGGGTCGTTCGACGGAGCCGAGGTGAAGCTGGGGGAGCCGGCCACGTGGGAATGCCACGACGAGGACACCCGGGCCGCGCAGACCACCGAGTACCTGGGCGACGAGGACGTCTCGGTGGGCGGGACGTCGATGCCGGCCCGCCACACCCGGTGGACGACGGTCTTCGAGGGGGCCACCAAGGGGGCGGCAGTGGTGGAGGACTGGTTCGACGCCGGTACCGGCCTGGTCCTGCGGGAGACCCGCAACATCGGCCTGCGGGTCGGCTCCCCGTTCATCGGCGACATCTCCTACATCGACGTCTCCGAGTACGCCCTCCTGTCCACCACGCCCGACCGCTGAGAGGGATCCCCCGTTGCTGAAGGAGCTCCGCATCCGCCTGGGCCGGCCGCCCGCCATCCCCTGTGGCCGCCCGATCGGCGGGGTCGGGTTGATCCGCGCCCGCTCCGTCGTCGGGAGCATGCTCGGGGCGGTGGTGCTCCTGCTGGC
Source organism: Actinomycetota bacterium (assembly GCA_034666105.1). Taxonomy (GTDB): domain Bacteria; phylum Actinomycetota; class Acidimicrobiia; order Acidimicrobiales; family AC-14; genus JAXDMK01. The sequence continues at coordinate 32,261 of JAXDMK010000046.1, read as the reverse complement.
GCCGGCCTCGGTGCCGCACGTCTCCGCCCAGGCGCCGAGCGTGGTGCTCGAGGTCACGCCGATCTTCCCGTTCGCGGCAATCGTCGGCCAGACGAACATCCCCGGTCGGCTCCAGATCGTCAACGCGTCGGCGGGCGTCGGCCCGGTCACGCTGACCGGGATCACCCTCAACCCGGCCTGTGGCGACCCCACGGAATCGTGCGCCGATCCCGAGCCCGGCGTCCTGCAGCTGTCGGGCACCGGCGCCGGCTCGGCCGGGGCATGCCTGGGCACGGTGTTCGCCATCTCCGGGCCCGATGCCGACGGCCGGTCGGTCCTCACCCCGTCCGCTCCCGTCACCCTCGGGCAGCCGGCCCGGCTCGACGACCGCTGTGTCATCGACTTCACCTTCACCGTGCTGAGCCAGCCGACGAAGGACGCAAGTCCCGACGGGGGGTTCCAGACGCGCCAGTTCGCGACGGCGACCGGGTCCGCCTTCACCCTGCTCCTCCAACCCGTGTCCGGCGGTGACGCGGGCTCGTCGACCACGTCGATCATCCCCCGGACGCCCGTGCTCACGACCCGGGCTTCGGAACCCGTCTTCGTGGGCGAGTCGATCTCCGACGTCGCCACCCTCAGCGGGGGACAGGGGCCGACGGGCGAGATCACCTTCGATCTCTACGGGCCGGACGACCCGACGTGCCCGGTGCCGGTGGTGCTCGACCCGGTGCCGGGATCCCGTCCCCTGGCCTCGGCCGCGGTCGACCGGCCGATCTTCACGTCCACCCGGGTGGTGATCGGCAACGGCGACCACGTTTCCGACCTGTTCACACCGACCGTCCCCGGCACGTACACCTGGTACGCGACCTACAGCGGCGACGCCAACAACAACGCCGCCGGTCCCACCTGCAACGACGCCCAGGAGACGGTCGTCGTGAGCCTGCGGGGGACGGGCACGATGATCAACCCGACCTCCGGGACGACCACGACGTCGACGCCGGGTGGGGCGACCCCGACGACCGCCGGCCCGCCGGGCTCACCCTCCACCACCACGCCCGCGCTCGGGCGCACCGGGTCGAACGCGGCGGCCACGTCGGGCCTGGCCCTCCTGCTGGTGATGGTCGGCGCCCACCTGCTGGCCCTGACCCTGCGCCGCAACGAGCGCTGACGGGGCCGTCTCCCCCTAGGTATATCATTCTGATATCACCCTGAGTTGAGGAGGCGGTTGCCATGGCGACGCCCGAACGTCCGGCCCGGCAGTACCGGGGAGCAGTCGTCGTCACCGGGGTGCTGGGCGCGGTCGCGCTCACCTTCCTGCTCATGGTCGCTACCGCCGCCAACCCGGCGGCGGTGGTCCTCTTCCTCGTCGTCGTGGTGGCCGGCTGCATCGTGGCCGGCGGGCTGATCGTGGTACCGCCCAACCAGTCCCGGGTGATGGTCTTCTTCGGCCGCTACATCGGCACCGTGCGCAGGGACGGCTTCTGGTGGATCGACCCCTTCACCATCCGCCAGCGGGTGTCGCTCAAGATCCGCAACTTCGAGAGCGACGTCCTCAAGGTCAACGACGCCGTCGGGAACCCGGTGGAGATCGCGGCCGTGATCACGTGGCAGGTGGCCGACACCGCCCGGGCCCTCTTCGACGTCGACGACTACGTCGGGTTCGTGCGCATCCAGTCGGAGACGGCGGTGCGTCACGTCGCCAGCCAGTACCCCTACGACGCCTACGACGAGGGGGCCCACTCCCTCCAGGGCAACGCCGAGGAGGTCATGGAGACGCTGCAGACCGAGCTCCAGGGACGGCTGGCCAACGCCGGCGTGGCCGTCCTCGACACCCGCCTGCGCCACCTGGCCTACGCCCCCGAGATCGCGGGCGAGATGCTCCGCCGCCAGCAGGCCAACGCCGTCGTCGCCGCCCGCCACCGGATCGTGGAGGGGGCGGTGGGGATGGTGAAGATGGCGCTCGAGCAGTTGAGCGAGCAGGGCATCGTCGAGCTGGACGAGGAGCGCAAGGCGGCGATGGTGTCGAACCTGATGGTCGTGCTGGTGAGCGACCGGGGCGCCCAGCCGGTGGTCAACAGCGGGACGCTCTACTCCTGAGCCGGTGGCGTCGCGCAAGGCCTACCCCCTCCGCATCGATCCTGCCCTCTACGACGCTCTCGAGCGGTGGGCGGCCGACGAGCTGCGCTCGGTGAACGCCCAGATCGAGTACCTGCTCACCGAGGCCGTCAGGAAGGCCGGCCGGTCGCCCCGGGAGCGGGATCGGGACGGCGACGGGTGAAGGCGGGTCCGGCGCTCGGGGCGCGAAGGCGCACGTGGACGGGTGTATCTTTGGAATTGACACGACAAGAACCCTGACGTGTGGGGCCAGCTGCAGAGTGCTGGTTGGGGAGCGTTGCTCGGGACCTTGGCGGCGTCAGAGTCGCTCGACGCTAGGAGCACGGCATGACGCTTTTCAGGTCCTTCCCCACCGCAGCCGCGAGATCGGCCGGTCGCCCCGGTGGCCCCGGTCGCCCCGGTCGCCGACGCAACCTCGTGGCGGCCGTGTTCGCCTCCATGCTGGTGCTGCTGCCGCTGGCGACCGCCAACAGCGCCTCGGCTCAGACCCCCCAGGGGGTGGGGCTCGGCATCACGCCGATCTACCCGTCGCTGGTGATCGTCGGCCAGACCGGCGTCGCCGCCCAGTTGAGCATCATCAACAACTCCACGGGAGTCGGCCCGGTCACCCTGACCGGCATCACGCTCAACCCGTCGTGCCTCGACCTCGTGTGCGCCACCCCCGATCCGGGCGTGCTCCAGTTCTCCCCGACGGGTGTCGGAGTAGGCGGAGTGTGCAACACCGTGGGCTTCACCATCACGCCTGGTCTCAACGGCACCGCCACCTTCACGCCGGCCGTGCCCGTCGTGCTGAACCCGCCGGACGCCTTGAGCGCCCTCGACACGTGCCTGATCACGTTCTCCTTCGACGTGCTGAAGACACCGACCCTCGACGGCGCCGCCTCGGCGGGCATCCAGACCCGCGGGTACGCGACCACCACCGGGTTCGCGTTCACGATCCTCGCCGAGCGCCTGGAGGGCACGGGTACGGGCACGTCGATCACCACCGTCGGACTGCGGGAGACGGCGGTCACCACCCGGGCCTCGGGTCAGATCACGCTCGGCACGCCGATCAGTGACACCGCCACCCTCACCGGGGGCTTCAACCCGACGGGGACGATGACCTTCACCCTCTTCGGGCCGGACAACGTCGAGTGCTCGGGAGAGCCCATCTTCACCTCCACCCGGCCGGTCACCGGCAACGGCGACTACGTGTCCGCCCCCTTCGTCCCGACGGTGACGGGCACCTACCAGTGGATCGCCCACTACAGCGGCGACGCCAACAACGGCCCCGCCGGCCCGACCGCCTGCCAGGACGCCCTCGAGGCGGTGCTGGTGCAGGCCCAGGTGATCACCACCACCACGACCACCACCAGGCCTCCCGCGGTGACCACCACCCTGCCCCAGGGGTCTCCGCAGGTGGGGAGCTCCACGACCGTCGTGCCCCCGCCGCTCGTGCGCACCGGGTCGAACCTCATGCCGCTGGCCGGCCTGGCCGCACTCCTCCTGGTGATCGGCGCCCACCTGGTGGCGATGAGCATGCGCCGGCGCCGCAATCTCTTCGGCTGGCCCACGTGGTAGCTGCATCCGGCTGATATCTGGTCACGAAGGCGCCCCCCGGGTAATCCCGGGGGGCGTCTCCCGTTCGAGGGGTCCGCGTGCCGGCGGGAGGCGCTACCGGCTCACGGCCCTACGGCCTTTCCAGGACACGGGCCGGCCGCAGGCGGCGCGCCACCGGCTCTCGCCGTAGAAGGCGGCCAGGATCACCCGGGCCACGGGCGACAACAGGCCGTAGAGGGGGTTCTGCCCGGCCACGGCCCGTCCGCCGGCGCTGACCACGACCGCGGCCCACGGCCGTCGGGTCGCCACCGGGGCCAGGAGGGAGGCCAGGTGGCGGAGCGATCCCGGGTGGAGGGCGGCCTGGTTCTTCACCAGCCCGGACCGGATGCCGTCGAAGTCGCGGTACATCCGGGCCTTCATGAGCTTCGGTGCCAGGCGGGCGTGGTGGCTCCCGAGGATGCGGGCCAGGTCGCGATCGTCGACGACCGACCCCCGCACCGACGGGTGGCCGTGGCCGCCGACGGCCTCGTAGGCGTCGCGCCGTACGAGCAGGCATTGGCCGCTGGCGAAGTCGTCGGGGAAGCCGGCCTGGGCCAGGGCCAGGCCCAGCTCGGGGAGCAGGAGGCGCTCCCAGAACGTCCGGCAGTCCAGCCCGCCCACGATGCTGATCGAGGTTGGGCTGATCGAGGTTGGGCTGATCGAGGTTGGGCTGATGGAGGTGGCGGTGGTGGCCGTGGCCATGGTGGCCAGGGCCGACGGGTGGAGCACGACGTCGGCGTCCACGAACGCCAGCCACTCGGTGGTCGCCCCCGCCGCCCCTTCGAGGCAGGCCCGGGGCTTTCCCATCCACCCACGGGGCGGATCGTCGTCGAGGCGGACGACGACGGCCCCGGCGGCGGCCGCCACCTCGCCCGTCCCGTCCGACGACCCGTCGTCGACCACCACCACCTCCGCCGCCTGGCCCATCACCGACGCCACGCACCCGGCGATCACCTCGGCCTCGTCCCGGGCCGGGATCACGACCCGCACGCCGATGGCCGGCGCCCCCGGATCGGGGCCCAGGAAGCGGCGGGCGGCCATTCCCATGCGGGCCAGTCCGACCACGCTGGCGACGGTGGCGACGCTCGGCCGCCTCACACGAGGAATGATGGCCCGGTGGACGGGAAGCCGGGCGACGAGCACCTGCGGGACTGGGCCGAGCTGCACATGACCCAGCCCCCGACCGGCTTCGTCGGCGGGTGGCTGCGGACCATGGCCGCCATCGCCCGCCCCCTGGCCCGGGCGGGCGTCTCGCCCAACATGGTGACGGTGGCCGCCTGCGTGGTCGCCCTGGCCACCATCCCGCTGGTGATGATCGACGGGTGGATCGGGCCCGCCTCCGCCTGCGTGGCGCTCATCGTCTCGGGGCTGCTCGACGCCCTCGACGGGGCGGTGGCGGTGCAGGCCGGGCGCACGACGAAGGTCGGCTTCCTGCTCGACTCCGCCCTCGACCGCCTGTCCGACGCGGCCCTGCCCGCGGCCCTCGCCATCGCCGCCCGCGACCCGGCCGCGGGCGAGCTGGCCGTCGCCGCGGTGGCGGCCACCTGGTGGCTGGAGTACGTGCGGGCCCGCGGGTCGCTGGCCCTGGAACCGACGTCGCAGGTGATCACGCCCGGCGAGCGACCCACCCGCATGATCCTCACCGGTGTCGGCCTCGGACTCCCGGCGCTGGCCGTGGCCGCGTTGTGGGGCCAGGTCGTCATCGTCGCCGGCTCGGCCCTGTTCCTCCTGGCCTGGTCGCTGCGCCGGCTGGCCGCCGCCGATCGGACTGGGGACCGAGGTGGACCCACACCAGGATCGTGAGCGTGACGAGGGCGAACCCGAACAGGTAGTCCTCCACCGGGACGTCGAAGGGCGCCCGCCAGCCGGTGAACTTGTCCGGGTCGTAGATCACGATCGGCGCCGACAGCTTCGTCAGCCACCCGTCCACCAGCACCTGGAAGAACACGACGATCCCGTAGGCGATCCAGAAGGTGGCGGTGCGAAAGATGCCCGTCCGCAGCCACAGCACCTCCAGCAGGACGACCGAGACCACGCCGCCCAGCGCGGCCCACGTGTACTCCACCCGCGCCTACCGCCCCACCCGGCGCCGGAGCCGGTCCCGGACGTCGTCCCACTCGGTGAGCATCCGGCGCACGGCCTCGTACGTCAGCAGGCCGCAGATGGGGATGACGACGAAGAACACCAGCTCCTCGACGGGGAGGTTGCCCAGATCCCAGCCGGTGACGTAGCGGGGGTTGTAGGTCCAGTGGCCACGGGCGATGGCGACCACGTCCCACACCACGAACACGGCCACCGGAAGGGCCAGGGCTGTCAGCAGGCGGCGGGGCTGGGCCCAGACCCGGGCGCCGAGCAGCAGCTCGAGGGGGAGGGTGATGACCAGGCACAGCCCCATGAGGAGCAGGTACTGGAAGCGGTCCAGGTCCATCGGCGGGACACGCTACCGGCGGGCCGCGGGAGTGAACGGGCGCCGTGAATACTGCGAACCTCCGAGGGGCGGGTAGCTTTGGTCGGAGATGGTGCTCGAGACGATCGCCTCGGTAGAGGATCTGCGCCGGCTCGGGCCCGAAGAGCTGGAGCTGCTGGCGGGCGAGATCCGCCAGTTCATCGTCCAGTCGGTGTCGGTCACCGGCGGGCATCTCGGCTCCAACCTGGGCGTGGTCGAGCTCACCATCGCCCTCCACCGGGTCTTCGACTCGCCCAACGACATCCTCCTGTGGGACACCGGCCACCAGGCCTACGTCCACAAGATCCTCACCGGCCGCCGCGACCGCTTCCCCACCCTCCGCCAGGCCGGGGGTCTGTCCGGATATCCGTCGCGGGCCGAGTCGGAGCACGACTGGGTGGAGAACAGCCACGCCTCCACCATCCTCAGCTACGCCCACGGGCTGGCCACGGCCCTGCACCTCAAGGGCGAGGAGGACAGGCGGGTGGTGGCCGTCATCGGCGACGGGTCGATGACCGGCGGCATGGCCTTCGAAGCGCTCAACAACATCGGCCACAGCGGGCGCAAGGTGCTCATCGTCCTCAACGACAACGGGCGGTCGTACGCGCCCACCGTGTCCCGGCTGGCCAGCGGGCTCAGCCGGCTGCGGCTCAACCCCAAGTACGTCCGCAACGTGAAGCGACTGCAGCGGATCGTCCGGCAGGTGCCGATGGTGGGGCAGCAGCTTGAGATCGGGATGAGCGGACTGCGGGCGGCGGTGCGGGAGGTGCTCGCCCCCGACGCCTTCTTCGAGGCCCTCGGCGTCCGTTACGTCGGGCCGATCGAGGGTCACGACGTCGCCGCCCTGGAGGACGTGCTCCGCCTCGCCGGCCAGTTCGACGAGCCCATCATCGTCCACGTCGTCACCCAGAAGGGCCGGGGCTACCAGCCGGCGGAGGACGACGACGAGAAGTGCCTGCACGACGCGCCCGTGTTCGACCCCGCCATCGGTCCGCCCCGCTGGCTGCCGGTCGGGTACACCCAGGCCTTCGCCGACGCCATCGTGGAGGCGGGCGACATCGACCCCCGGGTGGTGGCCATCACCGCGGCCATGGCCGGCCCCACCGGGCTCATACCCTTCCAGAACCGCCACCCCGACCGGTTCATCGACGTCGGCATCGCCGAGCAGCACGCGGTCACCGCGGCCGCGGGCATGGCCATGGGCGGGCTGCGACCGGTGGTGGCCATCTACTCCACCTTCCTCAGCCGGGCCTTCGACCAGGTCAACCTCGACGTCGGCCTCCACCGCCAGCCGGTGGTCTTCGCCGTCGACCGGGCCGGGATCACCGGCGACGACGGTCCGTCGCACCACGGCATCCTCGACATGGCCCTGCTGAGCAAGGTGCCGGGAATGACGATCTTCGCCCCCTCGTCGGCCCAGGAGCTGGAGATCATGCTCAAGGAGGCCCTGTCGATCGAGGACGGACCGTCCGCCGTCCGCTACCCCAAGGGCCCCGCCCGCCAGGTGCCGCCGGACGAGGTCGGCTCGGGCTTGTCCGCCCGCCTCGTGCGTCGGGGACCCGACGTCTGCATCCTGGCCGTCGGCAAGCTGGTCGAGGCCGCCGAGGACGCGGCCCGGCTCCTCCACCTGCAGGGCATCGGCTGCACCGTGTGGGACATCCGCCTGGTCAAGCCCCTCGACCCCGACATGATCGCCGACGCCGCCGGGGCGCCCCTCGTGGTAACCGCCGAGGACGGGGTGCGGGTGGGCGGAGCGGGCTCGGCCATGGCCGACGCCATCGGCCAGGCCGCGGCCCAGGCCGGCTTGCGACCCCCCCGGGTGGTGGTGCTGGGCGTACCCGACGAATTCCTGGCCCAGGGCCCGCCGACCAAGATCCACGCCGACCTCGGCCTCGACGGACCGGGCATCGCGGCCTCGGTCCTCGGCGCACTCGAAGCGGCGCCCTCCGTCCCGCACCCCCGCTGACGTGAGGTTCCGGGGCCGGGCGGCCGCGGTCGCGTTGGTGCTGGCGATGGTGAGCGGGGCGTGCGGCGGCGGCGACGACGACAAGGCCAAGGTCGCCACCAAGGGGAGCACCTCGTCGACGGTTGCGGGGGCGACGACGACGACCGCCCCCGGTGACCCGGGCGCGCCCACCACCACGGCCCCGGCCGAGCCCGACACCACCGCCGGCGGCGCCCCGGGTACCACCGTCGGTGCCGGCCTGGTCGTCACCGCCCCCCCGGCCACCGCCCCCCCGGGGCCGGTGGCGCTCACGCCCCCCGCGGCCGGCGTCTATCACTACATCACCTCCGGTGGGATCAACTTCGGGGGGACGCCCGTCACGTTCCCGCCCGACACCACCAACGCCATCGACGCCCCCGCCGGCACCCGCCAGGTCGCCACCCGCAACCTGGGCAGCGGCGCCAACGCCTCGCAGGCCACCTATACCTTCGACTACCGCCCGGACGGGCTCTACCTGGTGTCGCTGGTGCTGACCACCACCTACGGCGGCGTCGCCTATCCCTTCCCCCTCACGCCCCCGGCACCGCTGCTGTTCCTGGCCACCGGGGCCACGACGGGTGCGTCGCAGACCCTCAACATCCCCGCCGGCAGCGGCTCGGCCACGGTGGTGGTCGACGTCCTCGGCAGGGAGCCGGTGACTGTCGGGAGCACCACCGTCGACACCCTCATCGTCCGCTCCGTGGCCACCTTCCCCCCGGGCCAGATCCAGGGCTCGCAGACGCTCGTCATCAACCTCGACCCGGGCTCCCGGCTGTGGGTGCGGGAGCGGGCCACGGGCGACGCCACCGCCGGCGGTGTCTTCACCGTCCACACCGAGTACGTCGCCACCCTCAAGTCCCTCACCCCGGGTTAGCGGGCTACTCCGCAGCGAGCAGCGGGGCGGGCGCCAGGCGCCGGGCGCGTCGGGCGGGCACGGTGGCGGCGGCGTTGGCCAGCGCCACGACGCCCACTGTCACCGCGGCCAGGAGAGCGAACGGGAACGATGCGTCGGGCACGACGCCGACGTGCTCGGCAAAGGGCTCGAAGACCAGTCGCCCCAGGCTGATGCCCAGGGGTACCCCCAGCGTGAGGGGCAACAGGGAGAAGGCGGTGGCCTGCCAGTGGACGGCCTTGGTGAGCCAGCGGCCGTCGGCCCCCAATGACCGCAGCACGGCGACGTCGCGCCGCCGGTTGCGGACGGAGGTGACCATCACGTGGACCGTGGTCAGGACCGCCAGCAAAGCAAGGATCCAGGCGAGTACGAACGGCACCGAGCGGAGCCGGGCCAGATTGACGATCGAAGTCGGGGCCGAGTTGTTCCCCCCGAGGCCGAGTTCGGCGAACCGGGCCGGGTCCGCTCCCGGCCGAAGGGTGATCGCGGCAAAGCTCGGCTGCGCCTCCGGCTCGAGCCGGCCCAGGCCGGCCATGGTGACGACCGAGTCCTGGCCCACGCCCGGCATGCCCTCGATGCCGGGAACGACCGCCAGGCCCGTGACCCGGTAACTCTGGGCCCCGCTCTCGCCCTCCACCGTGACAACGCCGCCGACCTTCGCCCCCAGCGTGTGGGCCACGAGACGACCGAGGGCGATCTCGTCGTCCGCATTGGGGAGTCGCCCGGCATGGAGCCTGGGACCCAAATCGCCCTTGACCGGCACCATGGCCGCGAGCCCGAGCGTCACGGCACCTACCCGCCCGCTGCCCGCGGCGTAGAGAATCAGCCCTTCCACGTCGTCGTCGGCCTCGAGCGACGCGCGCACCTCGTCCGGGACCACGTCTCCGCCGCTTCCGTAGGTCAGGTCGAAGGTGTTGCCGTAACGGGACCCGTCGTCGATGAGACGACTCAGGCTCGACCCGAACACGACCGCGCCCACCAACAGGGCCGCGGTCGCCACCATCCCCGCCACCGATCCCAACACCGATCCTCGGTCCCGCCGGCCCCGGGTGAAGGCGAACCTGAACCCGGTGGCGAGGGCAGCACTCGGAAAGCGGGACGCGACCGACTCCACCAGAGCCGAGGGCCGCTCACCCTGGGCCGCCGACCGGGCCAGTAGCAGAACTGTGAAAACCCACGCCAGGAGGGCCAGCGCCAGAGCGGCCATGCCCAGCCCGAGGACGGCGGCATCGACCCGGATCCCGGGGTACGGCTCGATGCGGCGGACGAACCCGTTGGGGAAGAGGCCCGAAAGGCCGACGGCCAGGCCGGCGCCCAGCACCGTCCCCACCCCGACCGGCACCGCGGCGCGGGCCAGACGCTCCACGAGCAACTGGCCCTTGCCGTAGCCGAGGGCTCTGAGGGGCGATCCCTCGTCGCCAGCGACGCGGATCTCGCGCGTGATGAGCTGGCCGAGTACGACGATGGCCGCGAGGGCCACCACCGCCGTCAGCACCCACAGCCCACGGGCCTGGCCCTCGACCGCCCTCCGGACTTCGGCGCTGATGAGCTCCGCCGGTTCGAGCCTGAGCGTCTCACCGTCGGGAAGAGTGTCGAGTTGCGAGCGAAAGTCGGCCAGATCGGTGGCCGGCCGTAGCCGCACCGACATGACGGTGTTGGAGATTCCGATGACGGGGTCGTCGAGGAGCGTCGGTTGCACCACCGCGATGGCAGAGAAGTCCGGATCGTTGAGGATCGCCACCCCGTCGACGATCCCGACGATTACCGCGTCGATGGTCGGTCCTCCGGGGCCCTGCTCGAAGGCCTGAAAGCCAACGCTGTCGGCCTGCTCCTGGGTCAGGGTGACGAGGCTGAACCGGTCGCCCAGGTCGGCGCCGTGGGCGTCCGCCAAGGCGCGGGTAATCACTATCTCCCCGACCACCCCCGGATCCGGTTCGCGTCCGCCCAGCATGCGGAGCCCGAGGCTGCGATAGGAGCCGGCGAAGATCACCGCGTCGACCGGCTCGCCTTCGGGCGTGGTCAGGGCCCCGAAGACGAACGTGAGCGCATCGACCGATGCCGCGCCGGGAAGGCTCGCCACCTCGGCGGTGCGCGGCGCGGCGCCCTCCTCCTGGACGATCTCACCGTCGAACCCGCCCCCGCTGGCGGCGGTGTAGCGGTCGGGGGCGCTCGCGGTGCGGGCCGCGCCGCCGGCGAAGGCGAGCACGACCCCGGTGACTGCCGCCACGATCAGGCTCAGCATCGCCGTCGTCCGCCATCGTGCCCGTAGCACTCGACTCAGGCGGTACCCCACCGCTTTCACGGATTCATCTTCACGTCTACGGCGGATCGACGCCAGAGTGCACGCATGCCGCGGCGGCGGGTGCCACCACCACGCCGGCCAGGCCATCCGGACGAATCAGGGGGCCTCGAGCGCCTCCCCGACCCGGACGTACAGCTCGTCGGCGGCCTCGGGCGTCTCCGCGATGCACGTCACGCCCATCTTCCCGGCCCCCGGCAGGGCCCCCAGCAGGTGGAGGGTGGCGCCGGTGTTGGTGGACGGGTCGAAGGCCAGGCCGGCGTCGTCGATGCGGGCGATGGCGTCGGCCGGCTGCGATCCCAGCAGGCGGAGCGACTTGATGTTGTCGGTGGCGACGTAGCACCGGGCGCCGCCGCCGGGCACCCGCAGCTCGCCCGACTGCTGGTCGTAGTTCCCGCCGGTGGCCAGGAGGGCCATCCAGTAGGGATGGGTGGTGCCGCCCATGCGCAGGTTGATCTCGCTCAAGGTGATCCGGTCACCGCCGCGGGGGTCCTTGGCGACCAGGAAGTCGATCCCGAACACCCCGGTGACGCCGCGCGCCACCATGACCTGGGCCACCTTGCACGCCTCGGCCTGGATGGCGAGGCGGTACTCGGGCCGGGCGGGGAAGCTGCATCCCAGGTAGACCTGGTTCGAGGGCCCGCCCAGGATCTGGTCGTGGGTCGACAGCACCTGCACCTCGCCCGACGGCGAGATCTGCAGCTGCACGCTCGGCGACCGCAGACCGGGGGAGGTGACCAGCTCCTCCACGATCGCCCCCTCGTCCTCGATCTTGGCCTCGAACGACGGCCACGACTCCTCGCCCGCGCAGAACACGGTGGGGGACCGGGTCAGGGAGTCGGTGGCCCCGTCGAGCTCGACGATGGCGTTGCCCTGGCCGGAGAAGCCGTTGTTGAGCTTCACCACCACGGCCGTGGCCTCGGGCCGGGCCTCCCGCAGGCCGGCGACGGCCTTGGCCAGCTCGCTCAGCGAGTAGAGGTCCTCCGCCCCCGCCAGCACGGGCACGCCCGCCTCCACCGCCACCTGGCGGGAGCCCGACTTCGAGCCCAGCCACACCCGGTCGGGACGGGGCCCGTACAGCGGCAGGCCGAGGGCGTCGGCCAGATCCTGCTCCGCCCGGGTGACGTTGAAGGGCAGCATGCCCCCGTCGCCGGCGCCGGCGCCGATGACGGCCCGCAGCCGGTCGAGGTCGGCCGGCCGGGCCAGGAGCTTGGCCGACAGGGACCCGATGGACGGGTCGCCCACCGACACCAGCTCCAACCGCCGGCGGGCGTCGGCCGGATCGGGCAGAAACCGCAGGTAGTAGTCGATGGTGGCCGGGTCGACCGCCTCCGAGGTGACGTAGACCAGCCGCACCGCGGGGTCGGCCAGCAGGAGCAGGAGGAACAGCATGCGCTCCTCGTAGGACTGCACCGCGGTGATCTTCTGCAGCTCCACCACCGGGAACGAGATGGAGGGGACCACCACGACGAGGTCGCCCACGGCCCCGCCCGGCCGGATGCCCGTCGCCGTCATCTACGGTCCGACCACCCCGTCGACGGCCTCGTCGATGGCGGCCAGGGTGGTCGGGTCGAGGGTCACCCCGACGGCCCCCACGTTGTCGTCGATCTGCTCGGGACGGCTGGCGCCGGTGATGGCTGAAGCCACGTTGGGCTCCCGCAGGACCCAGGCCAGGGCCAGCTGGGCCATGGTGAGACCGAGGCCGTCGGCGATGGGCCGCAGCCGTTGCACCGCCTCCAGCACCTCGTCGTCGCGCCAGCGACCCATCCACTTGCCCATCGACTCGTTGGCTGCCCGCGACCCCGCCGGCGGACGGGTTCCGGGCTTGTACTTGCCCGTCAACGCCCCCTGGGCGAGCGGCGACCACACGACCTGGCTGATCCCGTTGCGGGCGCAGACGTCGACGATGTCGGGCTCGATCTTGCGGTAGAGGATCGAGTACTCGGGCTGACTCGACGCGAACCGTTCCACCCCGGGGATGGCCAGGGCCGACTCGATCTGCTCCGCCGTCCACTCGCTGAAACCCAGGTAGCGGGTCTTGCCCTGCTTCACCAGGTCGGTGAGGGCCTCCATCGTCTCTTCGAGCGGCGTCTCCGCGTCGTAGCGGTGGCACTGGTAGAGGTCGACGTAGTCGGTGCGCAGCCGCTTGAGGGAGGCGTCGGCCTGCTTGCGGATCTGGGCTGCGGACAGCCCCCGCCCGCCGTCGGGCATGGGAAAGAAGGCCTTGGTGCCGAGGATGTACGACTCCCGGTCGACGCCCGACAGGGCTTCGCCGAGGAACGTCTCCGCCCCGCCGCCGCCGTAGACGTTGGCCGTGTCGAAGAAGTTGATCCCGACCTCGAAGGCCCGGCGGACGCACGCCAGCCCCCGGTCGTTGTCGACGGCGGCGCCGTAGGTGAGCCACGACCCGAGGCTGATCTCCGACACCACCAGCTCACTGGCGCCGAGCCGTCGATAGCGCATCCACCAAGCTTCGCACGCCTTCCCGACCTCACCTGACCGCCAGCAGGCGGCAGACCTCCTCGTCGCTGGTGGGGGAGAAATCGTCGTACCAGCTGCCCACCGCGACGAAGTGCCGGGGGGTGAGGGGGCAAACGACCATGTCCGCCTCCGTCTGCAGCAGGTCGCGGGTGGCGCCCGCCCCGACGGGCACCGCCACCACGATCTGGTGCGGACCCTGGGCCCGCACCGCGCCCACCGCCGCCCGCATGCTGGCCCCGGTGGCCAGCCCGTCGTCGACCAGGACCACGGTGCGACCCCGCAGGTCGAGCGGGGGACGATCGCCGCGGTAGGTCGCCTCCCGCTCGGCCAGGGCGGCCGACTCCCGGGCGGTGACCTCGGCCACCACCGCCGGGGGCAGGGTCGCGGCCACGTCGTCGTTGAGCACCCGCAGCCCACCACTGGCCAGGGCCCCGAAGGCCAGCTCCTCGTGGCCGGGGACGCCGAGCTTGCGCACCACGAACACGTCGAGGGGCGCACGCAGGGCACGGGCCACCTCGTACGCCACCGGCACGCCGCCGCGGGCCAGGCCCAGGACGACGATGTCGGGGCGCCCGGGCCACGAGGCGTCGAAGGCGGCCGCCAGGCGGACGCCGGCATCGGCCCGGTCGCGGTAGGGCGCGACCGGCGCTGGCCTCAGGGGGTCGGGCACGGGCACCTCCTGTCCCCAGTATCGGCCCACAATTGTCGGCGTATGCCCCCCGACCTCCTCGACGCCCACATCGAGTCCTACGTGTGGACCCGGGTCGGCCGCTACGACTTGAGCCGCCGGCACGGGCGGGGACTCCTGGGGGGCCGGCTCTACTCCCAACTCGACCTGCCCCGGATGCGGGAGGCGGGTATGACCGGCGGCGTCTTCAGCATCGCCACCAACCCCTTCCGGAGCGGGGCGGGACGGTTGGCGACCCTGCTGGCCAACCTCGATCGGCTGCAGGCGGCGCTGGCCGCCGACCCGGGCGTGGTCGTGGTGGGCGACGTCGCCGGCTACCGCCGGGCCCGGGCCGGGGGCCGGATGGGTTGCTTCCTCGCCGTCCAGGGGGGCAACGCGGTGGGCGCCGACGACGTGGCCTCGCTGCCGGACGCGGTGTCGCGGGTGACCCTGGTCCACCTGACCCGGTCGGCGTTGGGATCGCCGGCCCGCCCCTTCGGCGGCGGTCGCGGCGGCGGGCTGACGGCCGCCGGTCGGGACTACGTGGCCGCCCTTGACGCCCGCCGCATCCTCGTCGACCTGGCCCACGTGAACGGACCCGGGTTCTGGGACGCCATCGCCGCCCACGACCCGTCCACGCCCGCCATCGTGTCCCACACCGGCGTGCGGGGCGTCCACGACGTGTGGCGCAACATCGACGACGACCAGGTCCGGGCCATCGCCGGCACCGGGGGTGTGGTGGGGATCATGTACCACTCGGGCTTCCTGGGGGAGAGCTCGGCCGCGGCCGTCGTCCGCCACCTCGAGCACGTGGTGAACGTCGGCGGGGAGGACTGCGCCGCCCTGGGCAGCGACTGGGACGGCCTCATCGTCACCCCCCGGGACATGCGCACCGTGAGCGAGCTGCCCGTCCTGCTGGCCGCCATGCGGGCCCGGGGCTTCTCCGACGACCGGATCGCCAGGATCGCCGGCGCCAACTACCTGCGGGTGGTGGAGTCCGTCCGGGGCTGACCGTGCGCCACGGGACCGGTGGTGCCACGCGCTCGGTGGACTCAGACGCGCATGGTGAAGCGGCGGTCGGCCGGACGGCCGCCGTTGGCCCCATCGGTCTCGGGCTCGCCCCGCTCGGCCCGTCGTAGCAACCGCAGGATGTGCTGGCCCAGGACGTCGAGCTCGGTCGACGCGTACTGCTCGGCGCCGAAGCGTCGGACGTTCTCCGACTGCTCCCGGAGGATGGCCTTGTCCTGGGCGAAGATGCGGTTGGCGACGGGCGTGACGACGGCCCTCACCAGCGCCGGCGGCAGGCGTAGGCGGAAGGTGACGGCAACGTGGAGGTCGGTGACGCCGTCCTCGCCCGGTGTGAACGCAGTGGTCGTGACCAGGTGGTTTTCCCCCAGGCGGTACTCGACCTGGGCGATCGAGGGCAGGAGGAAGCGGTCGACGTGGGTGACGACGCCACCCTCCGGCGCCAGGATGCGCCCGGCCAGCCCCGGTGGCCGGGGCTCCCCGATGTACTCGGCCTCCACCCCGTCGGCCGTGTGGCGGACGACCACCTCGATGTCCACCGGCGGCCGCCCGCCCCGGAACAGTCCTCCGTGGAGGAAGGCGGTGTGGGGCACGTCGAGCGTGTTCTCCAGGGCCGCGTGCAGGCCCGCGTCCACCGCCAGGCGGCGGCGGACGGTGGTGTAGCCGGCCTCGTCCACGTGGGGGAAGTGGAAGCCGGGACCAGGATCGCCACCGTCGCCATCCGGGCGCACCCACACGAACCCGTCCCGTTCCACGACGGGGAACGTCTCCACCCGCCGGGCCCGCCGGTCGGCGGAGTCGCCCACCAGCCCCGGTACCGACCGGCAGGCGCCCGAGCCGTCGAAGCGCCACCCGTGGTAGGCGCACTGCAACTGCCCGTCGCACACCTTGCCGATCGACAGGGGCGTGTTGCGGTGGGGGCAGCGGTCGACGACGGCGGCCGCCCGCCCGTCCTCGTCCCGGAACAGGGCCATGGGCACGCCCAGCACGGTGCGGGCCCGCGGCCGCCGGCGGCCCAGGTCGGCGGCCAGGCAGGCGACGTACCAGTACTGCGGCAGCCGGACGTCACCCATGGCTATCCATAGTGGCCGACAGGCAGAATCGGGACACACCGCACAACCGGGTGACGGAGTGCGGGTCGTCGGTGACGGGGCGTGTCGGGGGGGCGGAGGCCCGCCGGACCGGCTACATGTCCATGAGTACGTCGAGGTTGCGGAAGCTCGGAGGACCGTCGCACAGGGATGCCATCTTCTGGGAAAGCTCGGTGGTGTCCTCCCGCTGGGAGTTCTCCATCGCCGCCTCGTAGGACGGGAACCGCACGACCATGACGTAGGTGTTCTCGCGGTCACGGTCCTGGGTGACCACGACCTTGACGCTGTCCTGGGTGTCTTCCCTCGAAGCCCGGTACGCCTCGCCCGCGGCCTGCATCTCGTCCGGCTTGGTGGTCGAGTACTCGATGATCTGCACGAACTCCATCGCAGCCTCCTCGTCTGCCGCCGCCCGGGGCGGGAGCGGACCAGGCGTCACGGTAGCGCCGAGCGCCGCCGGACGGGCCGCGCTCAGTCGGCCGCGGATGCGGGACGGAGGTGGCGCAAGCGGCGGGTGGCGACGGCGAGGCCGACGGCCGCCACGACGACGAGTCGGCCGACGGCCGCCCAGCCGTGGGGGATGCCGTCCCGCCGGAGGGCGGGACTGGCGTCGGTGAGTCCGACGAGGACGGCCTGGGCCAGCCAGCCGGGGGAGAGTTGGGCGATGCCGGCCAGGGCCGCGCCCAGCAGACGCTCGACGAGGATGACGAGCGCCAACGACCACACGACCGGCCGTTTGAATGTGGCCCCGATGGCGAGGAACAGGGCCAGGTAGGCGGCCGCGCCGACGACCGACGCGATCACCGCCGGCCCCACCGCCGACGGCGCCCCACCCAGGATGGCGGCTGCGGCGGCAGCCGGGGCCAGGATGGCGGAGGCGATCAGGCAGCCGCCCAGCCACCGGCCGATGACGATGGTCGAGTAGCGCACCGGGCTGAGCCAGGTGAAGGAGAAGACGCCCGACCGCACCTCGGCCCCGAGGAGGGCGTCGCCGACGACCAGGCACGTGATGGGAAGCACCAGGGTGTGCAGCGCGGTGCCCCCCACCCGGGCGAAGGCGGTCACCGCGGAGGAATCGTTCACCGTGCGTGACAGCACGCCGAACAGGACCGCCCCCGCCACCGGCAGCAGCAACAGGATCCGCCGGGCGGGCACGCACGCCCGCAAGGTGTAGGAGACGATGGCCGCCAAAGGCGACGGGGCCTTCCGGCGGGCGCCGGGCGGTGCCGGCCGAGCGGCGGTCTCGCTCATCGCACCAGCTCCCGGAACAGGCTCTCGAGGGAGTCGTCCAGGGGGCGCACCTCCCGCAGGCGCACGCCCAGCCCGCGGGCCACCGGGGCCACCGCCAGGGCCAGGTCGCCGGCCCGGTCGGTGGTGACCACCAGCCCCGCCTCGGTGAAGCTCACGCCGGCCACCGTCGGCACGTCGAGCAACGCCGCCGCCAGGCGCCGGGGATCATCGGCCCGGATGAGGACGTGGCGGGGACGGTCGTCCATGGCGTCGCGGATGGCCCGGTGGTTGCCGGCCGCGGCCAGCCGGCCGTGGATGAGCACCAGCACCCGGTCGGCCAGCAGCTCCACCTCGGACAGGACGTGGGAGCTCACGATCACCGTCCGTCCGTCGGCGCCCAGGCGGCGGAAGAGGTCGACCAGGCGTACCCGCTGCACCGGGTCGGCGCCGTTGAGGGGCTCGTCGAGGACGAGCACCGTCGGGTCGGTGACCAGGGCCGCAGCCACCTTGGCCCGCTGGCGCATGCCCTTGCTGAACCCGGCCAGGCGGCGGTCGGCGGCGGGGAGCATGTCGACCGCGTCGAGGGCCTTGTCGGCCGCGTCGGGGTCGGTCACCCGGTGCAGGTCGGCGACGTAGCGCACCAGCTGGCGGGCGGTCAGGCGGCCGGGCACAGCCTCGTCCTCCGGGACCAGGGCGATGCGCCGGTGCACCCCGCGGTCGGTGCGGGGGTTCCGCCCCTCCACCAGGACCCGGCCCGTGTTCACGCCGATGAGGCCGGTGACGGCCCGCATGAGCGTGCTCTTGCCGGCGCCGTTGGGCCCGAGCAGGCCCGTCACCCCCGGCCCGAACGAGCACGCCAGCTCCGATAGGGCCACCTTCTGCCCGAACCAGACCGACGCCTGGTCGACCTCGACGGTGGCGTCGGCCGCGAAGGCCGGGTCGGCGGGAGGGGGGCTGGCGGTCACAGCTCGGCCGACCGGTAGCGGACCAGCAGGACCGCGATCCCCGCGCCCACCACCGCCAGGTAGCAGGCCACGGCCAGGGCGCCGCCGCCGGTGACCCCCGACAACGGCGAGCGGTCGCCCAGGTGGCCGAGAAACACCAGGTCGCGGACGTACAGGGGGAGGGCCAGGATGTTGAGCAGCGCCGCCGGGTGGCCGGGGACGTCGGGCCCGTGCCCCCGGCTGGATTCGACGATGATGGCGGACACCGACGACGAGACCAGGGTGATGCCCAGCAGCGTCGCCCCGGCCACGATCCGTCGCCCGCTCAACGAGGCCACGGCCACGCCCAGCACGGCGTAGAACAGGGCCAGGAGAGCCACCGCCACCGGCACCTGCCACAGCACGGCGGTGTTGTGGCGCAGGTAGTCGAGGGCCCCGTCGCTCACCAGCATCTGGCCCACGTAGAGCACCACCTGGGGCAGGAACGAGAACGCGAACACGCAGGTGAAGATGGCTCCCACCTTGGCCAGGACGTAGTCGACGCCGGTCAGGGGGCGGGCGAAGATGAGGGACAGAACCCGCTGGCGCCGGTCGGGGCACATGAGGTCGGGCGCGACCAGGGCCACGAAGAGCAGGAGGGCGCTGGAGACGCCGACGTACTCCCGGTAGGTGATGAAGCTGAAGTCCCGGGCGGGCGTGTCCCGGGTGAGGTAGCCGACGCCCACGTTGACCACCGCCGGCACCACCGCGATGGCGAGCAGGACGAAGGGCATCACCTTCTGCCGCCACGGCCGGCGCAGGCCGATGGCCCGCCGCAGCGACGTGCGGTAGAGGGCCGTGGCCGACGCCCGCCGGCCGCCGAGAATGCCGTCGTAGGGTCGGTAGCCCCGGTCATAGACGGCGCCGCCGGTGCTCACGACGCCTCCGCCGGCGCCGCGGGCGGTAAGGGTGCCGGCGGCCGGTGGACGAAGACGTCGTCGAGCGACGTCAGCCGGTTGGTCAGGCGGTGTAGGGGCAGGCCGAGGTCGGCCACCACGTCCCGGATGGCGTCGAGGTCGGCGTCGGTGGAGACGGTGACCTCGAGCGATCCGCCGAGGTCGGCCGTCGCCACCAGCAGTCCCCGGGCGGTGAGGGCCACGGTCAACGCGGGCACGGCCGCGGGGCCGACGTCGACCGTCACCGCGCCCGTCTGCTTCAGGAGCGAGGTCGTCGGGGCGTCGGTCACCAGGCGGCCGGCGTCGAGCATGACCACGTGGTCGCACACCCGGGCCACGTCGTCGAGGAGGTGGGTGGCGAGGACGACGGCGATGCCGAAGGTGGCCAGGCGGGCCACAAGGGCGAGCATCTCCTCCCTGCCCGACGGGTCGAGGCCGGCGGTGGGCTCGTCGAGCAGGACGAGCTTGGGGTCGGCCACGATGGCCTGGGCCAGCTTGGTCCGCTGGCGCATGCCGGTGGAGAAGCCGCCCACCGGCCGGAAGCGGGCCTCGTCCAACCCGACCAGGTCGAGCACCTCCGACGCCCGCTGGCGGGCGGCCCGGACCGGGAGTCCGCCGAGCTCGCCGAAGGTGGCCACCACGTCGGCCGCGGTCTGGTCGAGGGGCAGGCAGTCGTGCTCGGGCATGTAGCCGATGCGGCTGCGCACGGCGATGGGATCGTCGGCCACCGGGATGCCGAACACGTCGATGGTGCCGGCGTCGGGCCGGCTGAGCCCGAGCAAGAGCCGGAAGAGGGTCGTCTTGCCCGCCCCGTTGGCCCCCACCAGTCCCACCCGACCGGCGGGCAGGTCGAGGTCGACGTTGTCCAGGGCGGTGACCCCGGGGTAGCGCTTGGTCAGCCCCCGAGCCTGGACGATGCTCATGACTGGGCTCGCCATTGGCGTCCGACGCTACCGGCCGGGAGGGCCGGCCCGGACGGCGCCCTCCGGTCAGGCAGGGCGACGCTGCGCCGGCCCGGTCGGGACTCGGCCCCGGCCGACCGCTGAGGTACGGCTACTTCGACCGAACGTCCCGCCGGCCGAAGAGGATCGTGGCCAGGACGCACAACGCCAACGCGACGGCGATGGTGACGGCGACCGTCCTCGCCTCGGGGTCCTGGGCCGGGGCCAGGGCCAGGTAGTGGAAAAGGGAAACGTGGCCCATCCAGGTGAGACCCGAGACCATCGAGGCCAGCAGGTCGACGAGCAGTGACCCGATGACCACGCCGTAGACCGCCTTGACCGCGGCCCGGGGCGCCACCGACAGGGTCACCGCCCCGATGCCCAACGCGATCAGGGCGGTCGGGACGACGTTGAGGCCCGCCTGCAGCATCCGCCCCAGGTCGAGCTCGACTCCCTGCGTCCTCGCGCCGAGCCACGCCGCCGGCCCCGCCAGCAGTCCCGCAGCCAGGATCCCGGCGGCGGCGAGCGCCAGCCTCCCGCCCAGGAGCCGGGCCCGGTGGGTGGGTCGGGCCAGCAGGTGTACCAGGCGGCCCGACGTCTCCTCCTCGAAGGCGGCGCCGATCTGACCGGCGGGGAGCAGAGCGACGAGGGTGGCGACGAGGAGGAAGGCGACGCCGAAGAACTGGTCGGCGAAGCTGCCCTTGACCCCGAAGTTCTCCAGCGTGTCCCCGAGTGATCCCGGGACCTTCGCGGTCGTCAGCTTGGCCACGATGCCGAGGGCGAACGCGGCCACCGCCGCACCCCCGCACCAGGCGCCGAGGAGGGGAAGCTCGAGGCGCGCCGCCAGCCCCGAGGGCGAGCCCAACCCGAACGGCCGCAGGTCGGAGACGTCGCGGGACGCGAGGACCCCGTCGCCGGCGTCGCGCCGTGAGGCGAGGATGCCGGCCGTGACGCACAGGGCGATGGTGACCACCCCCGCCGGCAGCAGCGGCCACGGATCGTTGGCGGTGAACGGACGCACCAGCTCCGTCCAACCGAACGGGGTCAGCCACCGGAGCCACTGGGTGTGGGCGCTGGAATCGGCGATCATCCGGAGGGCGAACATCACGCCGAACACGCCGATGCCCAGACCGGTGGCAAGGCGACGGGTCCGGCCCAGCTGGGACGTGACCGCCCCCACGCCGGCGAACACGAGCGGTGCGATGGCGATGCTCAACCCGTACAGGACGCTCTCGCCGACGCCGAACCCGAGGTCGGGGTTGCGGCCGACGAGCGCCAGAATCGCCGTCGTCCCGCAGAAGATGAGACCGATGGCGGCGCCGAGGCCGGCCAGGGTGGCGGCCGTCGCCCGGGCCGGTCGGGTGTCGCCGGCGAGCACCAGCTGCCACCGTCCGGTGTCCTCTTCCCCCCGCAGCAGCCGGGTGCTGGCGAGGACCGCCCAGATGGCGCCGATGGTCGTCAGGAACACGAAGGACTTGTAGACGGTGTAGCCACCGACGGTGTCGACGGCCGCGATGGGACCGAGCAGGGCGCCCAACCCGGACGCGCTGCTCGTGGTCACGGCCAGCTCCTGACGGCTGGCGAGGGTGGGGAACGACGTGACGTAGGTGAGGGCCGACGCCGCCGCCGTCCCTCCGAAGACCACCGCCCAGGCCGCCGCCCCTCGCCCCACCTGCCGGAATGCCCGCCGGCCGACGGCGACATCGGCTCCGCCCCCACCGGCGTCGTCGGCCATCGTCGGGGAGATCGGCGCTGGCGGCGGCGATGGCGGGGCCGCCGCCACCGCCAGGTTCGTGCTCATCGGCCCGATCCCGTGGCCCCGTGGCCGGCGCCGTAGTGCGACAGGAAAAGCTCCTCCAGCGAGGGTTCGCGGGTCGTCAGGTGCTCGACGCCGGCGCCGGTGAGCACCCGCAACAGCGGTTGGATCGAACCGACAACGTCGCATTCGACGGCCTCTCCGTCGACGACGACGTTGGTCACGCCGGGGAGTCCGGCGAGGTCGGGCACTGGGCCACCGAGCTGGGCGTGGACGTGGAGCGCGGCCAGTCCCCTGAGGACGTCGAGCCGGCCCGTCTCGATGATCCGGCCGCCCCGCAGCATCGCCACCCGGTCACAGACGGCGTCGACCTCGCTCAGGATGTGGGACGACAGCAGCACTGTCTGGCCGCGGTCGCGGGCCTCCCTGACGCAGGCCTGGAAGACGCGCTCCATGAGCGGGTCGAGGCCCGATGTCGGCTCGTCGAGCAGGAGGAGGTCGGCCCGGCTGGCGAAGGCGGCGATGAGCAGCACCTTCTGCCGGTTGCCGTGGCTGTAGGCGCGGATCTTCTTGTCGGGGGTCAGTTCGAACCGGCCGAGGAGCTCGTCCCGGTAGGCGCCGTCGACCGAGCCGTGGACGGTACCCAGGAACCGCAGCGCCTCCGCCCCGGTGAGCGACGGCCACAGGTTGGCCTCGCTGGGCACGTAGGCGACCCGGCGGTGGATGGCGGGCGCGTCCCGCCATGCGTCGAGGCCGAAGATCCGGGCCTGTCCCGACGTGGGCCGGATGAGGCCCAGCAGCAGCGCCAGCGTGGTCGACTTCCCGGCGCCGTTGGGCCCGAGGTACCCGAAGACCTCGCCCTGCTCGATCTCCAAATCGAGCGAGTCGAGGGCGGTCGTCGACCCGTAGCGCTTGGTCAGCTGCTCGGTCAGGATCGGGGAGTCCTCCATGACCTGATGATGAGGCCGCGAGGCACCGCCGGGTAGGGCCGGACGTCCTTCCACCATGGGACCTCGGACCTGCACGGTCATGGCGGGCCTCCCCACGGCTGGGGCGATGAACCACCATCACGGCCCGTCGTCGCGCACCCACCGTCGCCGGGCCCCGCTCAGTGGTTGAGGGTCGGTTGGCTTTCGTGGCGCAGGTCGACGAGCAGCCGGTCGCGCCCGGCGTCCTTGGCCCGGTACAGGGCCCGGTCCGCCCGCCCGATCACACTCTCGATCGTCTCGCCCACTATCGCGCCCGCGATTCCGGCGCTCATGGTGGCGGCCGCCGGCAGGTGGCCGAGGGCGGTGGCGGCCGCCACCCGATTTCGGATTCGCTCGGCGGCGGCGGCCGCCTCGTGGACCGTCTGGTTCGGCAGGACGATCAGGAACTCGTCCCCGCCGTAGCGGTAGGCGAGGTCACCGCGGCGCAACCCGGAGGCGAGGCCAGCGCCGGTCTCGGCCAACAGGGCGTCTCCCGCCTGGTGGCCGTAGGCGTCGTTGTAGGCCTTGAAATGGTCGATGTCGAGGAGGGCGATGTTGTAGACGTGGCCCTGGCGGGCGAACCGCCCGTGGATGCTGTCGAGGTCCTCCTCGAGACGGAGCCGGTTGCCGAGACCGGTGAGCGAGTCGCGGTGGGCGGCCTCGTCGAGGCGCAGGTTGGCTGCGGCCATGTCCTGCCGGGCCTGGATGATCTCGAGATGCAGAGCCCGGACCCGCTCGGCGACGATGAGGCGGGCTTCGAGCTGGCCAAGGTCGAGGGGCTTCGCCAGGTGGTCGTCGACGCCCGCCCGGACCGAGGTGAGGATGTCGACCCGGTCACCCCGGGCCGTCAGCAGGATGAAGTAGGGGTAGGCGATCTCGGGGTGCGCCCTCACCTGCTGGCACAGCTCGACCCCGGTCAGGCCCGGCATCTGCCAATCGCTGATCACGACGTCGGCCCCGTGATCCAGCAGGTGGCGCCACGCCTCGGTCCCGTCGCCGACGGTCACGCATTCGTGCCCGAAGCTCCGCAGCAGCTCGCGGAGGAGCAGGCAACAGAGCTCGTCGTCGTCGGCAACAAGGACGTGCACCGCCTCAACCCCCTGACGACGGGGCCATGAGGGACAGGACGACGGTGCGGGCCTTGTCGTACTCCTCGCCCATCTGCCGGAGCACGGCACCGGCGTCGGTCGCGGGCGCACCCTCCTGCAGGCGCTCGGCCAGAGCGCTCAGGCGAGCCGCGCCCACGGTGGCCATGGTGCCCTTCAGGTTGTGGGCCACGCTCCGGACGGTGTCGGTGTCTCCGGCGCGGGTCGCGGCGTCGAGTCGTGCGATCAGCTCCGGCGTACCCGAGATGAACAGGCGGCAGATGCGATCGAACGCCTCCGGGGGCAGGCTGTTCTTGATGAGCCCCAGGCGATCGGCGAGCGCCGCCTCCCTGCCCTCTCCTGGGCGGTGCGGGCCGGCCTCACCGGCGACGCCCGCGGCCGCCGCCGGCGGCGGAGTGGTCACTTTCCCCGGCCGGCACCGGCCCAGGACCGCCGCCAGCCGCCCGATATCGAGTGGCTTGGTGACGTAGTCGTCCATACCGGCGGCGAGACAGCGGTCCCGGTCGTGGCTCATCGCCGCCGCGGTGAGGGCGATGATCGGGACATGGCCCACGGCACCGTCGAGGCGCCGGATGTGCCCGGTGGCCTGGTAGCCGTCCATGGCCGGCATCAGGCAATCCATGAGCACGGCCGTGTAGTCGCCCCGCCGGACGGCCTCCACCGCCTCAGCTCCCGACGAGACCGTGTCGACCTCGTAGCCCAGGCTCTCCACCAGCCCCTTTCCGACCTCGCGGTTGATCTCGACGTCGTCCACGAGGAGGACGTGCAGGCCACTGACGGCGCCCGGGCGCCCGCCCGCGAGAAGTGGGGACGAGGTGCGCCGGTCGCCGGGACTGCCCCGGTGGTCGCCCCCGTCGGTGGAGGCTGCGGGTAGGTTCAGCTCGAACCAGAAGGTGGTGCCGCCGCCCGGTTCGCTCGAAAAGTCCAGGCTGCCGCCCATGAGACCCACGAGCTGCCGGCAGATGGCGAGGCCGAGCCCGGTGCCACCGAATCGCCGGGTGGTGGAGGCGTCGGCCTGGGAGAAGGGTTCCAGAAGGTAAGCCTTGGCCGACGAGTCGAGCCCGATCCCGGTGTCCCGGACGGTGAAGCGCAGGTTCCCCGCCTCGCCCTCGGTAACCCTCAGCGCGACGCCGCCCCGCTCCGTGAACTTCACCGCGTTGCCGACGATGTTGACGAGGATCTGCCGGAGCCGGAAGGCGTCGCCGCGCACCACCTCGGGAATCCCCCGCGCCACATCCACGGTGAGCGTCAGGCCCTTGTCGTCGGCCGACGAGGAGCACAGGCTCACGACGCTGTTGATCGTCGTTCCCAGGTTGAAGTTCGCCTCCTCCAGCTCCATCTTCCCGGCCTCCATCTTGGAGACGTCGAGGATGTCGTTGATGATCGTGAGCAGGCTCTGCCCCGACTCGTGGAGGAGCAGCATGCGCCGGCGCTGGTCGGGTTCGAGGTTGCCGGTCAAGAGGAGCTGGGCCATCCCCAGAACACCGTTCATCGGGGTGCGGATCTCGTGGCTCATGTTGGCCAGGAACTGTGACTTGAGGCGGGACGCCTCCAGGGCCTCGTCCCGGGCCGCGGCGAGCTGCTCCTCCCGGTCCAGGAGGGCCGCTTCGGCCCGTTTGCGCTCGGTGACGTCCCGCACCGCGGCGGAGACCAGGACCCCTTCCTCGGTCTCCAGCGGCGAGAGGGAGATGTCGACTGGGAACTCCGAGCCGTCCTTGCGGCGCGCCGCCAGCTCGAGGTTCGCACCCATGGCTCGCACCGACGGGTTGGCGAAGTAGCTGGTCCGCTGGCCCGGGTGATGGGCGGCCAGGCGGGCGGGCATCAGTTGCTCCACCGGCCGGCCCACCAGCTCCGATCGCGACCAGCCGAACAGCACCTCGGTCTGGCGGTTCACCAGGCGGATCAGGCCGTCGGCGCCGACCACCACGATGGCGTCGGGCGCACTCTCCAGCAGGCCCTGGAACTTCGCCTCGGCCCGCTTCCGGTCGGTGACGTCGCGGCAGATGGTGGCGATTCCCACTATCCGGCCGTAAGCGTCCTCGATGGGCGAGAGGGTGGCGGAGACGTCGACGACCGTTCCGTCCTTGCGGACCCTCACCGTCTCGTGGTGCTCGACACCGAGTCCACCGGCGACCCGGGCCCGGACCTGGGCCTCGTCATTCCTACCCTCAGGAGGAATGAGCAGTTCGATGGGGCCGCCGATCATCTCCGCGGCGGCGTAGCCGAAGAGCACCTCCGCCCCGTGGTTCCAGCTGGTCACCACGCCGTCGAGGGTCTTGCCGAGGATCGCGTCGCGGGACGCCTCCACGATCGACGCCAGCCGAGCCTGGCCTTCCTGGGCCAGCTTCCGGCTGGTGATGTCGGTTGTCACCTGGATCCAGGCCGGTCCGAGCGTGGGGTGCTCCAAGGCGGTGACGTTGACGGCGCACCACAGCGACGATCCGTCCTTGCGCAGGCCGTGAAGCTCACCCCGCCAGGTCTCAGTGGCCAGCAACTCCCCCCGGATTTCGGGAACGTGGTCGGAGTCGGCCGGCTCGGGTGACGTGAGGTCTCGGATGCAACGGCCCACGAGCTCCCCGGGCTCGTAGCCGAACATCGCCTCGTAGCTGCCGTTGGCGTAGGCGATGGTGGAGTCGTCGGCTCGGACGAGCACGACCCCCTCGGACATGTTGGCCGTGATCGCACTGAGGACCTGCAGCTCCCGTGCCGCCCGTCGACGGTCGGAGACGTCGGCGACGGCGGTGATGCCGAACTCCACCGTGCTGTCACCGCCCAGCACGGCCGCGCCCCAGACCTCGACCGGGACGGTGACGCCTTGCCGGCGGATCTCCATGTCGTCGATGTGCGTCGTCTTCCCCTCGAGGGCACGGATCAGGGGGGTTTCGGTCACGGGATAGAGCTCACTGGTGCCGGCCACGTAGGCGTTGAACACTTCGGCCCGTTCGTCGGCAGGAACTCCGGGCACGATCCCGCGGCCGAGCAGCCGGGCCGCCTCCCGGTTGGCGTAGTGGGGTTGACCATCGGGGGTGGCGACGAAGACCCCGATCGGTATCGCATCCAGCACCTGCTCGAGGCGCCGGCGCGACTCGGCCTGGGCGTGGGTGAGTCGTGCTTCACTCGTGGCCAGGCGCCGGCTGCGGCGGCTGAGGAAGACGCCCAGGGCGACGGCGAAGGTGGCGCCGAGGACGCCGACGGCGAGGGCCGCCCATCGCAGCCGTCCGGCCAGGTCGTCGGCGCCGCCCATCGCCTCCGACCGTGACTGCTGGACGAGGATTCCCATGCCGCTCGGCCCGGGGAGCGGCTCGTAGGACTCGACCGTCCGGCTCTCGTCGGAGGGGCTGTGGAAAACTTTGGCTGCGGGGTGGCCGGCGGCCGCGATCGAGCGATTGAGGACGGACGGCAGCATCGTCCCGACCGCGGTCGAGCCGGCGACGATCATCCCGTCCGAGGTCACCAGGAACTTCAACCCGGTCTTGCCGAAGGCGAGGTCGGACGGCTTTCCGAGCAGCTGGGTGACGTCGACGTCGACCACCAGCCGACCGCCACCACCCGGGCCGATCGCCACCGCGACCTGGCGGGCGGTTCCCGGTCCTACGTCAACGGGGTCCCCGAAGCCGGGGGTCGGCCCGCCGACCCCGCCGAAGGGGGTGGGGGTGACACCGGGGAGGGCGGCCTCGGCGACCAGGTTCCCAACCCCGTCAAAGAGGCGCACATCGGCGAAGGGGCCTGTGATCAGGACGTTCTGCAGGCCCTGGCGAGCCAAGCTCTCGTCCCGCGACTGGAGCGCGCTGAGCGGAACGGGCCGGGACGCAGCGGACGTGATGACCCTGACCGCGTCTTCCCACGCCTGTTGCTCCTGGAGGACGGTGGCTTTGGCCGTCGACACCAGCCCGTCGACGGCCCGTTGCTCCACCTCCGCCTTGGCCACGCCCGATGCCCAGACGAGGCTGGCGATCGGGACGGCCGTCGCCATCAGGAGGACGGCCGTGGTGCGCACGAGCACGTTGGATGACCAGGACCGGCTGTCCGGCGCCTGCTCTGATCCCAAGCTGCTCACGGCGACAACGCCTCTCATCGATGGTCGGATCGCTGCTGCGACTGACCCGTGGGTGATCATCGACCACCCGAAGGCCCACCTTGAGCCGAGCGCCTACGCCTGCGCCCACGTCGGGTTCAAGCCGGAGTGGCCGCTCCGAACCAGGTCGCAAGTGCTTGGGGCAGCGCTGGGTCCGGGAGGTCTCCCGCCCAGGCGACATGTCCGTCGGGTCGGATCAACACGGCCGGGGGAGCAGCGACCTCGCCCAGGACCGGGAGCTCCCACACGCCATCGTGGCTGGCGTCGACCAACCGAACTCGATTCGCCCACGGAGAGATGTCGAAACCGCCGGGTTCACCGAGGTTGAGGAGCACGGGCCGGGCGTCGTGCAGCAGGGTGAACAGGCGCGTGGGTCCGTCGGCGGTCTGCAGGTCGACGTCGGGCATGCGCCGCCCGAGCAGCGGGTGTCCCTGTCCCATGCCAAGGTCGTAGTGGATGTCGAGACCGGAGATCATCCCGGCGATGCGCTGGCGGGGCTCGTCCATGCTCAGCAGTTCGAGCACGGTGTGGCGGAGGGCCTGGCTGCGCTCGTCGATGCGGCTGAGCGCGACCTGGGCCATCGTGTTCTGCAGCACCCGGGCACCGACCGGATGCCGTTCGGCGTGGTAGGTGTCCAGCAGGCTCTCGGGTGACGTCTGGTCGACCACCTGGGCCAGCTTCCATCCCAGGTTCACCGCATCCTGCACGCCCGTGTTGAGTCCCTGTCCACCGTGCGGACTGTGCACGTGGGCGGCGTCGCCGGCGAGCAGCACCCGACCCTTGCGGTAGGACGCTGCCTGGCGGGTCATGTCGGTGAAGCGGGAGATCCAGGAGGGGCTGTGCGCCCGGTAGTCGGTCCCGCAGGCGGCTACAAGCGCCTCGCGGAGGTCCTCCAGGGTGGGCTCGCGGGTGTGTTCGAGGCGCTTTTCGAGCAGGACGACCCGGTACGGCCCGCCGCCCTCCTCCGGGTTGACGGGACCGATGCCACCACCCTCGGGGCGCATTCCGATCTCCGGCTGCTCGTCCATCTCCACCTCGGCGATCATGAAACTGGTCGTCGGGTCCCACCCGGGGAAGTCGATGGCGGCCGCCTTGCGGATCAGACTGCGTCCTCCGTCGCACCCGACGAGGTACTCCGCCCGCAGCGACCCCTCGCCGGACAGCGCGACATCGACGCCGGTGTCGTCCTGGGCGAAGCCCACCACCTGGCAACGGCGAAGGATCGGAACCCCGAGCTCTTCGACCCAGCCGGCCAGGATGCGCTCGAAGTGGCTCTGCCAGAGCCCGAGGATGTAGTGGTGGCGGGTGGGGAAGTCACTGATGTCCAAGAAGGTCCCGGCGTAGCCCAGGAATGGATGTGTCTTCCCCTCGTCGAGGAACCGTTCCGCGACGCCACGCTGATCGAGCACCTCGATGGTGCGGGAGTGCAGACCCCCGGCTCGCGAGCCGTCGAGATCCTGACTGGCCCGTCGTTCGACGATGACGACGTCGGTCCCGGCCAACGCCAGCTCGGCTCCCAACATCAGCCCGGTCGGGCCGCCTCCTGCGATCACCACCGCATGCTCGGTCATCGCCGCTTCCCACCCATTCCACGACTCCTGGCTCCTAGGTTTCTGGCCGTGATCGGCGCAGCGAACGAGTCATGGTCAGCACGTTCGGGTCGCTTGCGGCAAGCCCCCTCCCTCGCGTTACGCTACGAATGGCGAGGAAGGTTCAGACTCGACGTTGGCGGGCGAGCTGACCGAACTCCTTCGCAGCCGCGCGGCGTCCGCGCCCACCACCACCGGGTCGACGTTCGACCCTGGCTCCGGTCGAACGGGGCATCTTCCTTTCCGAGCCTTGGTCGTCGTCTCAGCGTTCGGACGCAAACCCTCCGTCCGGCCTCGTCGTTCCCTGGTTCCCGTCGGTGACGGCGAGCGCTCGACGTAGCCAAGGGAGGCCGTAGATGAGCAAGGCCCGGCAAGCGTCCGCCACGACCCGTTCCGCATCATCGACCGTCAGTGACCACCAATGATCCCCTTCGATGCCCGGAATCAGGCGACCAATACGCTCGACCTGACCGTCCCCGAATAGGTTGGCCGCCGGTCGGGTCGGATAGGCCGACCGCGCCAGGCGCTCGGCGTCCCAAGTCGTTCGGTCCACACCTGGCGGCGGCGTGTCCTTCATCGGCGAGTGGTCCCGGCGCCGCTCGTCCCAGTGGTCCTTGTCGGTCACCTTGAGGTTGATCGTGAACTTCACCACGTCGCTCGTGCTCGACGTCGACTTCTGGAAGCCGACCTGAGCCCAGGAGGCGGCGTGGGGTAGGACGTACGCCGAGCCGGATCCCTTGAGGCCTTGTCGTCGCAGCTCGGGCGCCGCGACGTCCCGGAGCAGACGCTTGAACGCACTCTGGGCGGATTCCGTCATCGCCTGCCGGGTCCTGTCGTGCCGACATGTACGCGGGGGAGGGCGACTCGGATGGTGTTGTTCGGCTTCCTCACGCCGGGCACCTCAGGCGGACCGCACAGTCACCGAAGACGTGAGAACGCCTCCGGCCGTTGCTCGTAGAACTGCTCGAACGACGCCGCCAGGGTGGCGTCGTCATCCGGTACCGCCGCCGCGTAGCTCTCGTTTGCGTCAATCTCCAGCCGCTCCGCCGCACCGTCGTCGGCATCGAGGTCGATGGAAGCGGCGCGTCGAGCGACCGACTCCACGACTGCGGCGGCATCGTCGAGGCCGAAGTACCGATACCCCGCGGCCGCCCGCTGGATCTGATCCCGACTGTGATTCTCCACCGAGTGGAGCAGTCCGCCATTCATGGCGAGGTTGTGCACGGACAAGAGAGATGCGAGAGCGGCGTCCCCGTCGGCAGGCACTGGGCCTCCGTGCTCACACGCCGCCCTATTCCATATCCGATCCGCATCGGAGAGGATGCTCTCGCCTGGTGTCTGCTCGACCTCGCCCCGCCGACGCCTGAAGATTGGCACCTGAGCAGTATCGCTGATATTCGGAAAGCGATGTCAGCGTGGGGCCGTCGCGCATCGGTCCGAGTCGCCTGGAACGCCCGGGCTGCCGTGCAGACCCGATTCAAGAGCGGGCGCCGGACCGCCGACACAGCAGCCAGTGGCTGATTCGGAGAAGTTCTCGCCCCTCGATGAGTGGTATGCCCGTGAGGCACGGGAGCAGGCGGCCCGGCTCGAGAACGGGCCGCCCGTGCAATCGCGCAAACCGACGGCGGGTCGCTCCGAACGTCGTTGGCATCTCTGGCAGGTGGTCATCGCCCTGGGTGCGCTCACGATGCTGTCGGCCGGTGTCACCGTGGTCGTGCTCCGGCAGACGGAGAAGGACTACCCCAAGCAGTGGGACCCCCGGGTGGCCGAGCTGGTCAACTTCGTCCAGCGGGAGCGGGGTGCCGTCTACGAGCACCCCGTCCCCGTCGATTTCCTGTCCCCGGAGGAGTACTCCAAGCGGACCCGCACCGACGAGGGCACGCTAAGCGAGGACGACAAAGCCGAGCTGGAGCAGTTCGAGGGAACCATGCGTGCCCTGGGCCTGCTGGCGGCGGACGTGGACCTGTTCCAGGCCACCAACGACCTCGTCGACACCGGCACCCTGGCCTTCTACGACACCCACGAGCATCGGGTGGTCGTGCGGGGCACCGCGGTCACGCCGGGGGTGGCGGTCACCCTGGCCCACGAGCTGACCCACGTTCTCCAGGACCAGATCTACGGGCTCGACCGCTACGACGGCAAGGAGGACAAGGTCACCAGCG
>JAXDMK010000045.1:0-15747 GCA_034666105.1 Actinomycetota bacterium | reverse complement strand
CGCTGGTGACCTTGTCCTCCTTGCCGTCGTAGCGGTCGAGCCCGTAGATCTGGTCCTGGAGAACGTGGGTCAGCTCGTGGGCCAGGGTGACCGCCACCCCCGGCGTGACCGCGGTGCCCCGCACGACGACCCGATGCTCGTGGGTGTCGTAGAAGGCCAGGGTGCCGGTGTCGACGAGGTCGTTGGTGGCCTGGAACAGGTCCACGTCCGCCGCCAGCAGGCCCAGGGCCCGCATGGTTCCCTCGAACTGGTCCAGCTCGGCCTTGTCAGCCTCGCTCAGCGTCCCCTCGTCGGTGCGGGTCCGCTTGGAGTACTCCTCCGGGGACAGGAAGTCGACGGGGACGGGGTGCTCGTAGACGGCACCCCGCTCCCGCTGGACGAAGTTGACCAGCTCGGCCACCCGGGGGTCCCACTCTTTGGGATAGTCGTTCCCTGGTTGCCGCAGGACGACCACGGTGACACCGGCCGACAGCATCGTGATGATGCCCAGGGCGGTGGCCACCTGCCAGAGGGGCCAACGGAGTCCCACCGGGACCGCTCGTTCGCCGGCACCTCGGATCTCGGCCCGTTCCGTCCGGACCTCGTCAGCCGGGCCGCGGCGGCGCGGCCATTCGAGCAGGACGAGGAGGCCGAGAAGAGCCACGCCGCCGGCGAGGAGACCGGCGGACACGAGCATCGAGTTCTTCGGTGCGACCTCCACGCTGCCGTCGGGGTGGAGGATCACCTTTACCTCGTCGCCGACCGCCTCGCGGGCCCCGCCCCGCTCGCGCGGGTCCTCGGCCCGCACCGGGTTGCCGTCAGAACCGGTGTACTCCACGACCTCGGTGGCGTAGCCGTAGGGCTCGGTGGCGTTCAGCGTGAGGCAGCGCCGGGACTTCCGGCCGTTGCGAACACAGATCGGCCGTTCGCCGATGTGCTCCTTCACCTCGACGACTGTGCCGTCGACGATTTCCCGCGGCCCGATCCCGCTGGCGTGGTAGACGCCGTAGCCGCCCAGGCCGATCATCACCACGGCGATGACGCCGAGGATCTTTGTGCTCCGACGCATCCGCTCGTCCCCGCGTGTCGATGGGACAGGATTGGGATCGGTGCGACCCGTCCTCGCTTTGCGCCCTTGCACGGGCGGCCCGTTCTCGAGGCGGGCCGCTTGCTCCCGTGCCTCACGGGCATACCACTCGTCGAGAGGCGAGAACTTCTCGGAATCGGCCATTGGCTGATGTGTCGGTCGTCCGGCGGCCGCTCTTGAGATCGCGTCTGCACCGCAGCACGGGTGTTTAGGCAACTCGGGCCAATGCCCGACTGTCTCCGCCCTGACCATTGATTTATAGGAATCACGGGATACTGCTTCTGTGCCTCTCTTCAAGCGTCGGCGGGGCAAGCCCGAGCACGGACCCGGCGAGAGCGTTCTCTCGGATGCGGATCGGATTTGGAATCGTGCGACGGGTCAGGGTGGAGGCCCGGACCTGCATGCCGAGGGGACACCGCTCTCGCATCTTTATTGTCCGTGCATATCCTCGCCATGAATGGCGGACTGCTCCACTCGCTGGAGAATCACAGTCAGGATCAGATCGAGCGGGCGATCGCGGGGTACCGGTACTTCGGCCTCGACGATGCCGCCGCAGTCGTGGACGGTCGCCGACGCGCAGCTTCCATCGACCTCGATGCCGACGACGACGCGCGGAGCGGCTGGAGGTTGACGCAGACGAGAGCTACGCGGCGGCGGTACCGGATGACGACGCCACCCTGGCGGCGTCGTTCGAGCAGCTCTACGAGCAACGGCCGGAGGCATTCTCACCTCTGCAATGACCGTGTCGGGGCTGCGTCGCGGGTTCTTCGCCCGTAGAGGCTCGGACGCCCCTCAGTCGCCGACTCCGATCGTGAACTGGGTCAGCCATCGAGATGGTGCGGCGTTCCACAACGCCGACGCCAAGGTCATGGCCGCCGTCCTGGCGGAATTGGACGGACCTCCTCACGAGGAACATCCCGATGTGGCGCTCACCCCCGAGAGCGAGTGGACGCTCTCCGTCTTCGAGGGCGGGCTCGTTGTCTGGGAGAACGTCGCCGAGGATGACGAGCCTCGACATCGACGTGGCCTGCCACAACCCGAGATCCCTCCGGTTGTGGCAGGCACTGGCCGCCGGGAACATCGACCAGGTCGAGGCCGAGGACCGGCAGCCGGGCTACGGCTGATCCGCGAACCGCAAGGGATCCGGTGCTCAGGTGCCCGGAACCGCCAGCTCAACGGTGACCTCGGGGAAGTTGCCTCGGAGGACGAGTGTGGCGGGCTGTCCCGCGGCGTAGGACAGCTCCCGGTCGGTTGTGTCACCGGGTGGCAGGTTGGAGTCGATGTCGGCCCCGCCGTCGAAGCCGTGAACGTCGTCGCCCCGGCGCAGGCCGAGGCCGGCGTCGTGACCCAGCGTCTTGTTGAGGTCGAAGGCGACGCCGGGCGCACCCGGGCCCACGCCTTCCGCCTCCAGGATCTGGGCGGTGGCGAAGCCGACGTTGGTCCACTCCACCCGTAGCAGGCGGTTGCGGTCGAAGAGGCCGGGCCCGGTCGAGAAGGAACGGGCCTGGAGGACGGTGTCGACCACCGGCCACACGTCGACCCACAGCTGACGGGCGTCAGCGGCGGTGGCGGTCAGGGTCCACTTCCGGCCGTCGAAGGTGGCCGAGGCGTCGATGCCAAGGCCCTCGACGGCGCCCACCTGCCCGTCCCACGACCGATCGAGGGCAGTGGCCCGGGCCACGCCCGCCACCGCCACCTCTCCCGCGCCCGCAGCCCGCACGGACATCCCCGAGCGGGCCAGCACGGTGGCCAGTATCGGCGTGTCCTCGGGGCGCTCGCACTCGCCGGGGGCGATGGGAATCGTTGGCTCGAAAGTGATGTCGGAAACGGTCCAGCACGACCCCGAGAAGGTCGTCCCCGGAGGCAGGACGAGTTCCTCCGCCTCCCTGCCATCGTGGGCGAAGAAGGAGCCTCGGGCCACGACAGGTCCGGTGGCCCCGGCCAGGAGGTCGACGAAGACGACGCGGGCCACGATCTCGTCTCCGGCGGCCTCGATCGAGCGGATCCCCTCGGTGTCGAGGCTGTCGCCGGCGGCCACGGCCGGCACGGACACGTCGCCGTCGGCTTCCAGCCGGAACTCCTGTTCCGGGTACCACCGCTCACCGTCGGGCAGTCGGAGCATCGGGCCGGTATTGGGCCCGTCCGGATCGCGGCGGCCCAGGCCGAGGGTCGTCCCCCGCAGCCCGCCCACCACGGTGGCGGCCATGTTCAGGGTCATGCGGGGCCCGGCCCCTTCGAGCGAGGCCGACCATGGCCCGGTGGGCGTCACCCGCTCCGGCCACGGCCGGCCGACGACGTCTCCCACCGGCACGTCGTCGGCTGCTGCGGCGCCGGTGACCGACCGGGGCGACGATGAGCAGCCGGCCAGCAGTATCACGCAGGCCACGGCCACGACGACCGTACGAATCGAATGCCCTGACGGAGTCACCGGGCCCTTCGACTGGTTCACGGGGTGCTCGGTACGGCTGAAGTCGATTACGAGGGGAGATCCGTACCCACCAGCTGCGGGCCGCCCTCGATGGGGACGACGACGCAGGCGATCTCGCGGTCGGCATCAGCCCAGCTGTCGGCGGTGGGCTGGAAGTAGGAGTAGTCGATCTCCTGGTTCTCCTCGTAGGTACCCCACCAGTCGGTGATCCACCGGGACATGCACCCGTCGTCGGCCTGGGTCTGGAGGCTGACCGTGTCGAAGGACCCAGCGTCGGGCACGTCGAAGGTGGCGTAGACCTGGCCGTCGTGGGGGGCGTCACAGGGCACGCCCTCGACCGACACCACCAGCTCGGTGTTCTCCTCGGGCGCCATGAAGCAGTCCCCGACCCGCAGGGCGAAGGCTCCCAAGCCGCCGGATTCGACGATGGCCCCGGTCTCGTTCCGGGTCGTCTTGTCCTGGGTGGCGGTCACGCCGCCGAAGATGGCGATGCCGCCGGCGACCACGCCACCGACGATCCGCTCCTTGATACCGAATCCCATGAGTCTCCTCCGCGCTTGACGTAGGTGAAGGGATCGGTGCGGGCGATCTACGAGTTGAAGATCCGCCTCCAATTGATCCGAACGACCTACAGCTCGCCCCCGGGGCGCTTGGAGTGGCCTCCGCCGCTACCGTCGCAACCGTGGGCGTGCTGTGCGACTACTTCACCGCTCCATCCGACGAGGCGGCGGCGGTCACCATCGATTGGGACGGTGGGCCGTCACGCCCGGACGTTGCGAAGCGAGGCCCCCTACGTCGGAGCAAAGGACCCGAGCCGCTCCCCACTGTCGACCTCGGAGGGGTCGAGCCGACCGTCCAGATGGGAACTCTCGACGAGATCCTCACGGGGACACCGTTCGAGGAGGTGCTCGCGGACGCGACCGCGGCGATCATCGCCGAGCGTGATGGCGGCGAGCGCCTCGTTGTGAGGCTCTCGACGAGGCTGCAGACAGCGCTCGCCGCGGCGGACCCTGATCGCCTCAGGGAGGCGGCTGTCCCGTGGGCCGCGACGGATGAGTTCTTCGGCCAAGCCGATCCCGAGGAGCTCGGCGAGCGCCTGGTGGAGCTGTCGACACTGGCTCGCGTCGCGGAAAGCCAGGGGCAGAGGTTGTACTGCTGGCTCTGCGTCTAGAGGCAGGAACTTCTCCACAGTGCACCGAAGCGCCCCGCTTCGCCCGACGGCGGATCAGGCGAACGGGGACGCCAGCGGAGTTTTCAGCTACCTCCAGTCAGCGGCAAGCCAGCTGTCACCGCCCTAAATCGGGCCGCTCGACTCTTCATCGGGCTCTGGATCTCCCTCGGTGGCCGATGCGGTGGTGGGCTGCGAGCCGAGGCGCGACGTGGGGTTGGAGAACGATGACGGGTTCGAGTGGCTCACTACGCGGCCGGGTCGACGTACCGAAGGCTCTGCCCCCGCCATCAGGTCAGAGGACCGACGCCCGATTCCAGTCAAAGACATAGATTTGGCGGTTCTCGTCGAGTCGATCATGCAGCGAGCTCTTGGACGAACAGCGACTCCGCGCCCGACGGTCGCGCATCCGATACTCGTACTTGCCTTGGAGTCCGATGGCGGGAAGACTCTCGCCGACTCGACGCCGCCGACGGTCGCACCGACGCCAACCGGTTGGCGGGCGAAAGGAATGTGACATGCCACGGCGGTCCGTTTCCCTACCCACCCTTCTCGCCTTGGCCGCGGTCACCGCGACGCTCTCCCTGACGCTCACGGTCAGCCCTGCGGTCGCCTCCCCGGTAGCCCTGCGCGTATCGGTAACGGTGTTGTCCGATGGGAGCGCTCCCTTCGCCGACTGGAGGCCGGGCGACACCAACGTGCCCTCGGGGCCGGGGACCGCCGCCAGCAACCGCGATCCCGGAGACGACTTCGGCCCCCTCGACGGCGTCGTGCGCACCCTTGACACCTCGGTGTTCGACATCCAGTACGCCGTCGATGAACGGCCGCCCCCTACCCCACCCTTCACATCAGGCGATGTCCTGCTCGAGGTCGAGGTCAAAGGACCAGCCCGTGTCCAGGACGGATGGAGTGCCATCGCCTGCACGGGTACGAACGAGCCCGACTTCAACGCAAACCGCACCCGTTTCACCTGCCACCTCGGCGTCTTCTCCGGTCCGGTGACAAAGAACTTCTCCCTGCCGGTCGTCGCTCCGATGTCGGCCCGCAACGGCGACACCTTCTCCGTGACGGCCAAGCTCAAGGAGAGCGCCAACCCGACCGGAGACGCGCCATCGGCCACCGATACCTCCAACGATATCGAGGTGTCGGCCGCGCCCCGGTTCGAGCTGGTGAAGAGCGCCGTCTTCAACACCGTCGAGCAATCCCCAGCCGGGTGTAGCGGCGCTCTTGACCCTGGCTGTCCAGGAACAGGCAACGGCCAGGTGTGGATCATCGGGGTGCGCGGGTTTGCCGACGATGCCCGGGGGCTGTCGCAGCTGGTGCCGACGACGATCATGTTGTCGGATCTGGTCGACAGTTCGAACGGCGTGCCGGTCTGGCTCCTGCGATGTTCGGCGGGCAGTGTGCCGGGGTTGCCCGACGTGGTTTCGGTGGTCACCGATCCGTCGCGTCAACTGGCCCTACCGAGTGCCGGGTGCGCCCAACCTGGTGGGCCGTCTAGCCCCATCGACCTGACGATCGGCAACATCGACTGGGACCGGGCGTCGACACCTCCCATCCTCGATCGGGACGGAAACCTGCTGGCGGCCGACCACCGGGGCCTCATCGCCTACGTCAGCCTCACCACGTGGGCGAGCCACACCGCCATCGATCTCACCGACGGGGTGCAGGACAGCCAGGGCCAGACGGTCGTGGGCAACAGCGTCGAGACCGATCGCCACGGGAAGTGCGGGTCGCAGGGCGGACCGTGGGACTCGACTGGGGTCCAGGCGACTTGGCGACCGGTGGACCGCAGCGGGATCTCCAACCTCATCGGCCAGCAGGAGCCGGTGGCGAACAACGGCGCCTGCCTCCAGTCACAGCTCTCCCGGCAGACCCAGACCGCCAAGAACCGGGCGTGGCCGCCGGTGAACGGCGAGGGCGTGCGCTCGAACGACATCACGCAGACGCGCCTGTCCTTCGCCAACACCGGCAACGTGGTCTATCCACCAGGGGGGACCGTTTGCGACAAGTGGGACAACTCCCGCTTCGGGCCGTCCGACGCCGGGTTCCTCACCAACAACGACCACTCGTCGTACTCCGGTCGACTCCTCATCGAGTACGGCACCGGGGCTTGGGGCGCGTCCACCGCCGACTCCGACAGCGCCGAGTGGGCTCGGCAGGCCAGCTCGGGCTGCGGCGACGTTGACACCCTCGAGCCGACCACGCTGGTACCCACGCCCGGGCGCTGGCTTTCGGCGAGCGGGGTGGATTTCGGGGCCGGAGGTGTCGGAGTGCCCGTCGATGCGTTCAACATGGTTCGGATAACCAACCTCGACCCGATTCCGATCGGTCAGGCCCTGTCCTTCTCGCCGACATGGGCCCTGCGGCCGGGTGTCCCCCACGGCGAGGAGTTCCGCAACTACGCGGCCGTCCGCGAGCAAGGGAGCCAGAGCTGGTACACCTCGACCTGCGCCAGCGCCGACAGCCCCAGCGGGTGCGCCCCCGGTCTGCGAAGGGGGCAGTCGGCCGGGGGCCTCAGCGCTTGGTGGACGACTGTCGGCGGCTCGGTGGAGGTGGTGAAGGACCTGGTCGGGCCGGGCCGGTACGACGCCGGCGACACTCTGTCCGCGTGGCGCATCCGCGCCGGGGCGCGCCCGACGGCCACGGCAAACCCATCCGTCACCACCCCGGCCACGGGCACGACGAGCGATGTCGTGCTCCGGGATATCCTTCCCGCCCGGCTGTCGTACGTCCCCGGGTCATTGCGGCCCGCGGCCGGGTTCCCCGACCCGGGCCCGCCCGCCATCGCTGTCGACCCCGTCACCGGTGAGAGCACCCTCTCGTGGCGGGTGAGCGATCTGCTCGGCCCCCTTTCGTGGGTGCCGGGCGGGACCTACAACCTTGACTTCCAGTTCGACGTGGCCATCGACGTCTTCGCCGAGACGAAGACCTACCGCAACACGGTCAGGGCCGCGACCCCTGACGATCCCACGCCGTACGGGTCCGTCGCCGACGACGCGCGGGTGGCGGACGCTCCGGTCGAAGTTGTCGGCGCGTCCGGGGCGGTCATCGACAAGAGCGTTTCGCCCACGGCCTTGGGTGCCGGCGACATCGCGACCTTTACGCTGCGCTACGCCAACCCGTCGAGTGTGGCGATCGACACCATGGACGCCATCGACATCCTGCCCTTTGACGGCGACATTCGGGGATCGCACTTCGGGTCGGGGTCGTTCACCTTCGCCGGCGGGACAGCCTCGGCCAAGGTGCCGGCGGAGGTGGCATGGGTGTCTTCGGTGCCGGGGAGCACCCTCGACGGCCTCGACGGGACCGACGGCACACTCGACCCGTCCGATCCCAGCGTGGGGGCGGTCGGCGACCCCACCCAATGGCCCTGCCGGCTGGCGGACGTCGGCAACGCTTTGGCCTGCCCGGCCATCCCGTCACTCGCCCAGGTGACTGCCGTGCGCTTCGTAGGCACCGGGCCCGGGTTCCTGGCTGCGGGCACGGGCCCCTTCTCGATCACCCTACGGTTCATGCTCGGCGACGGGGCCGCCGTGGGCGACAAGTTCGTCAACTCGTGGCTGGCCCGGTTCTCGGGGCTCGAGTTCCCGATACGCTTCACCGCCGCCAGCGCCGGGGTGACACGGGCGGCGGTGGTTCCACCAGCTCCGTCGGCCCCGCCGGGGTCGCCGGTCCCGACTGTGCACCCAGGCGGCGCGGGTGGCGGCGCCGGAGCTCTGGTCCGCACCGGCGCCGACCTGGGCAGACTCGCCGTCCAAGCCTGGCTGGCGGTGGCACTCGGTTCACTGGCCCTCGCCATCACCGGTCGGCAGCGGCGGCGCAGCCGGCGGCTGGCGTTCAGTCACTGGGTCGAGAACGCGCCCATCGACGACCTGTTGCGCTTCGCCGTCAACCTTTCGAACAAAGGCCGCGGGTGAGGCCGCAAATTCCACGGAGGTTGTGGCGGGCGCCCCAGTGCGCTCAGCCCCGCAAAAGGCGGGCCACCGCGAGGAGCTGGTCCTCGCTGAGGCCGTCGGTGGTGGTGTGCACCTCCACCGGGCCCGTCGGGGCGTCGACCCACACACCGAAGGGCGGCGGTTGCTGTCGCTCGTCGAACGCGAGCAGCATCGTGCCCTCATCCGTGCCTGGCGCCGGGTATCGACGGTCCTCGTACTTGACCCTGGGGTTCCCCGCTGCGTCGAGCACGGAGAACCAGGGGCGGCTGTCCATCCGCCCCTGGATCGGCAGAACCGTCGACGTTGCGCGGTAAGGACGCTGTTCGTAGGTGCATGCGGAGGCACCGTCGGCCTCGGGTTCGTCCGGCACAGCCGCGGTTACCTCTGGTACGACGTTGCGCACGGCTGAGACGGTGAGCAGGGCGCACAGCTGCTCCGAGGTCCGCCGCAACTCCGGGTGCGCCTGGAACGCCGGGTCACTGGGATCGATGGCTCGAAGGCAGTCGATGTCTCCCGCCGGCAAGAGCAGACCGTTGTAGAAGGGCTCGTCGTCGATGCCCATGGTGATCGTCAGCGTCAGCAGCGGCGCCGTAACGGCGATGGGGACGCTGGACGAAGGTCCTCCGGGAAGAACGGCGCGAACAGTCAGCGACGATCGGAGGACATTGCTCTTGGTGAACAACACCGCCGCTTGATGCTGATAGCGCGAGCACCAGTGACCAACGAGTTGCCACCCTTGGCCTTGGACAACCTCCTCGTAGCCCGCGAGGGCATCCGGCCCGTCGCCCTCCACGCTGAAGCGCTGCTCGACCATCGTCTCCACGGGACTCTGACCCAGCGGACCGGAGGAGGCGGGCTGCGCCGTCGTATGGAAAAGTGTCACCCCCGGCAGCCGGAACGCCAGGATGGGTTCCCGCTGCAGCACTGCGAGGTCCTCACGTCCGCTGACGCGATTGAACGAGTCGCTCACGCTCCGTCCCAGGCGGGGTGCGACCAAAATTGCAGTCAGCAGCACGACGACGACCACCACTGGGACGAGGTAGCGCCGATGGGGCATGCACCCGATTCTGGCCGGTCGGGTCAAAAGGTCAACTGCGCAGTGAAAAACTCAGGGCCCCTGGGGCTACCGATGAATCCCGCTTGGGTTATGTCGCTCGCCAGGTGCGGTTATCTCAACGTGCCGCTATCCATCGCCTCTGGCCACACCGCCGAATAGTCAAAAACCGACAGGTATCACGCACCATCCCGAGCCAGACGACAATCCACCTCGCACAGATTTCGATCCCAAGTGGGGACAGGTGAGCCGGGGTCAAGGCCGTTGGCGGAGCCGACGCCCGAAGGGCCTCGGCCTTGAGGCCGGCGGGCACCGCCGCCCACGATGGAGATCGCCCGGCGCCCCTGGCGCCGGGCTTGCCCAGCCTCAGAGATCGAGTCCGAAGCCTCGCTCGATGGTTCGCTCAAGGCTCGGCGCTTCCCGCTCGACGACCACGACCGCTCCATCGCTGGTGCAGCTGCGGGGGCTGCGCGGGAATGCGGTCGAGGCCCTGGCGCTCGACGTCCATGTCGTAGCCGACGGTGGCGATCTGGGTGTCGAGGCCGTCGAGGCGACGAAGGGCGATCCGGCCTTCGACGAACCGCCACCCGACGAACCGGCATCCAACACGCCGCCAACGAAACGCCGCCAACGAAACGCCGCCGCAGCGGCAGGGAATCGACTCCGAAGAGCCCACCGGCAGATCCGCTCCGGCGTCCCGCCGGGACTCGACGGCACGAGACGCCATCCGTCGGCATGCGGATGGTCCCCCCCATCGTTCCGCGACAGGGTTCCGAAAACGGTCCCCCTCATGGTCTGTACCAGCCATAAAAGCGCAGGTCAGAAGGTATTTTCTCGATCAGATGGCCAGTTGGGCTGGAAGAGGTGCCACTGCTCGGGGGCGCGGCGGATGAGGGCTTCGAGCTCGGTGGCCATGCGTTGGGTGACGTCGGCAACCGTGCCCTCGAGCGACACCGCGGGGCGGATCACCACATGGTGGCCGCGGCCGTGGAAGAAGATGGCGGTGGGGTGCAGGGGCGCCTTCATGCGCCGGGCGAGGGTGGCGGGACCGGCGGGAAGGGTGGTGCGCTCGCCGAAGAAGTCGACCTCGACGCCGCCGCCGGCGATGTCGCGGTCGGAGAGGAGGGCGACGATCTGGTTGGCCCGCAGCGCTCGGACCAGGGTCATGCCCGCCCGCATCCCGAGCGGCACCACGGTGAAGCCGAACGACTCCCGCAGCTTGACGAACCACTGGAACAGCTCGGGCGGCTCGAGGGCCTCAACCACCACCGTCAGCGGGAAGCCCTGGCGCACGAACCACGTCCCCCCCACCTCCCAGCCGCCCAGGTGGGGAATGGCCAGGACGGCGCCCCGGCCTGCGGCCAATGCCGCCTCCAGCTGGCCCAGGCCCTCGATGGACAGGCCGGCGGCGATGCGCTGCGGGTCCATGGTCGGTACCCGCAGCGACTCCATCCAGTACCGGCCGTAGGAGCCGAACGCGCCCCGCACCGCCCGGTCGAGCTGACGGGCGTCGAGAGGTGTGGATGCGGCCCGCCGCTGGTGACGGGCGACCATCTCCCGGTTGCCCACGAACGGCACCGCCATCCTCGCCAACCGCCGGGCCAGGGGGACCGCGACCCGCTCGGGAAGGGCGTTGGCCACGGCCGACGCGGCCCGGAACACGTAGTACGGCCGCAGTCGCCGCCACTCGGGGACCGCCGGGACGGTCGGTACGGCGGCCGGCGACGGCGAGGCGGTGGACTCGGCGGCGCCCCGGGGGTCTTTGGCGCGGAGCGATCGCCAGGCGCCATCTCCGCGCCGCGGAACACCCAAATCGGCGGCCGGCGGGACGAGGGCCGCGGGCGGAGGCGGGTCGGGCGGCGGCGCGAGGTCGGCGGGAGGCGCCACGGCCGCGGGCGGCGGCGGGTCGGCGGGGGGCGGGTCTACGGTCGGCGGGGCCGGCGGCGGGCGGCGGCGGACCGGGGCCCGCCGGTGGCGCCCGTCCCCCAGCGGGGACGCTCCTTGCCCCGAGGGGCGGGTCCGGAGCTCCCGCCCGGGGTCCATCCCCGCCAGCGACCGGCGACGCCGGCCAGGGTGGGCTTGGGCTTGGCCGGCCCGACGGCACCCGCCTGGCGCCACACCATCACGAAACGTTGGATGGCGGTGAACCCGGTGAGCACCAGCATCAGCCAGAGGATCGGCACCATGATGGCGCTGAACAGCAGGGCCGCGCCCAAGGCGAGCATGCGCTCGGCCCGCTCCATCAGCCCGCCCCGGGCGGTGAAACCCAGCGACTCGGCCCGGGCCCGCTCGTACGACACCAGGCTGGAGACGGCCATGACCGCCAGGGGCAGCATCGCCGCGTGCCCGCCGTCGACCGACGCCAGGTACCAGGCGAAGCCGCCCAGCACGACCATGTCGCTCACCCGGTCGACGACCGAGTCGAAGAAGGCGCCCCGGGGCGACGACGTGCCCGAGGCCTTGGCCACCGCCCCGTCCAACAGATCGGGGACGGCGGAGGCGGCCAGCAGGAACGCGCCCAGCCCGAGACGGCCCTGGGCCACGGCGAAGGCGGCCGCGACCGAGATGAGCAGGCCGACCGCGGTGAGCTGGTCGGCGCTCACGCCGGCGCGCTTCAACCCCGTCCCTACGGGGCGCAAGCCCCGCTCTACTCCCGCGCGGCACCGCTTGTCGAACATCCGACTCCCGACGGTAGCAGCAGGTACGGTTGAAACCGCCCGTGAACCCGTCGTGAACACCTCGTT
The DNA here is from genome assembly GCA_034666105.1 of Actinomycetota bacterium. Taxonomy (GTDB): domain Bacteria; phylum Actinomycetota; class Acidimicrobiia; order Acidimicrobiales; family AC-14; genus JAXDMK01. The sequence continues at coordinate 3,349 of JAXDMK010000045.1, read as the reverse complement.
GCGCGGTGTCCTCCAAAGGAGCAGGCCATGAAGAGCTTCCCGCCTGGTCAGATCCGCAACGTCGCCCTCGTGGGCCACGGTGGAGCGGGAAAGACCAGCCTGGCCGAGGCCATGCTCTTCTGCGCCGGGGCCATCAGCCGCCAGGGGCGGGTGGAGGACGGCACCACAACCACCGACTTCGACCCGGAGGAGGTGAAGCGTGGCATCTCACTGGCGCTGTCCCTCGCCCCCTTCGAGTTCGAAGGGCACAAGATCAACCTCCTCGACGCTCCCGGCTACGCCGACTTCGTCACCGACCTCCAGGCTGCCCTCGACGTGGTCGATCTGGCCGTGATCGTGGTCAGCGCGGTGGAGGGTGTCGAGGTGCAGACGGAGGTGGCCTGGCGCCTGGCCGCGGAGCGGGGCCTGCCCCGGATGTTCTTCGTCAACAAGCTCGACCGGGAGCGGGCCAGCTTCGACCGCACCTTGGAGCAGCTCCGCGACAAGTTCGGAGCCGGCGTGGCTCCCCTCGAACTGCCCATCGGCGAGGAGGCGGGCTTCCGGGGCATCGCCGACCTGCTCACCGACAGCGCCGTGTTCTACGAGGGCGGCAAGGCCGTCAAGGGGGAGATCCCCGACGAGATGACGGAGCGGGAGCACGAGGTGCGCGACAACCTGGTCGAGGGCATCGTGGTGGCCGACGACGACCTCACCGAGCGCTACCTGGAAGGCGAGGACATCTCCGCCGCCGAGCTGGAGAAGGCCCTGGCCCAGGGGGTGGCGGCGGCCACCGTCTTCCCCGTCACCTGCGGGTCGGCCACCAAGGTCATCGGCATCGACCGGCTGGCGCAGCTCATCTGCGAGGTCGGCCCGTCACCCCTCGACCGGCCGCCGGTGCTGGTGGAGGCGGGCGACGGCACCGCCGAGGTCACCCCCGACCCCGCCGGCCAGCCCCTCGCCCTCGTCTACCGCACCATCGCCGACCCCTACGTGGGCAAGGTGTCGTTCCTCAAGGTGCTGTCGGGCACCATCCGCCCCGACGCCGTGCTCACCAACCCCCGCACCCACAGCGACGAGCGCCTCCACGGCCTGTTCACCATGCGGGGAAAGGAGCAGGTGCAGATCGACTACCTGCCCGCGGGCGACCTGGGCGCGGTGTCGAAGCTGTCCGACACGTCCACCGGCGACACCCTGGCGCCCAAGGGCACCCCCGTCACCGTGCCCGCGCCGCAGCCGCCCGTCCCCGTGCTGTCGGTAGCCATCCTGCCCAAGTCCAAGGGCGACGAGGACAAGCTCATGACCGGCCTCCACCGCCTGCAGGACGAGGACCGGGCCCTCTTCATCCGCCGCGACGACGAGACCCACCAGACGATTCTTTCGGGGATGGGCGAGACCCACCTGTCGATCGTCACCGAGCGCCTGGCCCGCAAGTTCGGGGTGGAGGTGCAGACGGAGGACGTGAAGGTCGCCTACCGGGAGACGATCACCGGGTCGGCCGACGCCGAGGGGAAGTACAAGAAGCAGACCGGCGGCCACGGACAGTTCGGGGTCGCGTTCCTGAAGGTGGAGCCTCTGCCCCGGGGCGGCGGCTTCGAGTTCGTCGACAAGATCGTGGGCGGCGCCATCCCCCGCCAGTTCATCCCCGCGGTGGAGAAGGGCGTGGCCGAGACCATGGTCACCGCCGGCGTGTTCGGCTACCCGGTGGTTGACGTGCGGGTCACCGTCTTCGACGGGAAGTACCACCCCGTCGACTCGTCCGAGATGAGCTTCCGGATGGCCGGATCGCTCGGGTTCAAGGAGGCCATGGCCAAGGCCGGACCGGTGCTGCTCGAGCCCATCTCCTTGGTGGAGGTCACTGTCCCCACCCAGTACCAGGGCGACGTCATGGGCGACCTCAACTCCCGGCGGGGACGGGTGCAGGGCACGGAGGCGGTCGGCAACGGCGAGCAGACCATCACCGCCCAGGTTCCGACGTCGGAGGTCCTGCGCTACGCCATCGACCTTCGCTCCATCACCGGCGGTCGGGGACGGTTCACCGTCGCCCACGACCACTACGACCCCCTGCCCGCCCACCTGGTCGACAAGGTGGTCAAGCCCGGGTGAGCGACTTTCCTCCCTGTGAGGAGTGCGGGTTCGTCTACTCCGACCTGGCCGGGGCCGACGCGCCCGCCGCCATCCGGGCCTTCGGCCGGCGCTACCGGGCACCCCTCACCCGCTTCCTACCGGGGGAGGACGGCGACGCCCTGGTCCGCCGGCGGCCGGCGCCCGAGACGTGGTCGGCCCTGGAGTACGCGGCCCACGTCCGCGACGTGTTCTTCAACTACGACCGCTGGGTGCAGCAGATCCTGGCCGAGGACCGACCCGAGCTGGAGGGGCCCGGTCCCGAAGCGCTGGCCGTCGAGCGGAAGTACAACGACGACGACCCGGTGGCGGTGGTCGACGCCCTCGCCGCCAACGCCGAGACGCTGGCCGTCACCTTCGAGAACATCCCCTCCGACGGCTGGGACCGGGTCGGCGTCCGTTGGGGTCACGAGGAGCGCAGCGTGCTCCTCCACGCCCGCCGGGCCGTCCACGAGGGCAACCACCACCTGCTCGACATCGGGCGGGGCCTGCGGGCCGTCCGGGAGCAGTCGAAGCAGGCCTGACCCGTGCTCGCCCTCGTGAAGGCGGCGGCGGCGCCGGGCCTCGAGTTGCGCGAGGTCCCCCGTCCCGAGATCGGGATCAACGACGTGCTCGTCCGCGTGGCCCAGACGGGCATCTGCGGCACCGACCTCCACATCGAGGCATGGGACGGGTGGGCGCAGCGCCACGTCCGCCCGCCTCTCGTCGTCGGCCACGAGTTCGTCGGCACGATCGTCGAGGTGGGCTCCAACGTCACCGGCTTCGGCCCCGACGACCTGGTGTCGGGGGAGGGTCACGTGGTGTGCGGGCGGTGCCGGCACTGCCTGGCCGGGCGGCGGCAGCTGTGCCCCCACACCGTCGGCCTGGGGGTGGGCCGCGACGGCGCCTTCGCCGAGTACGTCGTCCTGCCCATGACCAACATCTGGCGGCACTGGCCGGGCATCGACCTCGACGTGGCCGCCATCTTCGACCCGCTGGGAAACGCCATCCACACCGCCCTCGCCTTCCCCGTCCTGGGGGAGGACGTGCTGGTGAGCGGTGCCGGTCCCATCGGGCTGCTGGCCACCGCCGTCGTCCGCCACGCCGGCGCCCGCCACGTGGTGGTGAGCGAGCCCAACCCCCTCCGCCGGGAGCTGGCCCTGAAGATGGGGGCCACCGTGGCCATCGACCCGGCCGTGACCCGGCTGGACGAGGTCTTCGGCGGGCTGGCCATGGTGGAGGGCTACGACGTGGCCCTGGAGATGTCCGG
>JAXDMK010000044.1:0-32715 GCA_034666105.1 Actinomycetota bacterium | reverse complement strand
TCCTCGATTACGGCACCGCGACGCGGACCATCCCCGCCAACCTGTGGAACGCCCTCGTCATCCGCGACGAGCATTGCCGCTTCCCCGGCTGTGACCGACGGTCCACCTGGTGCGAAGGCCACCACGTGCGATGGGTCACCCACGGCGGAGCGACGGAGATCAACAACCTCGTCCTGCTCTGCTCCCGCCACCACCACCGGCTCCACCAATCCGACGGGCAGGCCAAGCTCCTGCCCGACGCCACCTTCGAGGTCACCGACCCCAACGGCATGGTGCGAGCCACGTCACCACCACGGGCGGAGCCGGGGTGGTGATCGGGGATTCGGTTCGAGTGGGGTTCGAGCGCGCCCCGACTCGGGCCCGCGGCCGGGATTCGCGGCCGGCGTGCCTGGTAGGAACCGTGGTCTGTAATCCTGGTGTCATGACCGAATCGCATCCGCCCGTTCCGCTCGTCCCCCGCGAGGTGTTGTTCGGCAACCCCGACCGCATGAGTCCCCGCATCTCGCCCGACGCCGCCCGCCTGGCGTGGATCGCTCCCGTCGACGGTGTCCTCAACGTGTGGGTGAGCCCGATCGCGGGCGGCGTGGGCGTGCCCGTCACCGACGACCGCGACCGTGGGATCCGATCGTTCTTCTGGGCCCACGACAACCAGCACATCCTGTACGAGCAGGACACCGGCGGCGACGAGAACTGGCGCCTCTACGCCACCGACCTGGTCACCGGCGAGACGAAGGACTGCACACCGTTCGACGGCGTCCAGGCCCGGGTGGAGCACATCGACAAGCACTTCCCCGACGACGTCCTCGTCGGCATCAACAAGGACAACCCCCAGCTCCACGACGTCTACCGCCTGCACCTGCCCACGGGCGAACTCACGAAGATCGTGGAGAACCCCGGCTTCGTGGGCTTCCTGGCCGACAGCCAGTTCCGGGTGCGGGGCGGCCTCGCCCCCACCGACGACGGCGGGATGGTGGTGATGGTCCGCGACGACGAGGAGTCGGAGTGGCATCCGGTCCTCGAGATCGACCAGGAGGACTCCCTCACCACCAGCCCCCTCGACTTCACCCTCGACGGCAAGGCCCTGTGGGCCGTCTCCTCCAAGGGCTTCAACACCGGCCACCTGGTGCTCATCAACTGCGAGAACGGCGTCCAGCGCCTGGTCGTGGGCGACCCCGACTACGACGTGTCCGGGGTCCACCTCAACGCCGACACCAAGCAGCCCGAGTTCGTCACCTACACCAAGGACCGGGTCGAGTACCAGGTGCTCGACCCCAACGTGGTGGTCGACCTGGCCTTTCTCCAGTCGATCGGCGATGGCGACATGGCGCTCATCGGAGCCGACGACGCCGACAACGTGTGGCTGGCGGCGTACACCAACGACAACGGCCCGGTCAGCTACTACGCCTACGACCGCCGCACCCAGGACAGCCGCTTCCTGTTCGACCACCGGCCCGACCTCAAGAAGTACGAGCTGGCCATGAACGAGCCCTTCGAGTTCACCGCCCGCGACGGCCTCCAGATCCACGGCTACCTGCACTTCCCCCTCGGCCTGCCCCGGGAGAACCTGCCCACCGTCCTCATGGTCCACGGCGGACCCTGGGCCCGCGACACGTGGGGCCTCGATCCCCAGGCCCAGTGGCTGGCCAACCGGGGCTACCTGGTCGTGCAGGTCAACTTCCGGGGGTCCACCGGCTACGGCAAGAAGTTCGTGAGCGCCGGCGACCGGGAGTGGGGCGCCAAGATGCACGACGACCTGCTCGACGCGGTCAACACGGTGGTCAACGACGGCTTCGCCGACAAGGACCGCATCGCCATCTACGGTGGGTCCTACGGGGGCTACGCGGCCCTGGTGGGCGCCGCCTTCACGCCCGACGTCTTCGCCTGCGCGGTCGACATCGTGGGCCCGTCCAACCTGAAGACGCTGATCGAGTCGATCCCGCCCTACTGGGCCCCGATGATCAGCCAGTTCCACACCCGGGTGGGGAACCCCGAGACCGAGCCCGAGTTCATGTGGGAACGGTCACCGCTGTCGAAGGCCGACGACATCCGCATCCCGCTCCTCATCGCCCAGGGGGCGAACGACCCCCGGGTGAAGCAGGCGGAGGCGGAGCAGATCGTGGCCGCCCTCACCAAGCACGGGATCGACCACCAGTACATGCTCTTCCCCGACGAGGGCCACGGCTTCGCCAAGCCCGAGAACCGGCTCAAGTTCTTCGCCGCCGCCGAGCGCTTCCTGGCCAAGCACCTGGGCGGACGCTACGAGCCCGAGGCCGAGCCGGAGCCGGCCGCCGAGGCCGAGGCCTAGACACCGGGCCGGCGGCGGGCGCGGGCGGCGGGGCCGGCTACAGCTGGAGCCAGAGGTCGCAGTCGGAGGTGGTGAAGGCCGCGTCCGAGGCGGGGATGGCCACCGTGATCGGGGCGCCGGTGGAGTACCCGCTGGCGATGACGTCGGCCGGCGTCGGGTTCTGCGTCACCGACGACAGGCGGGCCCACGTGCAGTACGGGCCGCCCTCGGTGCGGTAGGTGCCGGGCGGGAGGTCGATGTTGATCCGGTAGGTGCCCGGTCCGAAGGACGCCTTGAGCGGCGGATCGGTGGGCGGGGGCGCCGTCGGAGGCGGTGCGGTGGGGGGCGGGGCGGTGACGACGGTGCGGGGGGTGGTGGCGGGAGTCGTGGCCGCGGTCGCCGGGGTTGTCGACCGGGTGGTGGCGGGAGCCGTCGAGGGCGTCACCGTGGTCGAGGGCGACGACGTGGGCGTCGTCGGGCCGGTCGACTTCGTCGTCACCGTGGTGAGAGGGGCCCGCACCGTCGTGGGGACGCTCGTGCCGGCGGACAGCTTGGACGAGTCCTGATTGTCACGGGTCACCACGAAGACCACCGCCGCGAACACCACTGCGATGAAGCCGAGCCAGATCGTCCACTCTCGTCGCATGTCCCCCCGGACGTCCTTGAGTCGGCCAGCAGGTCCCAGCGTACGGCGAGGTTCTAGGAGAACACCACCGTACGCCGGCCCAGGAGGAAGACCCGTCCCTCGGCGTGGGCCTTGACGGCGCGGGACAGCACCAGCCGCTCCAGGTCGCGTCCGATGATGAGCATCTGCTCCGGGGTGTGGGCGTGGGATACCCGGGCCACGTCCTGGTCGATGATCGGCCCCTCGTCGAGGTCGGCGGTGACGTAGTGGGCGGTGGCGCCGATGAGCTTCACGCCCCGCTGCCATGCCTGGTGGTAGGGCTTGGCCCCCTTGAAGCCGGGCAGGAACGAGTGGTGGATGTTAATGACCCGGCCCTCCATCTCCCGGCACACGGGCTCGGACAGCACCTGCATGTAGCGGGCCAGCACCACCAGGTCGACCTGGTTCTTCTCCACCAATTCGAGCAGGCGGGCGTCGGCGGCAGACCTGGACTCCGGTCCTGCCGGCAGCTGCTCGAAGGCGATCCCGTGGCTGGTGACCATGTCCCGCAGATCGGGGTGGTTCGACACCACGACGGGGATGTCGATGGCCAGCTCACCCGCCCGCCAGCGGTAGAGCAGGTCGACCAGGCAATGGTCGTACTTCGACACCATGACCAGGACCCGCGGGTGGTGGTCCTCCCGCCGCACCCGGACGGTGGCGCCCAGCTCCGACGACCGGGGCTGGAGGGCGTCCTCCACCCACACCGACGACTCCACCGGAGTCTCGAACCGGGTGCGCATGACGAACATCCCCGTGGGCTGGTCGCCGAACTGGGCGTTCTCCAGGATGTTGGCGTCGAGCTCGACCAGTCCCTGGGAGATGCTGGCCACGATCCCCGGCCGGTCGGGGCAGACGAGGGTGAGGATGTGGACCGGCATCCCCCAACTCTGCCGCGTCTACGAGGTGATGAGGTTGTGCACGGGCCAGAACTGGGGCTCGGGCGGGGGCCCGGTCACGCCCAGTGCCCGCAGGGCGGGGGCCAGACACTCGGTGAAGAAGCGGAATGCCTCCTCCCGCGACTCCCACAGCTCGACGACCCGCCATCCGCCGCCGGGCGCGGGCCCGGCCAGGTGCACGATGCCGCCCGGAGGAGCGTCGACGCCGAGCTGGGCCCGGACCTTGTCGTAGACCTCCTGGGACACCGCCGGGTTGTCGACCAACATCGCAATCGCCATCGGATTCCTCCTGTGTTGCCGGGTGTGATGGCGACCCTAGGAGCGGGGCACGGTGGTTCCCATCGGGAGTTCTCCCCATCCCGCCAGCCCGTGCTGCATGGCGAACAGGGCGGCCGCGGCCCGGGTGGAGACGCCGATCTTGGCGTAGGAGTTCTGGATGTGGCGGTCGGCGGTCTTGGTCGAGATGCCCAGAACATGGGCCACCTGCTTGGTCTGCAGGCCCCGGGCGAGGAGGCCGACCACCTGGGCCTCCCGTCCGGTGAGGCCGGCCGGGCGTTCGGCGTGGGGCCGGCGCTGGCCGGCGGCCTCCAGGACGGCCGCCACCGCGTCGGCGTCGAGCCGCCCCGCGTGGGCCTGCAGATCGAGATCCTCGGCCGCCCGCTCGGGCGGAAGCGGCGCCCGATGGGGTCGGGGCTCGGTCATGGCGTGGAAGGCGTCGGCCGCGGCCAACAGGCGGGCCGGGGGACTGAGACCGGCCACCGGGGTGCCCCGGTGGTACCCGCCGCCGTCGAGCCGCTCGTGGTGGGCGGTCGCCACCGGCGCCAGCGCGGCCAGGAACGGCGACCGGCTGAGGATCCGCTCGGTGTGGTAGGCGTGCAGCCGGACGCGCTCCCAGTCGTCCGGGGTCAGCGGCGTCGACTTCTGCCAGATCCGGACGGGCACTGCGACTCGGCCGACGTCGTGTACAAGGGCCGCCCGCCGCACGGTGGCGGCGTCCCCGGGCCCGAAGTGGCACTGCTCGGCGGCGGCCGCCGCCAGGTCGGCCACGCCCGCCGAGTGGCCCACGAGATAGGGCGACGCCAGGTCGGCGAAGTCGCCCATCGCCCCCAAGGCCCGGTCGATGGCGTCGCCCTCCAGGGTGAGGTGGGGGGCGGGCTCTGACGCCAGGGCCTCGTCCCAGGCCGAGGTGGACGCGCCGGCGGCGAGGAGCTCGTCCCAGTCGTCGGCCAGCAGGTTGGCGATGTCGGGGTCGAAGGCGGCGCCGGCCCGGTTCCTCAGCGTGCGGACGGCGTGCTCGTCGCCACCCACCATCTGCTGGACCGTCGCGTCCCGGGCCACATGGCAGATGCGCAGGGCCAGGGGTACCTGCTCGCCCTTGGCGTCCCCCGGTTCGCCCTTGCCGTCCCACCGCTCCGCGAGGTGGGGGAACAGGGCCTTGACGTCCATGGGGACCCCGAGCCGGTCGGACAACATCTGGCCCACCTGGCAGGCGGCCTCCAGGTGGGCCTTATGGCTGCCGGCCGCCCGGGGCAGGCCCCGGGCGACCTGCCCGGCCCGGGCCAGGGGGCCGGCCCCGGGACTGGCCAGCGCCCGCCGGATGCCGCGGAACTGCTCCCGGGGGGAGCCGAACATCACCGGGAAGAAGTCGGTCAGGAGGGCGCCGTCGCCGGGGAAGATGTCGGCCGCGACCTCGGCGTCGGCCGTGCAGCCGACGTGGAAGAGGAGGCCGAAGTAGTAGGTGCGGGTGGCCGTCTCCACGTCGACGGCGAGGCGGTCGGCCAGCCGCATGGCCAGGATGGTGCTCCGCAGGCCGTGCTCGAGCTCGAAGCCCACGCCCAGGTCGGTGGCCAGCGAGAGCGCGGCGATGACCTCGGCGGCACGGATCCGCTCCGGGACCGGCGATGCCACGTCGGGCACGCGGCCGACACTACTTCTCGGCGGCCAGCACGTTCTGGCGGACGTCGGAACCGCCTTTACCCCCCCGTGGCTACGCCCAGCGCGTCCCGACGGGCCTCGAGCAGGCGCCGCTCGGCGGCGTTGGTCGTGCGCTCCAGTGCCTCGCGGTAGGCGGCCAGGGCCTCCTCGGGACGGCCGAGCCGCTCCAGCAGGTCGGCCCGGGTGGCGTGGAACAGGTAGTAGGCGTCGAGCGTCGCCAACCGCTCGACGGCGGCGAAGGCGACGGCCGGCCCATCGAGCTCGGCCACCGCGATGGCCCGGTTCAGGGCGACCACGGGCGTAGGCGCCACGACGAGGAGCTGGTCGTAGAGGCGCACGATCTGGGACCAGTCGGTGTCGGCGGCGGTGGGGGCGTCGCTGTGGACGGCGCTGATGGCGGCCTGGATCTGGTACGGCCCGGGGAGATTGCGGCGCAGGCACGCCCGCACGAGCGCCTGCCCCTCGGCGATGAGCCGCCGGTCCCACCGGGAGCGGTCCTGGTCCGCCAGCCGCACGATCGACCCGTCGGGAGCGGTGCGGGCCCGCCGGCGGGACTCGGTGAGCAGAAGGAGGGCGAGGAGGCCAAGCACCTCGGGCTCGTCGGGCATGAGGTCGGCCAGCAGCCGGGCCAGGCGGGTCGCCTCCTCGCACAGCTCGGCCCGCACCAGATCGTCGCCCGCGGTGGCCACGTAGCCCTCGTTGAAGACCAGGTAGACCACGGCCAGGACCGGACGCAGGCGGTCGGGGAGCTCGGCGTCGCCCGGGATGCGGTAGGGGATGTTGGCGGCCCGGATCTTGTTCTTGGCCCGAACCAGGCGCTGGGCCATGGTGGCCTCCGGCACGAGGAACGACCGGGCGATCTCGGGGGTCTGCAGCCCGGCGATGAGGCGGAGCGTCAGCGCGACCTGGGCCGCCGGCGCCAGCGCCGGGTGGCAGCAGGTGAAGATCAGACGGAGGCGGTCGTCCTCCACGGGGCCCACCTCCATCGGTTCGTCGGGGGTCTGTAGGAATGCGGCCTCGGCGTGGCGGTCGTCGCGGGACGACTCCCGCCGCAGGCGGTCGATGGCCCGGTTGCGGGCGGTCGTGATGATCCAGCCGGCCGGGCTCGGTGGGATCCCTGTCTCCGGCCACTTTCGGAGGGCCACCACGAACGCGTCCTGGACCGCCTCCTCGGCGACGTCGATGTCACCGAAATGGCGGACCAGGACCGCAACCGCTCGTCCGGACTCGTGCCGGAAGATCCTCTCGATCTCGGGCTGCTCCGATGTCACCGGTCAGCCGGCGTCGTCCTGGAAGGGCCGGACCTCGACTGCGCCGCGGCAGGCGATGGTGGCCTTCGACGCCCAGGCCAGCGCACCGTCGAGGTCGGGGGCCTGGATGACCCAGAAGCCGCCCAACTGCTCCTTGGCCTCGGCGTAGGGGCCGTCGGTGGTGAGGACGTCGCCGTCCTGGGCCCGGACGACGGTGGCCGTCTCGGCCGGGTGCAGCCCGCCGGCGAACACCCAGGCGCCCTCGGACTTGATCTGCGAGTTGAGGGCGTCGACGTCCTTGAACATCGTCTGCATCTCTTCCTCGGTCGCCTCGAAGCCCTCTTCCATGTACACGGAGAGCATGTACTGCGTCATGGTCTTCCTCCTCTGTCGGCCGGCACCGTGCCTGCCCGTCGCCTCCTACACGAACACCCTCCGCCGAAATCGACAGAACCGGGGAGATTCTTTTCGCGACCGGTTCGACACCAGACCGGGGTGGGTATCCGCTCGGCCAGAATGGCCCTTTCCCTCAAACCCAACCACCTCACCCGCTACAAGGACATCGCCGCCCTCCTGGTGAAGTACGGGCGCTCCGGTGCCCTGCGCAGCTTCGATCCCGACAGCCCCGCGCCCGACGACCCCACGATCGACGAGGACGCCCGCAGGCTGGCCGACGACCTGGAGGCGATGGGGCCGACGTTCATCAAGCTCGGCCAGCTCCTGTCGACCCGGGCCGACCTCCTACCGCCCGCCTACCTGGAGGCCCTCAGCCGTCTCCAGGACGACGTCGAGCCGGTCAGCTTCGAGGTCATCGAGGAGGCCGTCACCCGCGAGATCGGGGCCCGGATCTCCAACGCCTTCCAGTCCTTCGAGTCCACTCCCCGGGCCAGCGCGTCCCTGGGCCAGGTCCACCGGGCGGTGTTGCGCGACGGTCGGCCGGTGGCGGTGAAGGTGCAGCGGCCGGGCATCCGCCAGCGGATCGTCGACGACATGGAGGTCATCGAGGAGCTGGCCGAGTTCCTCGACACCCACACCGGGGTGGGCCGGGCCTACGGCTTCCGGGGCATGGTCGAGGAGTTCCGCCGGTCGATCATGGCCGAGCTCGACTACCGGCTGGAAGCGGCCAACCTTCGCCTGCTCGGGTCACAGCTGACCGACTACCAGCGCATCGTCGTCCCCCAGCCGATCGACGACTACACCACGTCGACCGTGCTCACCATGGACCTGGTCGACGGGCGCAACGTGGGCTCCCTCGGCCCGCTGGCGACGTTGGAGACCGACCGGTGCGGCTTGGCCAAGGACCTGTTCGACGCCTACCTCGACCAGATTCTCGTCCACGGCTTCGTCCACGCCGATCCCCACCCGGGCAACGTGCTGCTGACGACCGACGGCCGGCTGGCGCTGATCGACCTGGGCATGGTCGTGCGCATCGCCCCCGAGCTGCAGGACGACCTGGTGCGGCTCCTCCTGGCCTTGTCCGAGGGCGACGGCACCGACGTCTCGTCGATCCTGGCCGGCCTGGGTGAGAAGCGGGAGAACTGGGACCGGCTCCGGTTCGAACGGGAGATCTCCGCTCTCGTCCAGCGCAACCAGGCGGTGACGGTCGGGCAGCTGGAGGCGGGACGGATGGTCGGCGAGCTGGCGCGGATCGCGGGCGACTGCGGGCTGCGGCCGCCGGTGGAGCTCACCATGCTGGGAAAGACGTTGCTCAACCTGGATCAGGTGGCAAACAAGGTCGACCCCGACTTCGACCCGAACGCGGCCATCCAGGACCACGTCGGGGAGATAATGCGCCGGAAGATGCTGCAGAGCGCCTCCCCGGCCCATCTGCTGTCGGCGGCGATGGACGCCAAGGAGTTCGTCGAGAAGCTCCCGGCCCGGGTCAACAAGGTCATGGACGCCCTGGCCGAGGGTCAGATGACGCTGAACATCCAGGGCATCGACGAGAAGGAGTTGATGCGGGGCATCCAGAAGCTGGCCAACCGGGTCACGGCCGGCCTGGTGATCGCGGCCCTCATCGTCGGCGCGGCCATGCTGATGCAGATCGACACCGAGGCCAAGCTCTTCGGCTACCCGAGCGTGGCCATCGTCTGCTTCCTGGCCGCAGCCGCCGCCGGCGTCTGGCTCGTCGTTACCAGCCTCCTGCACGACCTTCCCCAACGCCGCCACCGCCGCAAGACCAGCCTCGAGTAGTCGGCGCCTCAGCGGATGCCGGTGTCGCACGTCACCGACACCGAGACGAACGATCCTGACGGTACGAGGATCTGCGCCGGCTCGGCCTGGCAACCCCGTCCGGGACCGGCGGTGGCCGCCTCCGTCTGTACCTCGTAGGTGCCCGGGCCGACCGGAATCATGAAGTTCCCATCGTCGCCGGCCGTCCCCTCGGCCGCCAGTGCGCCGTCGGCTCGGAAGAGTCGGATCCGGGCCGGACCCGGGCGGGGGGCACAGGCCGGATCGGGTGGGATCCGCTCGACCGGGCAGACGGGACCGAAAAGGACGGTGCCATGGACGCCCGAGCCGTCGGCCGGTGGTCCGGCGTCGAGGGTCGTCAGCGGGGCGGGGGGAGGCGTGGTCGTGGCCGGCGGAAGGGACACTTCCGCGGGAACGGTGGTGGTCACGTCCGGGACGCGGATCGCCCCCGTGGTCGTCGAAGCCGACGAGGCAGCGAGGGACGCCCTCCCCTCGTCACCACAGCCAACCAGCACGACCATCGTGACAACGACGGCCGCCAACCGAAGCACGCCGAAGCGAAGGCTGACCGAGCGGAGGAGCGGAGACGTCATTCGTCGGTGAGACGATCCTCAGGCCGCCGGAGTTCCCCACGGCGCCCCCCACGAGAGGGACCGCCGCGACGGTGGCCGATCTTCTCCCCCTTGGAGAGCCGCCTCGTTGGCGCGCTCATCCCGGCCTGGCGCCACAGTCAGTTTCCCTTCCGGGAGGACCGTCGGGCTCGGCAGCTGCCCAAAGAGCTCACCGCACTGCTCTCCGGTGCCTGACGCTCACCACGGCGGCGGCGACCAGGCCGACCAGCAGCATCACGCCGACCGCCTGGCCCGCGGCGTAGCCCACGCTGAACGCACCGCCCGGTTCCGCTTTCTGGGCGGAGATCTCGGCCGGCACGGCGGCGGCCTGGAGCCACGCAAGATCGGTGGCGTCACCGTCGGTGACCGGCGACGTGGACCGGTCGGAGATGGCGAGGATGAACGCCAGCCGACCGGACTGGAGGAAAACCTGCTCGGCCGAGGTGCCGGGCGGAAGCTTGTCGGGGCGGATCGCGACTCGGAAGGCGTTGTCGAGACCGGGAACCGATGCGACGGCACCGGTTTGGGGTGAGCTCTGGCGAGCACCCGCCTCGAACGACCTCGCAGCCCCAACCGTGCCCATGTCGAGCCCGACTATGACCGCTGTCCGTCCCTGCGGCGTTACGAACGTTCGGGCGTAGTTCGCCGCCACCGCGTCGAACAGTTGGGCTCCCGCCAGGCTGGCTTCGGGTGAGCCCGCCATCTGACCGGTCCCGATCTGGCCCGACAGACCGATACCAGGCGGTGCGATCCTGTACCCGGCGACTTCACTGAGGACGATCGCCGGCAGGTCGGGGCTTGCCTCCACCACGGCCGTGGCGACCGCCGGAGCGGGAACGGCCACGACCAGGATCGTCGCCACCAGGGCCAGGGCTCCGATGATCCGAGGATGGATCATCCGTTTCTGCCAGCTCATGCCGACTCCCTCCGGGGTCCGGGACAGGCTGTCCCGCCCGCCGTCGCGCACCCGTCAGGCAGCGATGAGAACCGTATCGGCAGAACTACCCCCCACCTGGAGCACGGCAGACCAGCCTCCCGGACAGGTCACCGCTTCACAGCTCGGTCTCTTTGTGTCTGCGGGCTCCACCAGCCCGAGCACAAGACCCTGAAAAGGCCCTGACCTGCATTTTCCTGGTCGGGAAGGCGGCACTTGTCCGCGGCCTCAGCGCCCTGAACCTCGTCCGGGGCATTTTCGCCAGTGCGACGACCGGTCGACCAGCCAGTGGCGGCTCATCCGGGTGCCTTGCCGATGGTCAACACCAGATCGGATGTATCGGTCCCCGTCATGATTCCCCCGTCGTCCGCTGAGCGTGGCGATTCGTGCCCCGGCCGCATCGCGTTCGGCAGGCTGTCGCCGCTCTCCAGCGGGCGTATTCCAAGGCGGAACACCGCCGCCGCGAGGCCCAGTCCGGCCCCGGTCACCACCAGCGTGCCGCGAACGCCCGCCGTCGCCACGAGAAGCGGGGCGATCACGAACCCGGCCAGGAACGCGGCCGCCACCACGGTGTTCATGAGTCCGATGGCAACGGCCGTGAGGTCCGTGGGCAACGCCCTCTGCACGGTCGTCACCACAGCCACCTCGAGGACCACCGCGGCCCCGCCGTCGAGGGCCAGCAGGACGCACGCCGCCACCACCGAGTGCGTCGTCGCCAAGACGGCGAGAGCGACCCCGGGGACGGCAAGACTCAGTGGCACGACCGCTGCGAGGCGCCGGCGGTCCCGGCCGGCGACGCGGGCTGATTGGGAGCACACCCGGAGCGTCCGAGATACAAAATTCCTCGAGGGAGGACGCCCAGCTCAAGGACCTCGAGCGGCCATGGCGATGAGCTGCGACCCCGACGTGATCGCGGCAGGCGATCGCCTGTCTGTCAAGGGGGCCAACGAGGTGTAGCGGCGGTCGGTGAGTTGAAGCCGCGATCGAGCGGGGCTGCCACGGAGCGGCTCGGGACACAGTCCATGGTGTTGCCGCGGCTTGGTCGCGGCCTGGGCCGCTAGCTGACCCAACTCGTCACACAGGGCCGAGTTAGGCCCTGACCTGCACCTTTAGCTGGTCGGGAAGGCGGGACTTGAACCCGCGGCCTCAGCGTCCCGAACGCCGATTGGGGCCGTTCTCTGACCTGCGGGTGTGCGCATATATGACCTCTGACCTGCACCTTTTCTTCGGCGCCGTTGCGCATGGTTGCGCGCTGTTCCGCGGCCTCCCGCGGCCTGGCCGCGGCCAGGCCGCCGACCGCGAACCCAAAAACCCTGCTTCGGCGAAGATGGGGCCAATCAAGATGAGTGCTCGAGGAGATTGGCCGTCTCGTGGGTGTACGGACGGCATCGGCGGCGAGCTAGCGCCGCCTGGCGGGCAATTGAGACAGTGGGTTCCCGGCAGTCCAGGTGTGCAACGGGTCCCGAAATCCCTTCCACGGCGTTCTCAGGTTGGGAAGCTGGACGGAGCCAACGGCGCGCAGGACAGCGCGGAATGCGTGATCGGCTCGACATCGGTGGCCGTGCGCGACCCGTGATCGGGAATGTACGCACCTCCGTCTCCGGAGCCGGTTCTGAAAACCTACCGACCGGGCGGGTTGCCGTCGGGACTCCGCGCGGCCGTCGCCGCCGGCGCTGGTGGGGGTGGCTGAGACGGCGGCATCGAGGAGCCGGTTGTCGGTTCGCTCGCCGTGGATGCGGCCCCCGCCGACGCAGTGGCCGCCGTCTCACACCCGGCCGTCTGGCTGGACTGTGACGGGCCCGGGTCGCACGTGTCGGTGCCGTCGCCGCCAGCCAGGCGGTTGACCCCGTCGCCCCCGACGATCCGATCGTCGCCGGCTCCCCCGAGCAGGTTGTCGTTGCCCGCACCGCCGTCGAGCCCGTCGTTGCCCGCGTCGCCAGCGATGGCGTCGTTGCCGTCGCCGCCGCAGAGGGTGTCATTGCCGTCACCACCGCTGATTTGGTCGTCTCCGCCGCCGCCGAAGACGGTGTCGTTGCCACCGCTGGCAAAGATCCGGTCGACGCCGGACGTGCCGTAGATGACGTCGTCGCCGGCCGTGCCCATGGTCGTCAGCCCAGGCTGGCTGATGACGACGGTGTTGCCGGGCAGGGTGCCCGGAGCAGGAACGCTCGTGCAGACGGCGATGGAGGCGGCTCCGCCCGCCGCCGCGGCCAGTACCGTCGCCGAGGTGCTCGCCACCTGCGGGTCGAGGCCGGTGAGCGACCCGTTCCGGAGGGCAGTCAGGACCTGGGGCACCTGCTGCGCGATCGTGGGATCGGCGAGGTTCACCACGGTCACGTCGGCGACCACCTCGGCCAGCGTGGCGCCGCTCGGGCTGGACAGGGTCAGGAGGAGCGTGTGGGGCCCGCTGGTGGTGCCCGCTGCGTTCACGGGGAAGGTCATCCGGGCCGTCGCCCCGCCGTTAGTGCTCACGTTGGCCTGCGCGCCGTCAAGGCCGGTGCCGGCTCCGGTCAGACTGACCCGGAAGGATGCAGTCACCGAACCAACATTGTTGACGTCGACGAATGCGGTCTGGCCGACAACACCGAGGTACAGAGTGTTCGGCCCGACGAACGCAAGCGTGCCGTCGCCATTGGCACCGAACGCACCGTCCTGGCGCAGCTGATTGGCGGTGGGTTCGTCGGCCACGGTCTCGGTGGGTGGCGGCGCTTGGTCGTCGAGGTCACCGACGCCGAAGGCCCCCACCGCCCCGCCGTCGAACTTGAGGGCCGCCCAGTCGTTCGCGCCGCCGAGCTGTGTGGCGCCATTCTCGAACGCGCAGTTCGCTCCACAGTTGTTGATGTCGGCCGAGACCGTGTTGGGGTCGATCGAACCATTGCAGTTCCAGTCGATGTTGGCGCCGCCCGAAACCTCGACCTGGGCGCGGGACGGGCACCGGTAGCGGACCCGCCCGTTCGGCGTCGTCAAGCCCGTGGCCTCCGACAGCGCGCTCTCGTTCAGGGTGGGCAACGCGGCGCGGGAGTAGTCGAGCCCGCTCGGCCCTACACTGCCGCCGAGCTGCCACGCATAGTTCATGATGCTCTCGTAGTTGGGCTTGTAGCGCTGCTCGACGCCAGGGTCTGCACCGCCGTGGTGCAGGTTGAGGGTGTGGCCCAGCTCGTGGAAGAACGTGCCGCTCTCCTGCCGCCTCGAGAAGCCGCCATTCCACGAGCTGTCGCCGTCGGTCACGAGGAAGGCGTCGCCCGGGATCCCACGGGCGATCCCCGAGCTCCCACTGGCGGCGTATGTGTCGCCATAGATCGCGTAGTGGAAGACATCTCGCCGGGCTGACTCGAAGTTCGGCGTCTGCAGCGCGTTGAACTCGGACCAGTCGTAGTTGTTGCCGTTGAACTGCCCCAGGGACTGGTCGTAAGCAACTCGGTTCGCGCGGCTGCGGCTGCCCCACGTGGCACCGTTCACCGGGTTCATGACCCCGCCCGAGCCCGAGTCGATGTGGGCCCGCACGCCCGTCTGGCCGTCCGGGTTCGTCAGGGGCGCGGCCGCAAATGTGGCGCGCACATCGTCGAGCGCCGCCTGCATCGGTGCGAAGCTGCGCCCGCCCCAGCACCACCACAGGACGCAGCTCTGGGGGCGGTCCATCCAGTCGACTTCGATGAAGAGGTCCTTGTGCCTCGGGTCGGCGCCCATGGCGGGAAGGTCGACCTCCTTGACCCCGTCCCCGTTGACGTCGAGGCCGTTCGTCTCCCAGTCGTCCAGCAGGCCGTCGCCGTCCGCGTCGAGCTCCTGCGCGCCGGAGGCGAAGGCCGTGGCCGCCGAGATCGTGCGCTGGCTATTGCCCGGGATCGAGACCGACCAGCTCAGGCCAGCGCCGTTGTCGATGTTCTCGTTGCAGCGGCAGCTGTTGGGGAACGGCTGCCGGGAGCCGATCTGGGCCCAGATCTGGTTGTAGAACGCCTCCATGTAGCTGCTGCCCGCCGTGATCGGGACCCACTGCTCGACGCGGCCGCCGGTTGACACGCACGCGACGCTGGATTCGGTGACGGCGCCGAGCCCGAAGTCGGAGTTGGCCAAGTAACAGTCACCGGCGCGGTACACAACCCCGCTGACCGGCGAGCCCGTGGTGTTCGATAGGGCGACGCTGGTCGTGAAGCTCTCCTGCCCGACGACGTAGACGTCGGTCTGCGTCAGCTGGACGCCAGTCGAGGCCAGTGTCACGACGGTGACGATGCGGTACGGATCGGCGGCCGTGCCTGTGCCGGTAGCCGGAGTCTGGCTGACCGGTGTGTACGGGGTGCGGGGGCTGGCCGAGTTACCGGCCGGGATGTCGGACGGCCCGAACAGCTGGTTGTTAATCACGACAAAGGTGCCGCACGCCGTGCTGCCGTAGAACTCGGGTAGGGAGTCGCTCGCATGCTGAACGGCGCAGTTCAATGTCGACGTGGTCTGAATACGCGACAGCGGGCCGGCAGTGGTGATGACCCCGGGTGCAGCCTGCGCCTCGGCCCGGTGAGGGCTGGTTGCCACCACGGGCGGGAGCGCGGCGAGCAGCGCGAAAAGCGCCACGCGCACGAAGACAGGCAACCAACGCAAACCCGCCGACACCCGCATCCGTTCCCCTCCACCGAAAGAGGTCGCCCGACTCCGGGCAACCGCCGGAACCTAGTCGAATCCGGAGCCACGAGCAATCCGCAGCGCGCGCCGCCGCCTGCCACACTGGACGCGGTGGATCGGCCTGCTCTGTGGAACATCGGCCCGGCGGTGGCGATAGTGGCCGTTCTGCTGGTCGGCGCCTGCGTATCGAGGGGCGACGGGCGGAGCGGGCCGGCCACCACGACCGCCTCGACCGCGACCGGTGCGGACTCCGACCTCCTCGTCGAGGTCGTGAAATCGGGCGGCCTGTGCGCGGGCGACGTTTGCGGCGAGCAGGTCGCGATCCGCCGCGACGGGTCGTGGACGCGGACGGTCAACGGAAAGCGATCGACCGGCAAGTTGTCGGGGAAGGACGCCGGCGAAATGCGCGCTGCCGTGGACCAACAGGGCCCCGCCATCGCGACCCTTCCCCAGACGCGTACGCGGTGCCCGTCCGCCACCGACGGGCAGGACGTGATCTATACGTACCACTTCGCTGGGACGACCGCCGAGGCGTCGAACTGTAAGGTCGATGTGGCTGGGCCGAACCCGCTGCTGGCCCTGACAGGCCGGATCCTCGGCAAGATCGGCTGAAATGGCAATCACGAGTATCGCCGCTAGACAGGTCCCACAGCCCGGGTGGTGCCGTCGGAACTCCCGGTCGCCAGCACCGGGCGGTCCCCCCCGTCCCGAAGGCCACGGAGGTGACCACGCCCTCGTGGCCAGCCAGGACGGCCAGGTCCTCGCCGCTGGCCGGGTCCCACAGCCGGGCGGTGCGGTCGGAGCCTCCGGTGGCCAGCACCGGGCGATCCCCCACCGTCCCAAAGGCTACCGATTTGACGCTCTGGTGGCCGGCCAGGACGGCCAGGGCCTCGCCGTTGGCCGGGTCCCACAGCCGGGCGGTGCCCTCGGAACTTCCCGTCGCGAGCACCGGGCGGTCCCCCAGCACGGTCCGCCGACAGTACGACACGCTCAGCGCCATCCTTAACGCCGCAGTGGCGGCCGATCTCATCGCCCTCCCCCTGTCGGGGCATCCGGCTGCCGGCCACGACCTCAACCACCCGCCACGTTGGACGCCGAGGAGCTGGCAAAGCTCTCCGAGGCCAAGGGCGAGTGCGGTCCCATGGGGTACCTGGGCATGCGTTGGGGAGAATGCGCCGGCCTGCGGGTTGGCCGGCTGGACGTCCTACGCTCCACATTGCACGTCGCCGAGCAGTTCACCCGTGGGAAGGGTGGCGCCATGGTTCTCGAACCTCCCAAGTCACAGGCAGGGCGGCATACCATGGCCGTACCGGCGGCCCTCATTGCCCTCTTTGCTGACCATCTGGCTCGCCGGGGCCTTACAGGGGCCGACGCCGATGAATGGGTTTTCAAGGCCCCCGAGGGCGGCCACCTCGACTATGCCCACTTCCGCCGCCGGGTGTGGATCCCGGCCACCAAGGCCGCCGGCGTCGAAGGGCTCGAGTTTCCATGACCTCCGCAGGGCCAACGCGACGGGCATGCTGCTCGACGGCGTCGACCTGAAGGACCGTCCAGACGCGCCTCGACCACAGCGATCCGTGGCTCACCATTGCCATCTACGCGCAGGCTACGACGGCCGCGGATGCTGCTGCGGCCGAACGGCTGGGGACGCGTTCATGAAGTTCCCGCGGCCTGCTCGCAGCCTGGGGGCTGGCTGACCAACCCGCTGGTCAGGGCTACAACGCCCTGACCTGCACCTTTAGCTGGTCGGGAAGGCGGGACTTGAACCCGCGGCCTCAGCGTCCCGAACCCCGTCTGGGGCATTCTCGGCGGTGCAGGTCAAGGGGCATTTCGGCGTAAAAGCCCAGGTCAGGACGGGTATTGGGCTGTCCGCTGGTGACCGCTGGAAACCGGCCGAACGCGGGCGAATGTGGTCTGTTTGTGGTCTGTCTGGGTCAGGAGCGGGATTCGGTGGTGTCGAGCTCGATGACGAGGCTGTCGTGCCACTCGTCGTCGCGCCCTCGAACGTCGGCCCACGTCTGGCTGTCGTGGACGACACGCTTGGCGTCGGCCAGGGGGAGCCGGAGCAACTCCACCGTGGCCTTGATGCAGTCGACCTTGGTGAAGCCTTCGTCCCTGAGGGTGGCGAGGATCGCGTCCCAGCGGGCTCCGTGGTCCCACAGGCTGGCGGCCCGGTCGGTCACTTGAGTGCTCACGTTGCTTCCTTCGTGAGGTCGATCGTGAGATCAACTGTACGCCCGGGGTTGGCGCCCGAGAGCCGAGTTGCCGTGATCCGAAGCCGGGCGAAGCCGGCGGCTCGCAGGTCGGGGAACAGGTCCCGCCGGGCGGCACGCAGCAGTGCGGCAACTCCGACCGTCGCCCGCTCGAC
This sequence comes from Actinomycetota bacterium, assembly GCA_034666105.1. Taxonomy (GTDB): domain Bacteria; phylum Actinomycetota; class Acidimicrobiia; order Acidimicrobiales; family AC-14; genus JAXDMK01. The sequence goes on along the minus strand of JAXDMK010000044.1, from coordinate 14,969 downwards.
TCCGGCCGGATAGATCGCCAGGTCCTGGAGGTGGACAGTCGTGCCGGACACCTGGACGACGGCCAGCAACTCGATCCGAAATCCCTCGATCTCGACGTGCGCCTCCAGCAGTTCGCCAGTGCGCAGCCCGTCGGGATGGATGCTCACTCGGTTTCGGGCGTCGTGGCCGCCCGGCGGAACACCTCGTCCATCTGGTCAGCAAGGTCCTGGTTGAGGGACGGAAAGAGGTGGGCGTAGACGTCCATGGTGACGGTGATCGACCGGTGCCCGAGCCACTCCTGGATGACCTTCGGATGGGCGCCGAGGGCAATCAGGATGGAGGTGCAGGTATGGCGGAGGTCGTGCATGCGAAGCGAGTCCGGCAGCCCGGCCTCGATCACTGCCGGTCGGAAGATGCGCTTGTGCAGCAGATCTCGGCGTAGCGGCCCGCCCTCGGGCGCGGTGAACACGTAGTCATCCCCGGTCAACGGCCGACCCACGTCGGCGGAGCGCTCGCTCAGGTGGTCCCGGAGCTGGGCGCACACCGACGACGGGAGCTGCACGGTCCGCCGGGACCCACTCTTGGGCGGGCCGTCCTCGGTGCGCCCGCCGACGACCGTGCGCGCCTCGGCCACCTCGACCGTGCCCGCCCGCAGGTCGAGCCGACGGACCCGCAGGCCGCAGATCTCACTGGGCCGCAGTCCAGTGGCGGCAGCGAAGCGGATGAGGACGCCATACGGGGGTCGCGCCGCCCGGGCCAGGACCTCGACCTGATCGGGCGTGAGGAAGATCGGCTCCTTGGCCTCGGCTCTCGGGAGCCGGATCCCCTCGCACGGGTTGGCCTTGATCGCGCCGGAGCCTCGGGCGGTCTCGAGTACCTGCCGAAGGACCAGGCGGACCTTCTGCAAGGTCTTCGGCGCCATGCCGGTCGCGCGGAGGTCAGACATGAACCGGCGGATGTCGACCTGGTCGATCTGGCTGATCGGCCGGTCGCCGAACACCGGAACGATGTGGACCCGCAGCTGGCGTTCGTAATCGCGTCTGGTGACCGTCCGCAGGTGGACGATGGTGCTCAGGTACTCATCCGACCAGTCCCGGAACGTTCTCCGGCCGAGACGCGGGTCGATCCAGTCACCGCGTCGCACGTCGGTCTCGGTCTCCCTCGACCACTGAACGGCCGCAGTCTTGGTCGGGAACGTCTGCGCGTGCATGGCGCCCCGCGCGTCGCGATACCGGGCCTCCCACCGACCGCTCGGCTTGCGCCGGATCGATGCCAACGATCCTCCTCGGGCCTCTGGCTCTTGCCAGTCCGCCGGCCGGCGCCACTGTGGGGCGATCACGGCGGAACTCTTGAGGAGGGCTGTTGAGAACCGCTCCAGCCCCGAGAGCGGTGGGTCCGAGAGTAGACCGGCTCGCGGCGCGCCGACGGCAAGCCCGCCGCGCTGCTACCGCCGAAGTGGACGCCCGCCGCGACTGGGTGGCGGGGTCGCACCGCGGGTCAAGGCCATCGCCGCGTCGGTCCACGCCCGTACCTCGCTCAGGGCCTGTTGCGCCGCCGCCGGCCGCTCCTTGGCCAGGGCTCCGACCTCGGTCCGCAGGTCGCGGATCATCCTCGTCACACGAGCGGGAACCGTGCGGGCGAGCTGCGGACGGGCGTGGTCGCGCTCCCAGTCGTCGAGGGCGATCTCGTAGCCGGCCTCGGTCGGAGGACGATCCTCGTCTCCCCGCCACCCGCAGTCGCAGGCGGCGACGTAGGCGGCGAAGCTGGCAGTCTCCTGCGTCCAGCTGTCCGTGAGCGTGCCGTCGGGCAGCCGTCGAGCGCCGAAGCCTTCGTGGTCGTCGAGGTCATCGAGCAATGCGCCCATGGCCTCAACCCCGTCGGGCTTGGTCGAGCCAGGCCTCGATCTCGGACGGGTCGAAGCGCAGCAGGTGGCTCCACTTCAGGAACGGAATCCGCCGCTCGGCCACCAACCGCCGGACGTGACGGACGGGCACCCCCAGCCGCCGAGCCACCGCCTCGATGTCCATCAGCGGTACCTGCTCGATGACAGCCGAGTTCTTCGTTGGGGCCACGACAACCTCCTCAGTCGTTTCAACCTCGCACGCAACTAGGCCATCGAAGACCTCCAGATCTCGCGGGGAAACCTCCAGCATCCGATCGGCCCACCCGCACCCGTCCCGGTCTCGGACCTGCCCGCAACCACCGTCGGAACCGTCCCGTAGATCGACCACACCCTGGCACCCCGAGGGGTGCAACCGGCCGTCCCGCGCCGCGGGACGCGAGATTCCGAGGCCACTGCGGGCCTAGTTGGACATGCTGAGCATCTTCCCGCTGCGAACGTCGGACCCTGCCCGGTACTACATCGAGGCCGTCTCCCTCGGCGCCGAGGAGTACTACCTGAGCCGGGGCGAGGTGCCCGGCCGCTGGCTGGGGCGCTGCTCCGAGTCGCTCGGCCTGTCGGGGGCCGTCACTGCGGACGACCTGCGGTCCCTGCTCGCCGGACGCCGGCCCGACGGCGGTGACCTGCGCGATCGCTGGGTGCTGCGTCCCGGCTACGACGCCACCTTCTCCGCCCCCAAGTCGGTGTCGGTCCTCTTCGCCCTGGGCGACCGCGACGACGTGCGGGCGGTGGTCGCCGCCCACGAGGCGGCGGTGGCAGGAGCTATCGAGTACCTGGAGGTCCACGCCTGCCGGGTCCGCCGAGGAGGCATCCACGGCAAAGGCGTGCGCTTCGAGGTGGGCGGGGGGATGGTGGGGGCCGCCTTCGTCCACCACACCAGCCGGGCCGGCGACCCCCAGCTGCACACCCACGTCCTGATCGCCAATGCCGCCCCCGGGCCCGACGGCCGATGGACCGGCATCGACAGCGCCGGCCTGTTCGCCCACGCCAAGGCGGCCACAGCCGTGTACCAGGCCCTCCTGCGTCGGGGTCTGGTCGAGAGCCTGGGGGTGAGCTTCGAGCTGTCGGGAGACGGAACCGGCGACATCGTCGGCGTCCCGGCCGATGTGCGGGCCCAGTTCAGCAAGCGTCGGGCCGCCATCACCGAGCACATGCGCAAGAAGGGCACGTCCGGGCCGAGGGCGGCCGAGGTCGCCACCCTGGCCACCCGCCAGGCCAAGGACCACTCGGTCTCCGGGTTGGACCTGCGCATCGGATGGCGACAGGAGGCGGAGCAGCTCGGCTTCGACCCGGCTTCTGTCCCCCGGTCGCAAGGCCGCGCCTTCGCCGTCCTGCCCACAAACGAGGCTCTTGCCGGTCGCATCACCCTGGACGAGGCCACCTTCGATGCGGCCAAGGCGGTATGGGCGGTGGCCGCCGCCGCAGCCGACGGCGTCGAGTTGGCCGACCTCGAGGATCGGGCCGAGACGTTCCTGGCCAGTCCCCTCGTCGTCGAGGTGGCCGACGGGCGGTGGACGACGACCGAGATGCTGGCCCTGGAGGAACGGGTGGTCGCCATCGCACTCGGTGGTCGGGCCGGCGGGTTCGGAGTCGCCAATGACGGGCGCGTGGACGAGGCCCTGAGTGCCCGGCCGTCGCTGTCCGACGAGCAGGTAGCGATGGTGCGGCGGATCGCCACCAGCGGCGATGGAATCGACGTGGTGGTCGGCGCTCCCGGCTCGGGTAAGACCTTCGCCCTCGACGCGGCCCGGGCCGCATGGCAGGCGAGCGGCTCCCGGGTGCTGGGCTGCGCCCTCGCGGCCCGGGCCGCCCGGGGCCTGCAGGCGGGCTCGGGCATACCCAGCCGCACCATCGACCGCCTTCTCATCGACCTCGATGCCGGGAACGAGTCGCTGGACCGGCGCACGATCGTGGTGGTCGACGAGGCCGCGATGGTGGGGACCCGCAAGCTCGCCCGCCTGGTCGACTCCTGCGCCCGCGCCGAGGCCAAGCTGGTGCTCGTCGGCGACCCCAAGCAGCTGCCGGCCATCGAAGCCGGGGGGCTCTTCGAGGCTCTCGCCTCCCGGCTGGGGACGACGCAGCTGACCGGCAACGGGCGCCAGCAGCACCCCGGCGAGCGGGAAGTGGTGGCCGACCTTCGCGACGGTCACGTGCAGCGGGCGGTCGAGCGCCTCCGCCGCCTCGGCGGCATGGCCGTATTCGCCAACGCCGACGCACTGGCCGACGCCATGGTCGAGGACTGGTTCGCAGCGACCAAGGCGGGCAAGGACGTGCTCATGCTCGCCCCCACCCGCGACACCACCGCCGAGCTCAACGCCCGGGCCCGTCAGCGCATGGCGGACGAAGGCACGCTCGGCGCCGTCGTCGCCCAGGGCGGCCACATCGAGTTCGCCGTCGGTGACCGGGTCGTCTGCACCAGGAATAACAAGCGCCTCGGCGTCGTGAACGGCGATGCCGGCACCGTCGTGGGCGCCAGCGTCAAGGGCCTCATCGTCACCCTCGACAACGGCGAGGTCGAGTTGCCCGAGGCCTACCTGGCCGCTGGAAACCTCAGCCACGGCTACGCCCTCACCGTCCACAAGGCCCAAGGCACCACGTGCGACATCGCTCTGGTCTGGGGCGAGAACCTCGGAGGCGAGTCCGGCTACACCGCCATGACGAGAGGCCGGCTCCGCAATCGGGTGTTCGTCATGGCCGAGAGCAGCGGCGGCGAGCATCTCCCGCCTGAGCATCGGGACCCGGGCGAGTACCTTGCACGAAGGTTTTCGAACGCCGTAAGGATGCCCGCCGCCATCGACGCTCGGAACGCTCCGGCCCGTGGGCGGTGAGCGATATCGGTCGGTTTCCAAGCCGCGCTGGCGATACGGGAACCGGCAATATCGGCCGTCGGCCTCCCCTGATCCATGATGATGTCCGCCTTGACGGAAGGGATAGATCATACAGCTAGGCTGCCGAGTTGGCAGTTCACCGATTTAGCGGGTGGGTTATGGGGTATGCAGCCGCATGTGTCGTCTCGATATGCCTAACAGCGGCGGCGCTTTGGGCTCGACAGTCACAGGGGTTTCTGGCCGCGACAGCCCGGCACGAGTTCTCTTTCTGGAGGCGCTTTCGGCGAGATCCGGGGTACTTGCGATACGGCGAGGAGGACGCCGCCTCGTCTGCCAAAACGATTCTGACCTTTTCGGCGATACTGTTCGGGCTCGCCGCGGTGCTCTCGCTTGTCTCAATGATTCGAATGGGCCTGGCGAAGTAGCCGTTGCAGCTGGTCGAGGGCGAGCCCTTCGCCGACGTGGCCCCCGGATCGCATACCTGGGTCGACACCGAGCACCTCGTCACCGACATCCGCCTGGCTGTCACCGCCGCGGCGAGCAACCTGGCGGAGCTTGCCATGGACAGCGAGCCCAAGACGGCCGTCTGGGCCACCCAGCAAGGTCGGCTGCTCCTGCCTACGCAGCTGGCGTTACTGCCCGGGTAGCCGAACCGGCGGGTCGAACAGGAGCCGGCAATCCTCATTTGGAGGCACCGAGCCTCGCTGAGACGCTGTCTTTCTCGACGGCCGAATGCCTAACGCCTGCGCTCTATTGCGTAGGAGAGAAGGCCCCAGAGGATGCCGTTGAGGCAACCGATGAGCGGACTCCGGCTTACGAAGCCCCATCCCAGCCCTACGATCAGGCCTGACGCGATTCCCCACTTTGCCGGATTCCGATGAACCCAAGCGGTTATTCCCATAGGCAGCTGCCGTTCCTCCCCGGATGCCATCGGCCGCGAAGCCGCCCCCGTCACAAGCCATGCTACGGCGCATCCCCTCGACACCAGCATCGTCAGTCCGGAATGGCGGTCACAACGTGCCGGTACCCCTTGCCGTGACGGCGCCGGTAGCGAGCGGTAGCGGCGATTCGCGGGTTATCGACCGGGCCGGAGATGAGCGGGGCGTCACGAACGCGACCGCCGCGAATCTTGCGTCAAAAGGCGGCGCCCGACGGGTCTGCTTGCGCCCGAAAGCGTTGCCATCACAGCCCCGCATGGCCGTCGAGACGCCCCAACTGCCCGCCACGACTGTGGTCTGTTTGTGGTCTGCGGGCTCCGCCGGCCCGACCACACCGACCCTCAAAACGCCCTGACCTGCATGTTTCCTGGTCGGGAAGGCGGGACTTGAACCCGCGGCCTCAGCGTCCCGAACGCTGCGCGCTACCAAGCTGCGCCACTTCCCGTTGCCCGGCCACCTTACCCGAAGGTGCCGGCCGTTCGACCGGGGACCGGCGACACCGTCAGCGGGCGATAGGCCTCGTCCTGATAGATGCCGCCGCCAAGCAGCGTCTGTACCGCCTTGGCCAGGCGGATGGAGTCGAGAGGCTTGACGATCCAGCCGTCGGCGCCGGCCCGGCGGGCGAGGAAGACGTCGGCCCGGCGGTCGAGGAGCAGGAGCACCGGCACATGGGGCAGGCGCCCGCCGCTCTCCTCCAGGCGCAGGTCCATGCACGTGGCCATGCCGCCCATCTTGCCGACCTGCTGGTCGATCACGACCAGGTCAGGGGTGGTTTCGTCGACCGCGGCCCGCACTTCCTTGCCCCGGGTGAGCTCCCGCACGTTGGTGGTGGGGTCGAAAATGGCGCTCACCACCTCGTTCCGCACCTTCACCGAGTCGCTGACGATGAGCACCTCGGCCATGACGTCGCAGCGTAGTGGGAGCAGGCCTTGGGTAGCATCCCCTGTGTCTCACCCGGCAACACCAGGAGGCCTTGTGCTCCGGATCGACCTCGAGGAGCGCGACGACTACACGATCTGTCGTCCCGTCGGGGAGTTGGACGCCTACACCGTCGGCCAGTTCAGGGAAGCCCTGGGCGAGCTGGCGTCTCGGCCGAAGCTCCTCATCGACATGTCCGACGTGCCGTTCGTCGACTCCGCCGGCCTGGGCGCGCTCATCGGCGGCATCCGCCGGGCGCGGGAAGTCGGGGGCGACGTCGCCGTCTGCTGCAACCGGCCCACGCTGGTGCGCCTCCTGCACACCACCGGCTTCGACCGCATCGTCACCGTCACCGACACCCTGGCCGAGGCCGCCCGCTCCCTCACCGAGGAAAAAGAGCAGGCCGGCATCGACGAGACCCGCCGGTAGGGGCAGTTTGAAGCGTCCGTAGGGACGTGGAATCGGCCCCGCGGGCGAAAATCACGTCCCTACGAGTGCTCCAAATCGGCCACGGCCGCGGTCGGCGACGCGGCGGCCACCGCCACCACACTGTCGGCGAACAGGTAGCGGGCCACCTGGCCCAAGCCGTCGAGGTCGTGGACGTCGGACGACAACTCCGGCACCTTGGCCAGGGCCTGGGCCCGGACCTTGGCCACCAGTGAGTCGATATGGCTGCCCTCGGCCGCCGCCATCTGCGAGAAGTCGGCCAGGTTCTCGTACAGCGGCCCCAAAGCCGTGCCGGCGAGGGTCAGGGCCCGCTCCCGGTCGGCCTCGGCCAGGCCCGTCCCGAACCGGGGATGGGTGCGGTTGACGACCAGCCCCTTCACCACGATCCCCGATTGGCGCAGCTTGTCGGCGAAGAACCCCACCTCCCGCACCGCGTCCCGCCGGGGCGACGCCACCAGCACGAAGGCGGTCCCCGAGTCGGCCAGCAGCCCCCGCATCCGGTGCGACCGGTCCCGGAACCCCTCCTCCATGCCTTCGAACGCCTGGAAGAACGTGACCGCGTCGGACACGACCTCCGAGCCCACCACCTTGGACACGGCCCGGAGGATGGCGGCGGTGGCGATGTTGATCGCCTTCAGCCCGGGCCGCGACGGCGCCATGAGGAACTTGTAGAACTTGTTGTCGATGAAGCCGGTGAGCCGGCGGGGGGCCTCGAGGAAATCGAGGGCGTTGCGGGTGGGCGGGGTGTCGATGACGATGAGGTCGAACCGCTTCTCGTCGTTGAGCTCGAACAGCTTCTCGATGGCCATGTACTCCTGGATGCCGGACAGTCCCTCGGCCATGTTCTTGTAGAACCGGTTGGCCAGGATGGCCTGGGCCTGGGTCTGGCGGCGGGAGTACTTGGTGACGAGGGAGTCGAACGTGGCCTTGGTGTCGAGCATGAGCGCCCACAGCTCGCCCGGCCAGGGACCGTCCACCCGATGGGGCCAGTTGGGCAGGTTCTGCAGCCCGAGGGCGTCGGCCAGGCGCTTGGCCGGGTCGACGGTCATCACCACCGCCCGCCGTCCCTGACGGGCCGCCTCCAGGGCCAGCACGCCGGCCACGGTCGTCTTCCCCACGCCGCCCGGGCCGCAGCACACCACCACCGACCGGGACTTGACGAGGTCGGACAGCCCTCCCGCGGTGCTCACCGCCGTCACCAGGAGGTCCCGTACTTGGCGGCCGCCCACCCCGACCGCGGCGGCGGGGCCGGCGGGGCCGGCAGGGCGGCCACGCCATCGGCCAGCGCCTGGGCCAGGGTGTCGACGTCGTCGATGCCCAGGTCGACGGCGAAGATGGCGGGCAGGACGATCTGGGGGAGATCGAGGGCCTCCGTCAGGCGGGCCATCTGCTCCTGCTGCAGCTCCTGGCGCCGCTGGCGGAAGGTGGCCGCCGCCCGCAGCACGTCGGCCTCGCCGTCGAACAGGCCCACGCCCTGCGCCTCGGCCACCTTCTCCGGGTCGGCGTCGAGGCCCTCCAGCATCGGGTAGAGGCCGTTGACGACAACCCCCGCGAGGGCGACGCCCACCCTGGTGCGGAGGGCGTCGGCCGTCTCCACCACCTCGTTGACCGGCGTCTCCTCGGGAATGGTGACGAGCAGGACCTGGCACCGGGCGGGGTCGGTCAGCATCTCCAGCACCCCCTCGGCCTGGGTGCGCACCACCCCGCTGCGCACCACGTCGACCAGGGCCCGGGCGCTCATCAGGAAGCTGAGGGCGTGGCCGGCGGCGGGAGCGTCGAGGATGACGAGGTCGGCCGCCCGGGTCTGTTCGAGTTGCTTGACCTTGCCCAGGATGAGGATGTCCTTGATGCCGGGGGCGGCGGTGGACACCACGTCGATCAGCCCGCTGGTGGCCAGCTTGCGGGCGACTTTCGACAGCGCGTGCTCGTCGAGGTACTCGAGCAGGGCCTCGTCGGCGGTGATGGAGCGGGCCTTGATACCGGGGGCCAGCGTGCGCTCGGTGTAGCCCAGCAGGTCGAGGGATCCGAAGGCGGAGGCGAGGCCGCTCTTGCCCTCCAGCTCGACGATGAGGACCGACAGGCCTGCGGACGCGGCCATGCGGGCCAGCGCGGCCGATACCGTCGTCTTGCCGACGCCCCCCTTCCCGGCGACGATGACGACTCGCGACTGAGTGACGAACTCGCGAGGATCCAACCCATGCGCAGACTACTTGCCGCCCTCATGCTGTCGATGCTGGCCTCCACCGGCCTGTTGAGCGCGGCCACGGGGGCGGGCGCCCAGAACGCCGAGCCCGAGGTCGGCGCCGTCCACATCATCGAGGTCAAGGGCCGGATCGACGCCATCGAAGCCAACTTCGTGGAGCGGTCGCTGGGCGCGGCCCAGGCCGCCCACGCCCAGGTGGTCGTCATCCAGATGAACAGCCCGGGGTCGTTGATCGACCGCCAGAAGCTCGATGACCTGGTCTTTCGCGTCTCCCACTCGTCGGTGCCGGTGACGGTGTGGATCGGACCGACCGGTGGCCGGGCCTACGGGGGGGCGGCCCGCCTGGTCACTGCCGCCGCCTACGCGGGCATGGCCCCCCGCACCCGGATCGGACGGTTCGACGACGTTGCCGGCACCCTCGGGCCCGACGGGGCCCGGTCCCGGGGCCTGGTCGACGCGGTGGTGCCGACGATCGGCGAGTTCCTGGCCGACCTCGACGGCAAGGAGATCGGCGGGCGGGAGCTGGACACGGCCCGGGTGGTCACCGCCCCCGACGGCAAGACCCGGACCCAGGCCGCGGGCGAGGTACGCTTCGGGAAGCTGCCCCTCACGGAGCGTCTGCTGCACGCCACCGCCAGCCCGTCGGTGGCCTACCTCCTGCTCGTCGTCGGGCTGGCCCTGATCGTGTTCGAGTTCTTCTCGGTCGGGATCGGCGTGGCCGGCGCCACCGGGGCGGTGCTGCTGGCCCTGTCCGCCTACGGCCTGGCCGTGCTTCCGACGACGCCGCTCGGGCTGGGCCTGGTCGGGCTGGCGTTCTTCGGGTTCTCGGTCGACGTTCAGGCGGGAGCGCCCCGGGCGTGGACGGCGATCGGCACCGTCGCCCTGCTGGCGGGGTCGTGGGGGCTGTTCGGCCGGGGCATCGACGTCCCCTGGCTGACGATGCTGGTGCTGGTGGTCTGCGTGGTGCTGCTGATGGTGTCGGGGCTGCCCTCGATGGTTCGCTCCCGGTTCTCGACACCCACCATCGGCCGGGAGTCGATGATCGGGGAGATGGGCGAGGCCCGGACGGCCGTCGATCCGGAGGGGACGGTGGCCCTTCGGGGTGGACTCTGGCGGGCCCGCACCAACCGGGCAACGCCGATCGGCGAGGGGGCGACCATCCGGGTGATGGCCATCGACGGGCTCCTGCTCGAGGTGGAGCCGGAGGAGGGCGGGGCCAAGGACGCCGGCCATTAGATAGCCCTACGAGATATCCCCACGAGATATCCCCACCTAGATATCCACAGGCTCCGACCTGCGGTTTTTTGCACTTTGCCCCTTGTGGACCGCCGGAAGGCGGCGGTACGGTACCAGACCGAGGGGGAGAGGGGGGCTGCGGGTGAAGCCGCAACGGATTGGCGAACTGTGGCAGCAACGAGCGGCCTGCAAAGGTCCGCAGTCGGTGGTGTTCTTCCCGCCGTCCCACGTGGAGCGCAAGGACGAGCGAGAGGCGCGCGAACAGCGGGCCAAGTCGATCTGCGCCATCTGCCCGGTCCGGACCGCATGCCTCGACTACGCCATGTCGATCCACGAACCCCACGGCATCTGGGGCGGCCTCAACGAGGTCGAGCGCAAGCAGCTCACCACCAGCACCTCGCGCGCCGGCTAGATCCCCCCGCCACCGTCTGGGGCGCGATCTGAGCGCCTGGCGCTTGACACGCGCCGCGAACGGTCAGGGTGGGGGCAGTCTCGGACCGCCTATGCGGACGTCGCCCCTTCGGCGGGTGACCCCGGTGGCGTCGAGGTGGGCCAGCAACGGCAGGGCGTGGCGGCGGGTGGTGCCGAGGGTGTCGCGGACCTGGGCCACGGTGATGCCCTCGGGATGGGCGGTCAGGGCCGTGGCCAGGAGCCGGGCGGCCTCGGCCACGGCCGACGGGGCGAAATAGACGCCGTCGCGCGCGACCACGAGCCCCCGCCGGACCAGCTCGGACAGCTCGGCCCGGTCGATGCCGTCGGGGTCGGGCGGTGAGAACCGGCCCGCCTCCAAGGCGGCGACGTACGGGTGGTCGGCCAGGGGGTCGGCGGCGGCCGCGGCCCGGGCCCGGCCGCCGTCCACCACCACCCCGTCGAGGCGGGCCAGCACCGCCCGCCGGCGCTCGTCGAGGCCGGCGACGTCGAGGCCCAGGGGACCGGCCCCCTCGATCGCCACCCGGAGGTCCGACACCGCCGTGGCCAGGGCGGCGGACGCCACCACCCACCGTCCAACCTGGGGTTCCCGCCGCTCGCCGGTGAGCCGCTCGAGCTCGTCGGCCAGCACCCAGCCCCGCTCCGCCACCACCCGGTCGACCGACCGTGACGGGCGGGCCCGGCGGGCGGCCAGCACCGGCGCCACGTCGAGCACCTCGCCCCCGCCGACCGTCTCGTCCCGCCCGCTCTCCCGCAGCACGAACCGGTCCCCCGGCAGGAGGGGCACCGTCACCGGCAGCCGCAGCCGCACCAGTCCCTCCTCCCCCGGCCCGATGCCGTCGGCCCCGGCCAGCACCCGCAGCGCCACCGGGTGCTCACCGGATCCCACGTACAGCTGGTACGCCCCCTTGCGGCCGACGTCGTGGCCCAGGGCGGCGAGGGTGCGCAGGGAGGCGTCGAAGGTGCGGGTGGGCCGCCACTGCCCCGGCCTCACCAGGGCGTCGCCCCGGGACAGTTCGGCCCGGGCCACCCCGGACAGGTTCACCGCCACCCGGCTCCCGGGTTCCACCCGGGACTGGGCCCGCTGGAGGCTCTGCAGGCCCCGCACCCGCACCTTGCGGCCGCCGGGCGACGTCACCAGCTCGTCGTCGACGTTGAGCGCCCCGCCGGCCAGGGTGCCCGTCACGACCGTCCCCGACCCCCTGGCCGCGAACACCCGGTCCACCCACAGTCGGGGCCGGTCCCGGTCCATCGCGGCCGGGGTGACGTCGAGGAGGCGGTCGAGGGCGGCCCGCAGCTCGTCCACCCCCTCCCCCGCGGGCACGTCGACGTCGACCACCTCGGCCCCGGCCAGGAAGGTTCCCTCCACCATGTCGGCCAGCTCCATGTGGGCCAGCTCCCGCGTCTCGGCGTCGACCAACCCGACCTTGGTCAGGGCGACCAGCCCGTGGCGGACCCCGAGCAGCTCCAGGATGCGCAGGTGCTCCTCGGACTGGGGCTTCCACCCCTCGGTGGCGGCCACCACGAACAGGCACGCCTCCACCGCCCCCACCCCGGCCAGCATGTTCTTGAGGAACCGGACGTGGCCGGGCACGTCCACCAAGGCAAGCTGGCGACCCGACGGCAACGTGGTCCAGGCGAAGCCGAGGTCGATGGTGAGGCCCCGGGCCTTCTCCTCCGCGAAACGGTCGGGGTCCATCCCGGTCAGGCCGAGGACGAGGGTCGACTTGCCGTGGTCGACGTGGCCGGCGGTGGCGATGACCGGCATCAGCCCACCGAATGCACCGAACTGGTGACGGCCAGCGCCCTCCGAGGGCTGTAAGTGTCACCAGTTGGGGTGGGGGCCGGCCCGGGGGGCAACCGGTGACGCTCAGCGCCCATAGGGTCAGGCGAGGCCGGCGAGGGCCTTGGCCAGCACGAGGTCGTCGGCAGGGTCGACGGTGCGCAGGTCGAGGATGGTCTCGCCGTCGCGGACGCGGGCCACGATGGGCGGGTCGTTGGCCCGCAGGGCGGCGGCGTGGTCCCCCACCATCGACAGCCCGGCCGACGGCAGCTCCTGCCCCGGTACCGACCCGCCCCCGGCCACCGCCACCGTGTCGCGCACCCGACCGACGCCCAGATCCTCCGCCCGCCGGCGCAACTCCGCCACCGGGGTGACCGCCATCCGCCAGAAGGGGATGGCCATGCCGTCGCCCCGCAGGTAGGCCAGCGCCGTCTCCTGGAGCGCGGCCAGCACCAGCCCCCCGGGGCGCAGGGCCCGGCTCAGGGGATGGCGGGCGCACGCCGCCACCAGGTCGGCCCGCCCCGCGATCACCCCTGCCTGGGGACCACCGAGGAGCTTGTCGCCGGAGAAGGTGACCAGCGCCGCCCCCGCGGCGAGGGTCTGGCGGGCGGCGGGCTCCCCCACCAGCCATGCCGGCGGACCGCCCTTCAGCCACGGAGTGGCGGCGTCGAGCAGGCCCGAGCCGATGTCGGCCACCACCGGCACGCCCAACCCGGCCAGGTCGCCCACCTCGGCCGATTCGGTGAACCCCACGATCCGGTAGTTCGACTGGTGCACCTTGAGGATGAGCGCCCCGGCCGCCCCGCCCGCACCGCCCGCCAACCCGGCCCGGTAGTCGGCCAGGCGGGTGCGGTTGGTGGTGCCCACCTCCACCAGGCGGGCGCCCGACTGGACCATCACCTCCGGGATCCGAAACCCGCCTCCGATCTCCACCAGCTCGCCCCGGGACACGACCACCCCCAGGTCGCGGGCGAGGGCGGCCAGGACCAGCAACAGCGCCGCCGCCCCGTTGTTCACCACGTGGGCCGCCTCCGCCCCGCAGGCCCGGGCCAGCAGGGTGGCGGCGTGGTCGGACCGCGACGCCCGCTTCCCCCCGACCAGGTCGATCTCCAGATTCGAGTACCGCAGCGTCGGCCCCGCTGGCGCCCGTCCGAGGTTGGTGTGCAGCAGCACCCCGGTGGCGTTGACCACCGGACGCAGCAGGGCCGCCGCCACCGCCTCGGCCCGGTCCCGAGCCGACGACGGGTCGCCGGCCGCGATCGCAGCGCGGGCCGCATCCACCAGAAGGGGGTGGGGCAATCCGATGTCGGCCAGGCCCCGGGCCAGGGCGTCGACGGACGGCGGGCGCGAGGGGCGCGGTGAAGTGGTCATCGGTCGCGAGGGCACCATAGTGACGCACCCGTCGAGGGCGAGCCATCGCGGCCGCGGGCGTGGTCGCCCCCGGCCCGGAGGGGTACCACCCGCACCGCCGAGACACCGGTTACCACCATGTTTCCGCGCGCCACTTCTGCGTATGTTTTCGATCAGGGCCACCCACCTCAGGGGAGCCCCGGGAGCGGAATCGCCGGCGGAGCGCGCCCAGCCACGCGGTAGACGCTTCGACAGGCGCGTCCCCGCTCGAGATGACCACCACAAGGGGAGGGATCGTGTCCAGCATTGCATTGGCCAGTCCATGGGAAGGGGGGTTCGACGTCGCCGCAGCGCGGCGCAACCTGGATGCCGGAGCCCGCCGCGCCGTCGAAGTCGGAGCGGACATGTGGAACCGAACCCGCCGGCCGGTCTCGGTCTTTGTCATCACCGCCCTGGCCGCGGCGATCCTCCCCCACCTGATGCAAGGGCTCTGGTCGGCCACGACGTCGACGGGCGCCGTCGCCCCCGCCTCGCAGGCGATCGCCGCCGCCCCCCTCTCGCCGCTCTCGCCGGCCGCGCCCCAGGCCGCACCCCGGACCCCGTACGGCTCCCTCGCCACGCTCGAGCAGTCCGGCCCGACGGGCGACGCCCGGGTGGGCGCGGGCGGCGCGCTCGCTGTCGCCACCAAGGCGCCCGCCAGCCCGAACTGCGGGGGCTCGGTCAAGAGCACGCTGGCCTCGTCCGGATTCCAGCCGCCGCGTCTGGCGGATACGACACCGGGCGCCACCGTGGCGTCGATCCAGAAATCGATCGCCGGCGCCTGCGACGCTGGCATCCCCGCCCCGCAGGTGGCGGCCCAGACGTTGAAGAACGCCGCCTACGGACCCATCACCATCGCCAGCTTCCTGGCGTCCGGCTTCGGACAGTCGGCCACCCAAGCGGCGGGCGTGCTGCAGG
>JAXDMK010000043.1:0-5410 GCA_034666105.1 Actinomycetota bacterium | reverse complement strand
GGCCTTGAGGGCGGTCAGCCGGCGCCACTGCTCCTCGGAGTAGGCGGCACGGACCCGCGACTGGGCGTCGTCGCTGGTGAAGTTCACGTACACGCCCCGGCTGTGGGGCTCGAGGGCGGCGAAGAAGCCCCGCACCCAGCCGATGTGGCGCTCGGCGTCGTCCGCCCCGTCGGGGAGCCACGAGGCGACGATGTTGATGTCGTGGGCCGCGTCCCGGTAGGGGAAGGCCATGGCGTCCTCCGGCACCCGGGCCACCGCCCCGCCGAAGGAGAAGATCGGCACCGTCGACATCGGCGAGGTGATCTGGCCGCAGTGCTCGACGATGACGTCGATCATCTCGTCGGTCAGCGGGCCCAGCTTGTGGGACTTCCAGTAGTAGTGGCGGCCGTGGGGCACCGCTGCGTCGAACGCCTTCTGGTGGACGGCGTAGGGCTTGGGCATGACGGTGTCGAGCGCCGGAGGGGCGATCTGGAGGAGCGGCTGGTGGAGGACCGTCTCGCCCTCGTCGACCGGTCCCGCGTAGGTGGCGACGAGGGCGACGATGGGTTGGCCGTGCAGCTCGGCGGGGATCACCGGCAGGGGTGGGGCCAGGCGCAGGTTGGCCATGAGGCCGACCTCGTCGGGCGCGTCGGCGATGAAGTCCCGGAGGAAGCGGAGGACCGTCGGCGCGTGCTCCATAGGCCAGATGACCATGCCCGCCAGCACCGTCGGGCCGAGGGGCTGGAGCTCGAACGTGAAGCTGGTGACCACGCCGAAGTTGCCGCCGCCGCCTCGAAGGCCCCAGAACAGGTCGGCGTTCTCGTCCTCGTTGGCCACCACCAGCTCGCCGGCGGCGGTGACGACGTCGCAGGAGCGGAGGGCGTCGATGGAGAGGCCGAACTTGCGCATGAGGTGGCCGATGCCGCCGCCCAGGGTCAGTCCCCCGATGCCCGTGTGGCTGACGAAGCCGCCGGTGGCGGCCAACCCGAAGGCCTGCGCCTCCCGGTCGAGGTGGGCGTTGAGGCAGCCCCCTTGGAGCTGGATCGTACGGGCGACGGGGTCGACCCTCGACCCCGTCATTGGCGACAGGTCGATCACCAGCCCGTCGTCGCAGAGGGCGTGGCCGGCGATGGCGTGCCCGCCGCCGCGGACGGCGGGTTTGAGGCCGTGGTCGCGGCCGAAGCGGACGGCGGCGATCACGTCGGCCACGCCCGTGCCGCAGGCAATGAGGGCCGGCCGGCGCTGGATGTGGCCGTTCCAGATCTGGCGGACCTGGTCGTAGCTGGGGTCGGCCGGCGTGACCAGGCGGCCCTGGAAGTTGGCCGCCAGGCCGTCGACGGCGTTCTTGTCGATGGCCGGGGTCTCGGTGACTGTCATCAAGATCTCCTCCCGTCGGCCTCCGATGTCGCAGCCCGGCGGCGGCCGCTGGGTCAGCGTAAGTCAGTAGGCCCGGGCCACGATGGCCACCAGGTCGGGCTCGTCGGACGACAGGGGGACGCCGCCGCCGGCCCGCTGCAGGCAGCGGACGGTCAACGCGTCCCGGGCCAGCTCGTCCTCGTGGCCCCGGACCTCGGCCCACGGCACCCGCACGAAACCGGACGCGGCCGCCCCCATCGCCTCGGCCAGGGTGGATGCCGAGGAGGTGCGGGACTCCCGGCGCTCCTGGGCCTGGCGCAGCAGCGACGCCTGGATCTCGTCGAGCACCCGGACGACGGTGGGGGCGAGCCCGTCGAGCGCCACGGGGAGCTTGCCCGGCTCATCCCGCCGCACCATGGTGGCCGTGCCCGCGGCCACGTCCCGGGGTCCGATCTCGATGCGCACGGGAACCCCCTTGACCTCCCACTCCACCGCCCGCCGGCCGAACCCGGTGGCCACCCGGTCGTCGAGCTCTACCCGCACCCCCGCCGCCCGCATGTCGGTCGCCAGCGCCGATGCCCGCTCGCCCGCCCCGTCCTCGTCGCGCACCAGGAGGATGACCGCCTGGATAGGGGCCAGCCGCGGCGGTACGCGAAGGCCGAGGTCGTCGCCGTGGCCCATGATGAGCGCCCCCACCAGCCGGGTCGACACGCCCCACGACGTCTGCCAGGCGTACTCGCTCGTCCCCCCGTCGGACTGGAACGTGATGTCGAACGCCTTGGCGAAGTTCTGCCCCAGCTCGTGGCTGGTACCCATCTGCAGGGCCTTGCCGTCGCCCATCATCCCCTCGATGGTGTAGGTGGCGTCGGCCCCCGCGAAGCGCTCCCGTTCCGTCTTGCGCCCGACGACCACGGGGAAGGCCAGCACCTCCCGGGCGAAGTCCTCGTACACCTGGTGGAGGATGCGCAGGGCGTACTCCCGGGCGTCGTCCCGGGTGACGTGGGCGGTGTGGCCCTCCTGCCAGAGGAACTCGGTGGTGCGCAGGAAGATCCGGGGGCGCAGCTCCCAGCGGACGACGTTGGCCCACTGGTTGATGAGCAGGGGCAGGTCGCGGTAGCTCTGGATCCACTTGGCGAAGAAGACGTTGATGATCGTCTCGCTGGTGGGCCGCACCACCACCGGCTCCTCCAGCTCCTTGCCCCCGCCGTGGGTGACGACGGCCAGCTCGGGGCTGAAGCCCTCCACGTGCTGCGCTTCCTTGCGCAGGTACGACTCGGGGATGAACAGGGGGAAGTAGGCGTTCTGGGCGCCGGCCGCCTTGATGCGGTCGTCGAGCTCGCGCTGCATGCGCTCCCAGATGGCGTAGCCGTAGGGACGGATCACCATCGTGCCCCGCACCGGACCGTTCTCGGCCATCTCCGCCTTGGCCACCACGTCCTGGTACCACTTGGGGAAGTCCTCGGACTGAGGGGTGAGCACCGGCGCCTTTGCCATCGTTCGGAGGGTAGTGGCCTACCGTGGCCGTCATGACCGACGTCAGGGTGCGCTTCGCCCCCGCACCTACCGGTTTTCTGCACGTCGGCAGTGCCCGCGCCGCCCTGTTCAACTGGCTCTTCGCCCGCCACGTAGGGGGCACGTTCGTCCTCCGCATCGAGGACACCGACCCCGAGCGCTCCCGCGACGACCTGATCGAGGGCATCGAGCGGTCGTTGAAGTGGCTCGGCCTCGACTGGGACGAGGGCCCGTACCGCCAGTCCCAGCGCATGCACCTCTATGCCGCCGCCGCCGACCGGCTGGTGGCCGACGGCGCCGCCTACTTCTGCGACTGCACCAAGGACGACATCGCGGCCCGGTCGCCGGCGGGCGGTTACGACGGTTTCTGCCGCGACCGCGGCCTCGGTCCCGGACCCCGGCGGGCCCTGCGTTTTCGCACCCCCGACGACGGGCAGACCGTCGTGCACGACGTCATCCGGGGCGATGTCGTCTTCGAGAACTCCAGCCTGGAGGACTTTGTCGTCCTGCGGGGGGGTGGGGAGCCCATGTTCATGCTGGCCAATGCGGTCGACGACGCCGACATGCGCATCACCCACGTCCTGCGGGGCGAGGACCTGCTGTCGTCGACACCCAAGGTCCTCCTGCTGCGTCACGCCCTCGGCTACGACCCCGCCGACGACCCCCTCTACGGCCACCTCCCGGTGATCGTCAACGAGAAGCGGCAGAAGCTCTCCAAGCGCCGGGACGACGTGGCCCTGGAGGAGTTCCGGGAGCGGGGCTACCTGCCCGAGGCCATGCGCAACTACCTGGCCCTTCTCGGATGGGGCCCGCCCAGCGGCAAGGAGATCCTCCCGGTGGCGGAGATGGTGGAGGAGTTCCGCCTGGAGGACGTGCGGCCGTCGCCCTCTTTCTTCGACGTCCAGAAGCTCGACCACGTGAACGGCGAGTACATCCGGGCCCTTCCGCTGACGACCTTCGTCCGGGACTCGTTGCCCTGGCTGGAGGACGACCCGCCGTGGCCGCCGGAGAACTTCGACCTGGCCGCCTTCGAGGTGGTGGCGCCCCACGTGCAGGAGCGGGTGCGGAAGCTGTCGGAGGTGCCGGCGACGGTCGACTTCCTGTTCCTCGACCAGCCCCCGGTCGACCCCGACGCCTGGGAGAAGGGCGTGCTCCGGGCCAAGGACGGTCCGGCCGTGCTGGCGGAGGCCGCCGCCGCCTACGCCGCCCTTCCCGAGTGGACGTCCTCCACCCTCCACGACGCCACCCTGGCCGTGGGGGAGGCCCACGGACTGAAGCTGGGCAAAGCCCAGGCCCCCATCCGGGTGGCCGTGACCGGGCGGACGGTCGGGCTGCCCTTGTTCGAGTCGTTGACCGCCCTGGGCCGGGAGCGCACCCTGAGCCGGATGCAGACCGCCCTGGCGAAGCTCCCCGGCCAGTGAGGGCCAGACCGATGTCTACCGCGGCCTGATGCTGGCCTACCCGGCGGTGAAGCTGGCCATCAAGATGGTGGCGGCGGTGGTCCTGGCCGGGATGCTCTACCTCGCCGTCACCTTCGCCCAGGTGTACCGGGCCGCCCGCCGCGACGAAGCCCGGCCGGCGCAGGCCATCGTCGTGTTCGGCACCGCCCAGTACGACGGGAAGCCGTCGCCGGTGCTGGCCGCCCGCCTCGACCACGCCATCGAGCTGTACGAGCGCAAGCTGGCGCCGGTGGTGGTCGTCACCGGCGGCAACCAGCCCGGCGACCGCTTCACCGAGGCCGCCGCCTCCGCCACCTACCTCCTGGAACGGGGCATCCCCGACGAGGACGTCCTGCGGGAGGTGTCGGGTACGTCGTCGTGGCAGTCGCTGGCGGCGGTGTCGGAATTTTTGGCCGAGCGGGACATCACCGAGGTCCTGCTCGTCTCCGATCCCTTCCACTCGCTGCGCATCTCGGCCATGGCCGACGAGCTGGGCCTCGACGGCCATGCCTCGCCCACCCGCACCAGCCCCATCGTGGGCCTGACGGAGATGGAGTACATGGCCCGGGAGACGGTGGCGGTGGCCCTGGGACGGATCATCGGCTTCCGCCGCCAGGCGAACGTGGAACGGGTGGTCCGGTCAAAGTCGTGAAGTAGGCTGGCGGTGCCTTTCGGGGGTGGTGTAATCGGTAACACAGCAGGTTCTGGTCCTGTCGTTGGGGGTTCGAGTCCTCCCCCCCGAGCGCAACGAGGTGGGAGCCAGGTCGGCGACCCGGTCTCCTGACCGGAGCGGTCGGAGCGGCGTCCGCCGACGGGCCAACTGAGAGGGCCGGCGGGCGCCGACCTGTAGAGTGAGTCCGCCATCGTCACGCTCGGCGCGGCGCGGCCTGGCACCCGGCCCCATCGTCTAGAGGCCTAGGACAGGACCCTCTCAAGGTTCAGACACGGGTTCGAATCCCGTTGGGGCTGCTCGCTCGAAATCCCTGTTCGCGGGGTTTCGCGCCTCTGACCTGGGGTTTCCTCGTTTCGAGCTGCCCCTACGGCTGTCCGCCTGGCGCGCCCTGGTCCACCGTGTCCAGGCCGTGTCGTCGGGATTTGTGCCCAGAATTGTGCCCAGGTGGGAG
>JAXDMK010000042.1:0-53737 GCA_034666105.1 Actinomycetota bacterium | reverse complement strand
AAGAAGCGCGAGCGCAAGAACGTCACCTACGGGGTGGCGCACATCAAGAGCTCGTTCAACAACACGATCATCTCCATCAGCGACATGGAAGGCAACGTCCTCGCCTGGGCGTCGGCCGGCAACGTCGGTTTCAAGGGATCCCGCAAGTCCACCCCCTTCGCCGCCCAGCTGGCGGCCGAGGTGTGCGCCCGGCGGGCGATGGAGCACGGCGTCCGCAAGGTCGACGTGCTGGTGAAGGGGCCCGGCTCGGGCCGCGACACCGCCATCCGCTCCCTGCAGAACACGGGCATCGAAGTGTCCGGCATCAAGGACCTCACGCCGATCCCCCACAACGGGTGCCGGCCTCCCAAGAGAAGGCGCGTCTGATGGCCCGCTACACCGGTCCCGTCTGCCGCCTGTGCCGGCGGGAGAAGATGAAGCTCTTCCTCAAGGGCCCCAAGTGCGACTCGATGAAGTGCCCGATCGAGCGCCGGCCCTACCCCCCGGGCGAGCACGGCCGCGGTCGCATCCGTGAGTCCGAGTACCTGCTCCAGCTGCGGGAGAAGCAGAAGGCCCGCCGCATCTACGGGGTGCTCGAGAAGCAGTTCCGCAACATGTACGAGGAGGCCAACCGCCAGGAAGGCATCACCGGCGAGATCCTCCTGCAGATGCTGGAGCAGCGCCTCGACAACGTCGCCTTCCGGGCCGGATGGGGCGCCAGCCGCTCCCAGGCCCGCCAGTTCGTGCGCCACGGCCACGTCAACGTGAACGGCAAGCGGGTCACCATCCCCAGCTACCAGGTCCGTCCCGGCGAGGTCGTATCCGTACGCACCAAGTCCCGCACCATGATCGTCCTCCGTCACAACCTCGACACGATCGACCGCCTGGTTCCGCCCTGGCTGGAGACCGGCGACGAGGGCATGTCGGTCACCGTCCGCGGCATCCCCCAGCGCGAGCACATCGACGTGCCCGTCCGCGAGTCGCTCATCGTCGAGCTGTACTCGAAGTAAGCCAGACAGGGTCAACAGGAGTTCAAGCATGCTCATCATCCAACGCCCCACCGTCGAAGCTCTCACCGAGCCCGAAGGCAACCTCCAGCGGTTCTCCATCTCGCCCCTCGAGCCCGGTTTCGGCCACACCCTCGGCAACTCGCTGCGCCGCACGCTGCTGTCGTCGATCCCGGGGGCGGCCGTCACCCAGGTCCGCTTCGACGACGTCCTCCACGAGTTCGCCACCCTGCCGGGAGTGAAGGAGGACGTCACCGACATCATCCTGAACCTCAAGGACCTGGTGCTGACGGTGGAGTCGGACGAGCCCGTCATCCTCCGCCTCGACGCCCGGGGGGCCGGCGAGGTCACGGCCCGTGACATCCAGGTCACGGCCGACGTCGAGATCCTCAACCCGGAGATGCACATCGCATCCATGTCGGAGCGGGCCCGCCTGGCGATCGACATCACCGTCGAGCGGGGCCGGGGCTACGTGTCGGCCGACCGGAACAAGAAGTCGTCCGTCATCGGGGTCATCCCCGTCGACTCGATCTTCTCCCCCGTGCGCCGCGTCGCCTTCCAGGTGGAGCCCACCCGGGTGGAGCAGGCCACCAACTACGACCGCCTCACCCTCGACATCGAGACCGACGGGTCGATCTCGCCCCGGGAGGCCCTGGCCTCGGCCGGCGCCACCCTCCAGGCCCTGGTCGGCCTGGTGGCGCAGATGAGCGACTCGCCCCAGGCCCTCGAGCTGGGCGAGACCGGCGGTCTCGGGAGCGGCTCGCCCGACCTCGACCTCGTCATCGAGGAGCTCGACCTGTCGGAGCGGCCCCGCAACTGCCTCAAGCGGGCCCAGATCAACACCGTCGGCGAGTTGGTCAACAAGACCGAGGACGATCTGCTGGCCATCACCAACTTCGGCCAGAAGTCGCTCGACGAGGTGCTGGCCAAGCTCGACGAGCGGGGCCTGGCCCTGCGCAACAAGGGGGCCTAGCCCGCCATGCCGGCCACTCCGAAGAAGGGCCGCCGCTTCGGCGGCAGCGCGTCCCACCAACGCCTGATGATGGGCAACCTGGTGGCGTCGCTGATCGCGGCCGAGGCCCTCGTCACCACCGAGGCCAAGGCCAAGGCCCTGCGTCCGATCGCGGAGAAGATGATCACCAAGGCCCGCAAGGGCGGGGTGCACCGTCACCGCCAGGTGGTGGCCTTCATCGGCGACAAGGACATGGCCCACAAGTTGTTCGATGAGATCGGCCCCCGCTACGAGGACCGTCCCGGCGGCTACCTCCGCATCCTCAAGCTGGGCCCCCGCCATGGCGACAACGCGCCCATGGCGAGGATCGAGTTCGTCTAGGAGGGGGACTCCGTCCCCCTCCTAACCTCCCCCTGACGGCGGTGCCGGCCTGGCGGCCGGCTCGGGGTCATCTGGAGAGAGGCCGCCTGCGGCGCCTTGCGCAGCCGGCAGGGAAGGTCAAAGGCCTATGACGGTTCGGGTGCGGCTGGTCGTTGCCTATGACGGGTCCTCGTTTCACGGGTTCGCACTGCAGCCGGGGCAGGTCACGGTGGCGGGGGCCTTGAAGGCGGCCATCGATCGGTCGTTGCGGGCGGATGTGTCACTGGTCGGTGCGGGGCGGACGGATTCGGGGGTCCACGCCTGGGGGCAGGTGGTCACCTTCGACGCCGACGGGGAGCGGTTCGACGGCCCCCGGCTGCAGCGGTCGGTCAACAAGACGTTACGGCCGGTGATCGCCGTGCGAGGGGTCGAGGTGGTCGACCCCGGCTTCGACGCCCGCCGGTCGGCGGTGTCCCGGCGCTACCGGTACACGGTGTTGAATCGGGAGGTCCCCGACCCGTTCCTGGCCGCCACCACCTGGCACGTCCCCGACGAGCTCTCGCTGGGCGCACTCCGGCTGGCCTGCGACCCGATCATCGGCGAGCACGACTTCTCCTCGTTCTGCCGGCCGCCGCGACTGCACCCCGACGCCTGTCTGGTGCGACGGGTCGCCGACGCCCGGTGGCTCGACCTGGGCGACGGGCGGTTGCGGTTCGAGATCGAGGCCAGCGCCTTCTGCCACCAGATGGTGCGGTCGCTGGTGGGCACGATGGTCGAGATGGGCCGGGGCCGTCGGCCGGCGGGCGAGATGGCGGGCGTGCTGCGGGCTCGGCACCGGTCGCAGGCCGGCGACATCGCGCCGCCCCACGGGCTGTGCCTGTGGTCGGTGGCCTATCCCGGGTTCGACTCGGCCTGAATGGCCGGCGGACGGATCGGACTGCGAAACGGGCCCGAAATGTCCGCGCCGCCGGCACGCTACCCTCTGGGGATGCCCACGTTCTCCCCCAAGCCGTCTGACGTGACGCGCGCCTGGCACGTCGTCGACGCCGACGGCCTGGTCCTCGGTCGCATGGCGTCCGAGGTCGCCCGCCTCCTCCGGGGCAAGCACAAGCCCATCTTCGCCCCCCACATCGACACCGGCGACCACGTCATCGTGATCAACGCGGCCAAGG
This sequence comes from Actinomycetota bacterium, assembly GCA_034666105.1. Classification (GTDB taxonomy): domain Bacteria; phylum Actinomycetota; class Acidimicrobiia; order Acidimicrobiales; family AC-14; genus JAXDMK01. The sequence goes on along the minus strand of JAXDMK010000042.1, from coordinate 50,267 downwards.
TCGTCCTCACCGCGGGCAAGGCGGAGAAGAAGATCGCTTACCGCCACTCCGGCTACCCCGGTGGCCTCAGGTCCAAGGGCTACACCGAGATCATGGCCAACAACCCCGACGCCGCCGTCCGGGCCGCGGTCAAGGGCATGCTCCCCAAGGGCCCCCTCGGCCGCCAGATGATCAAGAAGCTCAAGATCTACACCGGACCCCACCACCCCCATGTCGCGCAGCTCCCGCAGCCGCGGCCCCTGGCCCACACCGCCAGCCGCCCGCAGGGCTAAGACGGGACCCAGGAGGACACGTTGCCCAAGCCCCTCATCCAGTCGACCGGCCGGCGCAAGCGGGCGGTGGCCCGGGTGCGCCTGCGCCCCGGCACGGGTGTCATCACCGTCAACAAGCGCGCCCTCGACAACTACTTCCCGTCGGAGACGCACCGCATGGTGGTCACCGAGCCCCTTCGGCTCACCAACACCGAGAACTACGACGTCGACGCCACCCTCGACGGCGGCGGTCCCACCGGGCAGGCCGGCGCCCTTCGCCTCGGTATCTCCCGGGGCCTGGTCGGGCTCGACGAGGACCTGCGGGGCGTGCTCAAGAAGGCCGGGTTCCTCACCCGCGATGCCCGGGAGAAGGAAAGCAAGAAGTACGGCCTCAAGAAGGCCCGGAAGGCCCCCCAGTACTCCAAGCGCTAGCAGGCAGGTTCTCTCCTGTCCCTGCGGTTCGGTACCGACGGTGTCCGCGGCGTCGCCAACGCCGACCTCACCCCTGAAGTCGTCCTGGCCCTGGGCCGGGCCGCGGCGCGGGTCCTCGGTGGCGACCGTTTCCTGATCGGCCGCGACACCCGGGTGTCGGGAACCCTGCTCCAGGCGGCGCTGTCGGCGGGGCTGATGGCGGAGGGAATGCACGTGGCCGACCTCGGCATCCTGCCCACGCCCGGCGTGGCCTGGTTGTCGGCAGCCGACGGCCACCCGGCCGCGGTGATCTCGGCCTCCCACAACCCGTTCCATGACAACGGCATCAAGTTCTTCGCCGGCGGGGGCCGGAAGTTGAGTGACGAGGTCGAGGCCCGGTTGGAGGCCGAGCTCGACCGGCTGCTGGGCGTGACCCCGGGGGGGACGCACCTGCCGGCGCCGGTCGGTGCCGGGGTCGGCACCGTGGCCCAGGACGATGGCCGGTTCCGCTACGTCGACAAGATGGTGGATATGCTCCCGGCGGGCGCCTTCGCCGGGCTCACCCTGGTGCTCGACTGCGCCAACGGCGCCGCCTGGGAGGTGGGGCCCGAGGTCTTCCGACGGCTGGGAGCGACCGTCCACGTCCTCCACGACGTCCCCGACGGGCGCAACATCAACCACGCCTGCGGGTCGACCGACCCCGCCGCCCTCCAGGCCGAGGTGGTGGCCCGGGGGGCCGACGCCGGGCTGGCGTTCGACGGTGACGCCGACCGGGTGCTGGCCGTCGACGCCTCCGGCCAGTTGGTCGACGGGGACCAGCTCATCGCCCTCCTCGCCCTCGACCGGAAGGCGGCTGGCCGGCTGCCCGACGACACCGTGGTGGTGACGGTGCTGGCCAACCTCGGCTTCCGCCAGGCCATGCGCCACGCCGGCATCACCATGGTGGAGACCGATGTGGGCGACCGCTACGTGCTGGAGGCCCTGGAGAAGGGGGGCTGGTCGCTGGGCGGGGAGCAGTCGGGACACGTCATCTTCCGCGACCTGGCCACCACCGGCGACGGCATCCTCACCGGACTGCAGGTGCTCGACGTCGTCGTCCGCTCGGGACGGACCCTGGCCGAGCTGGCGTCGGTGGTGGAGCGGCTGCCCCAGGTGCTGCGCAACGTGCCGGTGGCGTCGGGGAGGCCGTTGGACGACGAGAGCGACCTCAACGCGGCCATCGCCGAGGTGGAGGCGAGTCTGGGCGACGCCGGCCGGGTCCTCATCCGGCCCAGCGGCACCGAGCCCGTCATCCGGGTGATGGTGGAGGCGGAGACGATGGAGGCGGCCGAGGCCGCCTGCGAGACCCTCTGCCAGGCGGTGAGGAAGACTCTCGGCTCGTAGCCCGTCGGGCCAGGCGACCGCTCCCTGGCGGCGGACGCGAGAAGATGGGGAGATGTGCGGCATCGTCGGGGTCACGGGGAGCGGACCGGCGCTCGCGGTCCTCCTCGACGGGCTGTCGCGGCTGGAATACCGCGGCTACGACTCCGCCGGCGTGGCCCTGGTCGACGTTGCTGGTGACGGGGGGCCCGAGGTCTGGATGCGGCGGCGGCCGGGGAAGCTGGCCGAGCTGGCGGGGGCGGTCGGTGACGCGCCGGTGACGGCCACCACCGGGATCGGGCACACCCGGTGGGCCACCCACGGCCGGCCGTCCGAGCAGAACGCCCATCCCCACGCCGACTGCACCGGCGGGGTGGCCCTCGTCCACAACGGGATCATCGAGAACTACGTCGAGCTGGGGGACGAGCTGGAGGCGGCCGGACACCAGCTGCGCTCGCAGACCGACACCGAGGTCCTGGCCCACCTGGTGGAGCAGGCCCTGGGCGAGGGGATGGCGCTGGCCGACGCCGTCCGGGCCTCGCTGCGGCGGGTGGAGGGCTCGTTCGCGGTGGCGGTGGTCTCGGCCGCCGACCCCGACCTGGTGGTGGCGGCCCGGCGGGGCTCGCCCCTCGTGGCCGGCCGCACCGACGACGCCGCGTTCGTCGCGTCCGATATCCCCGCCATCCTCCCGTCCACCCGGGAGATCTACGTCCTCGACGACGACCAGGTGGTGGAGGCCAGGCGGGGACACCTGCGGGTGACCACGCTCGACGGCGTCGAGGTCACTCCCGTCCGCCGCCACATCCCCTACGACATCGAGGTGGCGGAGAAGGCGGGCTACGCCGACTTCATGCTCAAGGAGATGCACGAGCAGCCCCAGGCCATCCGGGACACCCTTCGGGGCCGCACCCGGGGCGGGCGGCTCACGCTCGACGAGCTGCAGCTGTCCGACGACGAGCTGCGGGCCGTGGACAAGGTCTTCATCGTCGGCTGCGGGACGAGCTACCACGCCGGCCTGATGGCCAAGTACGCCATCGAGCACTGGGCCCGGCTGCCCACCGAGATCGACGTGGCCAGTGAGTTCCGCTACCGCAGCCCGGTCCTCGACGCCCAGACGCTGGTGATCGGCGTGAGCCAGTCGGGGGAAAGTCTCGACACCATGGAGGCCTGCCGCTACGCCCGGTCTGCCTCCAACAAGGCCCGGGTGCTGGCGGTGTGCAACGTGGTCGACGCCTCGATGGCCCGCGAGTCCGACGCTGTGCTCTACACCCGGGCCGGCCTGGAGATCGGGGTGGCCGCCACCAAGACCCACGTGGCCCAGGTGGTGGCCCTCGAGCTGCTCGCCCTGCGCCTGGCCGAGCTGCGGGGGACGCTCTACCCGGAGGAGGCGGGCCTGCTGGTGGAGAGCCTGTGCCGGACGCCGGCGCTGGTGGAGGACGTGCTCGGGCGGGCCGACGACATCTTCGGGGTGGCGGCCCGGTTCGCCGGCGTCCGGGACTTCTTCTTCCTCGGCCGCGGCGTCGGCTACCCGGTGGCGCTGGAGGGGGCGCTCAAGCTCAAGGAGATCTCCTACGCCCGGGCCGAGGCCTATCCCGCGGGGGAGATGAAGCACGGCCCCATCGCCCTCATCGAGCCGGGGACGGTGGTGGTGGCGGTGGCCACCCGCGGCCACCTGCAGTCGAAGATCATGATGAACGTGGAGGAGGTCAAGGCCCGGGGGGCGACGGTGATCGTGGTGGCCAACGACGGCGATCGGGTGACGTCGGCGGCCGACGCGGTGCTGACCGTGCCCCGGGTGCCGGTGGGGGCGGAATTGTTCTCCCCGATCGTCGACGTCGTCGCCCTGCAGCTGTTCGCCTACGCGGTGGCCAAGGCCCGGGGCTGGGACGTCGACCAGCCCCGCAACCTGGCCAAGACCGTCACCGTCGAGTGAGCCCGGGCGGGTCGTTTTGATCGGCATAGGGATCGACGCGGTCGAGGTCGACCGGTTCCGGGCGGTGCTGGCTCGCCGGCCGACGGTGGCCGACCGGGTGTTCACTGCCGGCGAGCGGTCACACGTGGCCCAATCGGCCGATCCCGTCCCTCGGCTGGCGGCCCGGTTCGCAGCCAAGGAGGCGGTGATGAAGGCGCTGGGCGTCGGGCTGGGCGCGTTCGGGTTCCACGAGGTGGAGGTGGTTTCGGCCCCGTCGGGGGCGCCGTCGCTGGTGCTGTCGGGACGGGCGGCCGCCCTCGCCGCCGAGCTGGGCGTCGTCGGCTGGCGACTGTCGCTTACCCACACGTCCAGGAGCGCCCAGGCCGTCGCCGTCGCCCTATGAGCTGGTGACGCGGTGATCCCGGTCGTCACGCCGGCGGAGATGGCGGCGATCGACCGCGACGCGCCCGAGCCGGTCGAGGTGCTCGTGGCCCGGGCCGGGTGGGCCGTGGCCGCCGCCGCCCTGGACATGCTGGGCGGCGCCTACGGCCGCCGGGTGGTGGTGGTGGCGGGCAAGGGGAACAACGGGGCCGACGGGCGCTACGCCGCCGGCTGCCTGGCCCGGCGGGGCGTACGGGTGTCGGTGGTCGACGCCGGCGGCGTCGGTCCGGCCGGGCTCGACCTCCGGGGGGTCGACCTGGTCGTCGACGCCGCCTACGGCACCGGCTTCCGGGGCACGTACCAGGCGCCCGACCCCGGCGGCCGGCCCGTCCTCGCCGTCGACATCCCCTCGGGCGTCGACGGCCTCACCGGCGGCGCCGGGCCGGGCGCGGTCCGCGCCGACCGCACCGTCACCTTCGCCGCCCTCAAGCCGGGGCTCGTGTTCCCTCCGGGACGGGAGTTGGCCGGCGCGGTCGACGTGGTCGACATAGGCCTCGACGTGGCCAGCGCCACCGTCCATGTGGTCGAGTTCGACGACGTCGACCGGTGGGTGCCCCGGCGCCCGGTGAATACCCACAAGTGGAAGTCCGCGGTGTGGGTGGTGGCGGGATCGTCGGGGATGACGGGCGCGGCCCACCTGGCCGCCCGGGCCGCCATGCGGGCCGGGGCGGGGACGGTCCGCCTGGGCATCCCGGGGGTCGCCCCCCAGGGTCCGTTCCTCGAAGTGGTGGGCCGCTCCATCCCGGCCGCGCAGTGGGACGAGGATGTCCTGGCCGACCTCGGGCGGGCCAAGGCGCTGGTCGTGGGCCCCGGCCTGGGGCGCACCGACGCCACCGCCGCGGCCGTCCGCCGGCTGGTGTCGGCGGCGCCGATACCCACCATCGTCGACGCCGACGCCCTCTACGCCCTGGGGACGGTGGACAAGGCCGCGGCCGTCCTCCGGCCGCGACCCGCGCCCACCGTCCTCACGCCCCACGACGGGGAGTACAAGCGCCTGGCCGGCCATCCTCCGGGCGACGACCGGGTGGCCGCGGCCCGTGACCTGGCCGCCCGCACCCGGGCCACGGTGGTACTCAAGGGACCGACCACGGTCGTGGCCGACCCCGTCGGGCGGGTCCTGCTCACGACCGCGGGCGACGACCGGCTGGCCACGGCCGGTACCGGCGACGTGCTGGCGGGCGTGATCGGGGCCTACCTGGCCCAGGGGCTCGACGGGCTGCAGGCGGGGGCGGCGGCCGCCTTCGTCCATGGGCGGGCCGGACACCTAGGCTGGCGCCACGGCCTGGTGGCCGGCGACCTGCTCGACCTCCTGCCTGCCGTCCTCGACCGCAGGTAGGGAGAGGTCATGATCCCGGAGGTTTGATGGCCCGCACCTTTCTCGTCCGCCAGGTGATGACCACCGACGTCCTGACCTTCCAGCCGGGGGACTCCATCGACGGTGCCGCCCGAGCCCTGTCCGCCCGCAACCTCGGCGGGGCGCCGATCGTCGACGAGGAGGGACACGTGCTCGGCCTGCTGGAGGACGACGACCTCATCGTCCAGGAGAGCCGACTCCACTTTCCGACCGTGATCTCGGTGCTGGGCGCCTACATCGAACTGCCGTCGTCCCTGGCCCATTTCGAGGCCGACCTGCGCAAGGCGGTGGGGGCCACCGTCGACGACGTGATGGACCCCAACCCCCGAACCTGTGGTCCCGACGACACACTCGAGCAGGTGGCCACGGTGATGCACGAGCACGACCTGTCGCGGCTGCCGGTGGTGTCCGACGGGCGCCTGGTAGGGATCGTGTCCCGGGGTGACCTCGTGCGCGCCATCATCAGCGATCCCACCGACAGGGATTCAGAGGGCTGACCGGGTGATCCTCCGGCCGGTGTGGGCGGAGGTCGACCTGGCCGCCATCCGCCACAACGTCGGCGCCCTCGCGGCTCTGGCCGCTCCCGCCCGACTGTGCGCCGTGGTCAAGGCCGGCGCCTACGGTCACGGTCCGGTGGAGGCGGCCCGGGCCGCATTGGAGAGCGGGGCGACGTGGCTGGCTGTCGCCCTGGTGGAGGAGGGGGCGCAGCTGCGGGACGCAGGGATCGGCGCCCCCGTCCTCGTGCTGTCGGAGCCCCCGGCGTGGGCCATGGCCGACGTGGTCGGCCTGGGCCTCACACCCACCGTGTACACCGAGGCGGGGGTTGCGGCGGCCGCGGCCGCGGTTGCGGCCGCCGGCGCCGCCACGGCTGCGGCCGGCGGATCCCCGCTCCCCGTCCACGTCAAGGTCGACACCGGGATGCACCGGGTGGGCGCGGCGCCCTCCGACGCGGTGAAGCTCGCCCTCACCGTCGAAACGACGCCCGAGCTCGAACTGCAGGGCGTGTGGACCCATTTGGCGGTGGCCGACGCTCCCGACGACCCCTTCACCGACGTGCAGATCGCCCGCTTCGTGGCCGTCCTCGACGAGCTGGCCGGCCTCGGTGTCCACCCCCCCCTCGCCCACGCCTGCAACTCGGCCGGGCTGCTCGCCCATCCGGCCGCCCGCCACGACCTGGTCCGTTGCGGCCTGACGATCTACGGCGTGGCGCCCAGCCCCGCGCTCGCCGACCTGTCCCGGACCCTCCGGCCGGCGTTGACGCTCAAGGCCCGTGTCTCCCTGGTGAAGGAGGTGGGAGCGGGCGAGGGGGTGTCCTACGGCCTCCGGTTCCGGGCCGAACGGCCGACGGTGGTGGCCACCGTCCCCGTCGGGTACGCCGACGGCGTCCCCTGGCGACTCACCGGAGCGGGCGGCGAGGTCCTCATCGGGGGCCGGCGGCGTCCCCTGGCCGGCGCCGTCACCATGGACCAGATCATGGTCGACTGCGGCCCGAGTGGAGAAGGTGGCCGGTCGGTGGCGGTGGGCGACGAGGTGGTGCTCCTCGGCCGTCAGGGCTCCGAGGAGATCGGCGCCTGGGAGTGGGCGGGACGGCTCGGCACCATCGCCTACGAGGTGCTGAGCGGCATCGGCGCCCGCGTCCCGCGGGTCCACCGCTGACGGCATGGCGGGCGGGGACCGGGCGATAGCATTCTCCGATCATGCCCAGCCTCGCTGACGTCGAGCGTGAGGCGCTGGCCTGCACCCGCTGCCGCCTGGCCGACGGCCGCACCCAGGTGGTCTTCGGGGTCGGCAATCCGACCGCCGAGCTGCTCCTGGTGGGCGAGGGGCCGGGCGCCCAGGAGGACATCGAAGGGATGCCCTTCGTCGGCCGCTCGGGCCAGTACCTCGACCGCCTGATCCTCGAGGAGATGGGCCTCACCCGAGCCGACCTCTACGTCGCCAACGTCGTGAAGTGCAGGCCTCCCGGCAACCGGGATCCGCTGCCGGACGAGGTGGTGGCGTGCAGCCCGTGGCTCGATCAGCAGCTCGACCTGGTCGACCCATCGGTTGTGATCACCCTGGGCAACTTCGCCACCAAGCTGCTCCTGCGCACCACCGAGGGCATCACCCGGCTGCGGGGGAGGGTCTACCCCTTCCGCGGCGGCGTGCTGATCCCCACGTTCCACCCGGCGGCGGTCCTGCGGGGCGGGGGCGAGGCCGCGGCCCAGATGCGGGCCGACCTGGTCCGGGCCAAGCGGCACCTCGGTCGGCGCCAGGTGGCGGTGTGAAGGTGGCGACGTGAAGGTGGCGACGTGAAGGTGGCGACGTGATCGACGTCCGCACCACGTCGGTCGACGACACCCGGTCGCTGGCGGCCCAGTTGGCGCCCCTGGCCAAGCCGGGCGACCTCCTCCTGCTGGCGGGCGACCTGGGCGCGGGCAAGACCGCCTTCGTCCAGGGCTTCGCCCGGGGCCTGGGCGTCACCGAGCCCGTCACCAGCCCTGCCTTCGTGCTGGCCCGGCCCTACCACGGGCGGCTCACGCTCCTGCACCTCGACGTCTACCGCCTGGAGCACATCCAGGAGCTGCACGACCTGGGCATCAGCGAACTCCTCGACGACGGCGGTGTCACCGTCATCGAGTGGGGCGACGTGGTGGCCCCCGCCCTCCCGGCCGACTTCCTGGAGGTGCGGATGACGCCGGGCGACGACGACGACGAACGGTTCCTGTCCATCCGCTGGGTCGGTCCGGGGTGGCCGCCCCGGGGCGCCGCCCTCCGCCGGGCGGTCGCCGCCTGGGCGGTCCCGGGGGAGGATCACTAGATGATCGTCCTCGGCATCGAGACCGCCACCGCCCAGGTGGGCTGCGCCGTCGGCGGCCACGAAGGGGTGCTGGCCGAGTTCCACTCCGCCCGCGGCCGGCGCCACGTGGAGACCCTCGCTCCCGCCATCGAGTTCGTCTGCCGCCAGGCCCAGGTCGAGCTGTCGGAGATCTCGGCCATCGCCGTCGACATCGGGCCCGGGCTCTTCAGCGGGCTGCGGGTGGGCGTGGCCACGGCCAAGGCCATGGCCCAGGCCCTCCGGGTGCCGACGGTGGGGGTTTCGAGCCTCGACCTGCTCGCATTCCCGGTCCGCTACAGCAGTCGCCTCATCGCCGCCGTCATCGACGCCCGGCGGGGCGAGGTCTTCTACGCCTTCTACCGCCAGGTCCCGGGAGGAGCCCAGCGGCTGTCGCCGTACCTGCTGGGCACTGCCCACGAGCTGGCGTCGGAGCTGTTGGCCAGGGGCGAGGAGTGCGTGCTGGTGGGCGACGGGGCCGTCCGGTACCAGGACGTGCTGCGGGAGGTGGCCCGCTTCGACGCTTCCGACATCGTCAAGGCCTACCCGTCGGCCGCCTCGCTGGTGGAGCTGGCCCATCCCCGTGCGATCCGGGAAGAGTTCGTCCCCGCCACCGACCTCAAGCCCCTCTACCTGCGCCGGAGCGACGCCGAGATCTCCTGGACGGAGAAATCCTGGCATGGGCGGGAGGTCGTCTAGATGGTGCAGGCGCGGCGCCGGGAGGGCGACGCCCCTGGCCTGTCGGAGTCGGGCGCCGACGAGCTGGTCGTGCACCTGGTGCCCATGCGCCGGCGCCATCTGCGCTCGGTGCTGAGGATCGAGGCCCAGGTCTATCCCCGGCCGTGGTCGCTGGGCCTTTTCATGAGCGAGCTGGCCCTGCGCAACAGCCGGGCGTACTACGTGGCCCGGGTCGACGGCGTGGTCGTCGGCTACGGCGGGTTGATGGTGAGCGGCGACGACGGCCACATCACCACCCTGGCCGTCGACCCCGCCTGGCACCGGCGCAAGCTGGCCAGCCGCCTGCTCATGGCCCTGACCCGGGAGGGGATCGCCCGGGGCGTGTCCAGCCTCACCCTCGAGGTCCGGGTGGGTAACGTGGCCGCCCAGGAGCTGTACCGCCGGTTCGGCTTCGCTCCGGCCGGCATCCGGAAGAACTACTACGTCGAGACGAACGAAGATGCATTGGTGATGTGGGCCCACGACGTCGACAGCGCCGACTACCAGAAGCGCCTGGAGCGCATCGAGGCCGGGATTCCCGGCGTCACGCTCCTCCACGACGGCCGCTCGTTCGACGACGCCCCAGACGGAGAGGGGGAGCGCCCATGAGCCCCGACCCGGGTCCGACCACCAACGGCCCGACCACCGACGGCCCGACCACCGACGGGCCGAACTTCAACGGAAACGACGGGAAGTTCCGGATCCTGGGCATCGAGACGTCGTGCGACGAGACGGCGGCGGCCGTCGTCGCCGACGGCACCGACGTGGTGTCGTCGGTGGTTTCCAGCCAGGTCGACCTCCATGCCCGCTTCGGCGGCGTCGTCCCCGAGATCGCCAGCCGGGCCCACGTCGAGCTGCTCACGCCGGTGGTGGCCCGCTGCCTGGTCGAATCCGGCCTGGAGGGCAACCAGCTCGACGCGGTGGCGGCCACCGTCGGTCCCGGCCTGGCCGGCGCCCTGCTGGTGGGGGTGAGCACGGCCAAGGCTCTGGCCCTGGTGTGGGGGGTGCCATTCGTGGCCGTCAACCACATGGAGGCCCACCTCTACGCCTGCTTCCTGGAGGACCCGACCCTCGCGCCGCCGCTGCTGGTGCTGCTGGTGTCGGGCGGCCACACGATGCTGGTGGCGATGGACGACCACGGGAAATACCGCCTGATCGGCACCACCGTCGACGACGCGGTGGGCGAGGCGTTCGACAAGGTGGCCCGCTACCTGGGCCTCGGGTACCCCGGGGGACCGGCCATCGACCGCCTGGCCATCGTCGGCGACCCGGACGCGGTTCCCCTGCCCCGCCCCATGCCCCAGGGCTTCGACTTCTCCTTCAGCGGGCTGAAGACGGCCGTCATCCGCTACGTCAAGGCCCACCCCGAGGTCTCCACCGCCGACGTGGCCGCGTCCTTCCAGAAGGCGGCGGTGGAGCTGCTCGTCGACAAGGCCCGGCGGGCGGCGAGAGAGACGGGCGCCAAGACTCTGTGCCTGGGCGGCGGCGTCGCCGCCAACTCCCTCCTGCGGGAGCGCATCCTCGACGTCTGCGAGGAGGACGGCCTCGACGCCTTCCTCCCCAGCCGGGAGATGTGCACCGACAACGCGGCCATGGTCGCCGCCGCCGCCTGGTGGCGCTACAAAGCAGACGGCCCCAGCCCCCTAGACATCGGCGTCAACCCGAATCTAAGGCTGGTGTAGTCCGAGGCCGGCCTTGGAACGCGAAGCGTTCCACCGACGACCCGGCGCCGAAGGCGCCTTGGGTTGTCGGAACAAGAAATCAGCCCGCCGAAGGCGGTCGAAGCCTTTGATTCGGGGGGCCGTCGGGGGGCGGAGCCCCCCGACACCGGGCCGCATCACCGACCTCGTGTTTGAAGAGCAGCCTGCGGCCCGGTATCGTTAGCACTCGATACCAGAGAGTGCTAACCGGAGGTCGACCCAGCAATGAACCTCAAGCCCCTTGACGACCGCATCGTCGTCCGCCCCAGCGAGGGCGAGCAAACCACCATCAGCGGCATCGTCATCCCCGACACCGCCAAGGAGAAGCCGCAGCAGGGTGAGGTGCTGGCCGTAGGCCCCGGCCGTCGCTCGGAGATCTCCGGCGAGCTCATCCCCATGAACGTCGCCGCCGGCGACATCGTCGTCTACAGCAAGTACGGCGGCACCGAGATCACCGTCGAGGGCGAAGACGTCCTGATCCTCACCAGCCGCGACGTCCTCGCCGTCGTCGGGAAGTAGGTAGGGCATGTCCAAGGTTCTCAAGTTCAACGAGGACGCCCGCCGAGCGCTCGAAGCAGGTACCAACAAGATGGCCGACGCGGTCAAGGTCACCCTCGGCCCGCGCGGCCGTAACGTGATCCTCGAACCCAAGTACGGCGTGCCCATCGTCACCAACGACGGCGTGTCGATCGCCCGTGAGTTCACGCCGCTCGAGGACACCTTCGAGAACGTCGGCGCCCAGCTGGTCAAGGAAGTGGCGATCAAGACCCAGGACGCGGCCGGCGACGGCACCACCACCGCCACCGTCCTCGCCCAGGCGCTGGTGCAGTTCGGCATGCGCAACGTCACCGCCGGTGCCGAGCCCCTCGCCCTCAAGCGGGGCATCGAGAAGGCAGTCCTCGCCGCCGTGGCCCACATCAAGGGTCAGGCCAAGGACGTGGAGAGCCGGGCGGAGATCGCCCAGGTCGCCACCATCTCGGCCAACAACGACCCCGAAGTGGGCGAGATCATCGCCGACGCCCTCGACAAGGTGGGCAAGGACGGTGTGGTCACGGTCGAGGAGTCCAACACCTTCGGCGTCGAGGTGGAGTTCGCCGAGGGCATGCAGCTCGATCGCGGCTTCCTCTCGCCCCACTTCGTCACCGACCAGGAGCGCCAGGAAGTTGTGCTCGACGAGCCCTACATCCTGATCGCCAACCAGAAGATCAGCGCCGTCCACGACCTTCTCCCCATCCTCGAGAAGGTGATGGCGGCCAGCAAGCCGCTGTTCATCGTCGCCGAGGACGTGGAGGGCGAGGCCCTGGCCACCCTGGTCGTCAACAAGATCCGGGGCATCCTGGCCACCGCCGTCGTCAAGGCGCCCAGCTTCGGTGACCGCCGCAAGGCCCAGCTCGAGGACCTGGCCGTGCTCACCGGTGGCGAGCTGATCTCGACCGAGATGGGCTACAAGCTGGAGAACCTCACCCTCGACCTTCTCGGTCGGGCCCGCAAGGTGACGATCACCAAGAACCTCACCACGATCGTCGAGGGTTACGGCAGCCCGGAGGACATCAAGACCCGGGTCGACCAGATGCGGGTCGAGCGGGAGCTGTCCGACTCCGACTGGGAGCGCGAGAAGATCCTCGAGCGCCTGGCCAAGCTCACCGGCGGTGTCTCCCTGATCAAGGTCGGGGCCGCCACCGAGGTCGAGATGAAGGAGAAGAAGCACCGCATCGAGGACGCGGTGCTGGCCACCAAGGCGGCCATCGAGGAGGGCATCGTCGCCGGCGGCGGCACCTCCCTCGTCCGGGCCCGGTCGGCTGTCGCCACAGTCCGCGACGGGCTCGAAGGTGACGAGCGCACCGGCGCCAGCATCGTCTACAAGGCGCTGGCGGCGCCGCTGTACTGGATCGCGGCCAACGCCGGCATGGAGGGCAACATCGTCATCCAGCAGGTGGAGCGGGAGACCGGCACCACCGGCCTCAACGCCGCCACCGGCGAGTTCGAGGACCTGATGAAGGCCGGCATCATCGACCCCGTCACGGTCACCCGTTCGGCACTGGAGAACGCAGCGTCGGTCGCGGCCATGGTGCTCACCACCGAGGTCCTGATCAGCGACAAGCCCAGGGACTTCGACGAGACCACGGCCCACCTGCCCCGCAGCGGGATCAACCCCGGCCAGCAGGGCGGCGGCGGTCTGCTGCAGATGTAGTCGCAGCTCAGCGCTCGACAGAGTGTGCAAGAGCCGGTGGTGCCCCTGGGTGCCACCGGCTCTTGGCGTTCAGGGGCTGGGGTACTGTCGTCCTCAATGGAAGCCCGCCTCCCCCCCGACCCCGTCAAGCTCCTCTCCTCGTGGATGGAGTGGGAAAAGGGCGACACCCCGCCGGGGCGGGTGATGAGCAACCTCAAGCTCGGCGGCATGAAGGAGTTGCTCGAAGCGGCGGCCGAGCAGGCCCGGCTGGCGGTCGAGCTCGAGAGCTACTGACGCTGTCCGGGTCGCGTCCAGTGCCGGAGCAGCCCTCCGGGCGACGGTATTCTCGGACCTGGGGGTGATCCGTCGTGGCTGAAGTCGAGATCGGGATCGGGAAATCGGGACGTCGGGCCTACGGGTTCGACGACATCGCCATCGTGCCCAGCCGGCGCACGCGCGATCCCGAGGACGTCGACATCTCCTGGCAGATCGACGCCTACAGCCTGGGCCTGCCCCTGATGGGCGCGGCCATGGACGGGGTCATCAGCCCGGCCAGCGCCATCGAGATCGGGCGTCTGGGCGGCGTGGGCGTCCTCAACCTCGAAGGCCTGTGGACCCGCTACGAGGACCCCGAGCCCTACCTGGAGGAGATCTCGTCGCTGGCGGCCGACAAGGCCACCGCCCGCATGCAGGAGATCTACGCCGAGCCCATCAAGCCCGAGCTGATTGGCGCCCGCATCCAGCAGATCAAGGAGGCGGGGGTGGTGTCGGCGGCGTCGGTCACGCCGCAGCGCACCACCCAGTTGGCGCCCGCCATCCTGGCCGCTGAGCTCGACCTGCTGGTGATCCAGGGCACGGTCGTGTCGGCCGAGCACGTGTCGAAAACGGTCGAGCCCCTCAACCTCAAGCGCTTCATCCGCGAGCTGGAGATCCCGGTGATCGTGGGCGGGTGCGCCTCCTACCAGGCCGCCCTCCACCTCATGCGCACGGGGGCGGTCGGCATCCTGGTCGGTGTCGGGCCCGGTCAGGCGTGCACCACCCGGGCCGTCCTCGGGCTGGGCGTCCCCCAGGCCACGGCCATCGCCGACGCCGCCGGCGCCCGCATGCGCCACCTCGACGAGACGGGCGTCTACGTCCACGTGATCGCCGACGGGGGGATGAGCACCGGCGGCGACGTGGCCAAGGCCATCGCCTGCGGCGCCGACGCGGTGATGATCGGCTCCCCCCTGGCCGCCGCCCTCGAGGCGCCGGGCCGGGGTTGCCACTGGGGCATGGCCACGTTCCACCCCACGCTCCCCCGGGGGGCACGGGTGAAGGTGGGCATCCGGGGCACGCTGGAGGAGATCCTCATCGGCCCCGCCCACGAGAACGACGGCAAGCTCAACCTCTTCGGGGGGCTCCGGGCCTCGATGGCCACCTGCGGCTACGAGACGGTCAAGGAGTTCCAGAAGGCCGAGGTCATGGTGGCGCCGGCCCTGAAGACCGAGGGCAAGAGCCTGCAGCGGTCGCAGGGCATCGGCATGGGGGCCTGATACCCGGCGACGCGTCGGCGGTCGCCTTTCGATCGCCCGCCGGCCCTCATCGTGGTACCTATCGGCGACAGGTAACCTGGCGCCTTGGACGAGACGGTTCTGGTCGTCGATTTCGGTGCGCAGTACGCCCAGCTCATCGCTCGGCGCGTCCGCGAGGCCCACGTCTACAGCGAGATCGTCTCCCGCGACATCCCCCTGGCCGATCTCCTCGCCCGCCGGCCGGCGGGCATCATCTTCAGCGGGGGGCCGGCGTCGGTGCACGTCGAGGGGGCACCGTCGTTCGACGCCGGCGTGTACGACGCCGGCATCCCCGTCCTCGGTATCTGTTACGGCGCCCAGCTGGTGGCCCAGCAGCTCGGGGGCGTGGTGGCCCGCACCGACGTCGCCGAGTACGGGCGCACCGGCCTGGAAGTCGTCGGCGGGTCCGCCCTCTTCGCCGGCCTGCCCGTCACCCAGGACGTGTGGATGAGCCATGGCGACTCGATCGTCCAGGCCCCGCCCGGCTTCACGGTCACGGCCCGCACCGACGTGGTGCCGGTGGCCGCCCTGGAAGACGCCGAGCGCCGGATCTACGGCGTGCAGTTCCACCCCGAGGTGGCTCACACGCCCCGGGGCCAGGAGGTACTGAAGCACTTCCTCTACGACGTGTGCGGATGCGCTCCCCGGTGGACCATGACGTCGATCATCGAGAGCCAGGTGGAGAAGATCCGGGCCCAGGTGGGCAAGGAGCGGGTGCTGTGCGGGCTGTCGGGCGGGGTCGACTCGGCCGTGGCCGCCGCCCTCGTGCACAAGGCCATCGGCGACCAGCTCACGTGCGTCTTCGTCGATACCGGGCTCATGCGGTCGGGCGAGTCGGAGCAGGTGGAGGACACGTTCCGCCGCCAGTTCAAGATCGACCTGGTGCACGTCAAGGCGGCCGACCGGTTCCTGGAGGCGCTCGACGACGTCATCGACCCCGAGGCCAAGCGCAAGGCCATCGGGGAGACGTTCATCCGGGTCTTCGAGGAGGTGGCCACCGACTACGAGGACGCCCGGTTCCTGGTCCAGGGCACCCTCTACCCCGATGTGATCGAGTCGGGGAGCAAGGACGCGGCCCGCATCAAGTCCCACCACAACGTGGGCGGGCTGCCCGACGACATGAACTTCGACCTGGTCGAGCCGTTGCGCAACCTGTTCAAGGACGAGGTGCGGGCCCTGGGCGAGGAGCTGGGCCTGCCCGAGGAGATCGTGTGGCGCCAGCCGTTCCCGGGCCCCGGCCTGGCCGTGCGCATCGTGGGCACGGTCACCCCCGAGCGGCTCGACATCCTGCGCCGGGCCGACGCCATCGTGGTCGAGGAGATCAGGCGGGCCGGCCTCGCCCGTGACCTGTGGCAGAGCTTCGCGGTGCTCATCGCGGTGCGCACGGTCGGGGTGATGGGCGACGAGCGCACCTACGCCTACCCCATCGTCATCCGGGCCGTCACCAGCGACGACGCCATGACCGCGGACTGGGCCCGACTGCCGGCCGACGTGCTGCAACGGCTGTCGAGCCGCATCATCGCCGAGGTCCCCGGCGTCAACCGGGTGGCCCTCGACATCACGTCGAAGCCCCCCGGCACCATCGAGTGGGAGTGAGCTAAGGCTCCAGCACGACCTTGACGCAGCCGTCCATCTTCTTCTGGAAGACCTCGTAGGCGTAGGGGGCCTGCTCGAACGGCATGCGGTGGGTGATCAGGTCGTCGAGGCCGAGGGGGTCGGCGGCGTCGGAGAGGAGGGGGAGGAGGCCGTCGACCCACCGCTTCACGTTGGCCTGGCCCATGCGCAGGGTGATCTGCTTGTCGAACAGGTCGCCCAGGGGGAACATCGGGAACGGGCCCTTGTAGACGCCGGCGATCGAGAGCGTGCCCCCCCGGCGCACGGCGGCGAGGGCGCTGTGGAGGGCGGCCAGCTTGTCGGGCTGGACCTTGGTCGCCTGCAGCACCGAGTCCCGCAGCGACCCGGACGCCTCCATGCCCACCGCGTCGATGGCGGCGTGGCACAGGGATCCCCGGGTGAGGTCGGCGATGGCCTCGGCCGCGTCCTTGACGTCGCGGAAATCGAGGGTCTCCACGCCGTGGCGGGCGGCCATGGCCAGCCGCTCGGGGACCTGGTCGACGCCGATCACCCGTCCCGCGCCCCGGTGGAGGGCGATGCGGGCGGCCATCTGCCCGATGGCGCCCATGCCGTGGACGGACACGGTGTCGCCCGGTTTGACGTCGGCGTACTCCACCGCCTGCCAGGCGGTGGGGAGGACGTCGCACAGCAGGACGTGGCGGAGGTCGGAGCCGTCGTCCGGTACCGGGACGGGGCCGAAATGGGCCTGGGGGACCCGCAGGTACTCGGCCTGGGCCCCGAGGCGGACGGGGGTGGTCTGGGCCGTCTCGCACTGCGAGTACATCCGGTTCTGGCACTGGAGGCACCAGCCGCAGGCGACGTTGGACGGGATCACCACGTGGTCGCCGGGCGCGATGTGGCTCACCTCGGCCCCGATCTCGATCACCTCGCCGACCGCCTCGTGCCCGAGGAGGTCGCCCTCCTCCACCATCGGCCACAGCTTGGTGTAGAGGTGGAGGTCGGACCCGCACACGCCGCTCGCCGTCACCCGGATGATCGCGTCGGTGGGCTCCTCGACCCGTGGATCGCCGACGTCGTCGACCCGCACGTCGTTCTTCCCGTGCCACACCACCGCTCGCATCGCCGGAACCTACCCCCCGGAGGGCGGACGGCGAACCGCCGCGGTTACCCGTGGATGTCGGACCCGGCCGGTACCCTGGATGGGGCCATGCCGGACCGTCCCGCCCTCCTCGACAACCTGAATCCCGTCCAGCGGGAGGCGGTCACCCACCCCGGCGGGCCCCTGCTGATCATCGCCGGGGCGGGCTCGGGCAAGACCCGGGTGCTCACGTCGAGGGTCGGCTGGCTGATCCGGGAGCAGGGCGTCTCGCCCTTCGAGATCCTGGCCATCACCTTCACCAACAAGGCCGCCGACGAGATGAAGCACCGGGTGGGCACCCTGGTCGGGCCGGTGGCGCAGAAGATGTGGGTGTCCACGTTCCACTCCGCCTGCGTGCGCATCCTGCGGCGCGATGCCTCCCGCCTGGGCTACTCGTCGTCGTTCACCATCTACGACCAGGCCGACGCCGAGCGCCTCACCGCCTACGTGCTCCGCGACCTCAACATCGACCCCAAGAAGTTCCCGCCCCGCACCGTCCACGCCGTGATCAGCGCGGCCAAGAACGAGCTCATCGGGGTCGATGCCTACGCCGACCGGGCCCGCAGCATCTACGAGCGGCGCATCGCCGAGGTCTACCGGGAGTACCAACGGCGCCTGGCCGACGCCAACGCCATGGACTTCGACGACCTCCTCACCAAGGCCGTCGAGCTCCTGCGCAAGGCCCCCGACGTGCTGGAGCAGTACCAGGAACGGTTCAAGCACGTCCTCGTCGACGAGTACCAGGACACCAACAAGGCCCAGAACGAGCTGGTCAAGCTCCTCGCCAACCGCCACCGCAACATCTGCGTCGTGGGTGACTCCGACCAGTGCCTGCCTCCCGGCACGGTCGTCTCCACACCCGCCGGGCCGAAGGCGATCGAAGACGTGGTCGAGGGCGACGCGGTGCTGGGGACGAGAGGCCAACTGGTCGCCGACCCGGGGGTGGTGACGGTGGTGAAGCGTGGTCGGTACGAGGGCCGGATGTATCGCATCGGCGCCGGTGGAAACGAGTTGCGGGGCACGCCCCACCACGTCGTCCTCGCCCAGCGGGCCCGGGAGCCGGGCGGCTACCTCGTCTACCTGATGTACAGAGCCGATCGGGGCTACCGGGTGGGCCTGGCCAAGAGCATGCGTCCGCGTCGAGCGGGCGAGGAGGATCTCGGCCTCAGGGTCCGGGTCAACCAGGAGCACGCCGACGCGGCCTGGATCCTGCGGACGTGCGCTTCTCGGGCCGACGCCGCCTACTGGGAGGCGTTCTACGCCGCCGAGTACGGGCTGCCCACCACCTGCTTCCACGGTCTCGGCCGAGAGCTCGTGATGAGCGACGAGCTCCTCGAGCGGCTGTACCTCGGCCTCGACACCGCCAGCCGGGCCAAGCGGCTGATGGACGACCTCGACCTGCACCCCGACTTCCCCCACCACCGGCCCCAGAACGGGCGCAACCGCCAGTGCCTCAACCTGACCATGTTCTCCGATCGCCGGGGGCCGTTCCCGTACCACCGGGTCCAGTGGTCGACCAACCGGCTCGATCTGGCCGATCGGCTCGCCGCGGCCGGATTCCAGGTCCGCCCGGCCAAGACCGCCTCCGTCCGCTTCGAGACGAGCCGGAAGAGCTACCTCGAGGCCCTGACCCTGGCGCGATCGGCCGCCCACGCGGCGGGCATCGGCATCCACCGCCGGGCGGCGGTGGGCGACCAGATCTATGACTTCGTGCCCCTGTCCCACGTCCGGGTGGGCATGAACGTTCTTGTCGAGCGCGACGGCGCCTTGACGCCGGCTCGGGTCGACACGGTCGACGTCGAGCGGTACGACGGCCCCGTCTACGACCTCCAGGTCGAGCCGACCCACACCTACGTGGCCGATGGCGTCCTCGTCCACAACAGCGTGTACCGCTTCCGGGGCGCAGACATCAGGAACATCCTGGAGTTCGAGGATTCGTTCCCGGACGCGACCATGATCGTGCTCGAGCAGAACTACCGGTCGACGCAGACGATCCTCGACGCGGCCAACTCGGTGATCGCCAACAACCTCGAACGCAAGCCCAAGGCCCTGTGGACGGAGCAGATCGGGGGCGAGCTGATCCAGCGCTACTTCGCCGAGGACGAGGCCGACGAGGCCGCATGGGCCGGTCGGGAGATGCTGCGGCTACACGGGTCGGAGGGGTGGCGCTGGTCCGACATGGCCGTCTTCTACCGCACCAACGCCCAGAGCCGGGTGCTGGAGGAGCACCTGGTGCGGCTCAACATCCCCTACAAGGTGGTGGGCGGCACCCGCTTCTACGAGCGGCGGGAGGTGAAGGACGCCCTCGCCTACCTGCGGGCGGTGGTGAACCCCACCGACGAGGTGTCGCTGCGGCGGATCATCAACGTCCCCAAGCGGGGGGTGGGCGACACCAGCATCTCCCGCCTGGAGGCGTGGGCGGCGGCCCAGGGCCGGCCCCTGGTCGACGCCCTGGCCAAGGCGGAGGAGGCGGGCGTCGGGGGACGGGCGCTCGGAGGCATCCGGGACCTGGTGGGCCTGCTCGACGAGCTGCGGGCCGAGAGCCGGGGCCCGGCGGCGACGCTGGAGACGGTGCTCCGGGTCACCGGCTACCGGGCCGAGCTGGAGTCGGAGCGATCCATCGAGGCCGAGGGCAGGCTGGAGAACCTGGCCGAGCTGGTCGGCTTCGCCCGCGCCTTCGAGGAGGAGGCGGAGGAGGAGGGTCGGGCGGGGGGCATCTCCGAGTTCCTGGAGGGCGTGAGCCTGGTGGCCGACTCCGACCAGCTCGATCCCGACGAGTCGTCGGTGGTGCTCATGACCCTCCACACGGCCAAGGGCCTGGAGTTCGACGGGGTGTTCATGATCGGCCTGGAGGACGGCGTCTTCCCCCACCTGCGGTCACTGGGGGAGCCGGCCGAGCTGGAGGAGGAGCGCCGGCTCTGTTACGTCGGCATCACCCGGGCCCGGCGCCGGCTGTACCTGTCCCACGCCTGGAGCCGCATGCTGTTCGGCTCCACCCAGTACAACCCCCCCAGCCGGTTCCTCAAGGAGATCCCGGCCCACCTCACCGACGTGATCGAGGGCAGCCGCAACGGTCGCCGGGGGGGTGGCGGGGGCGGCGACTACGGGGGCGGCTACCGGGCCAACCGGGAGCGCATGGTCGACGCCGCCAGCCGCCCCGCACCCACGCCGGCCCGCACGTCGGGGGCGGAGCGGCTGGGCATCCGGGTGGGCGACGACGTGGTCCACGCCAAGTGGGGTGAGGGCGTGGTGCTGGAGATCATCGGGTCCGACGACAAGGCGGAGGCGGTGGTGCGGTTCCCGAGCGTGGGGGAGAAGCGGCTGCTCCTGGCCTGGGCCCCCCTGAAGAAGGGCTGACTCAGGAAGGGATAGCGGTGCGCCGCTCGTCGGCCCACCGCTGGGCCGGGTGGCAGGCCCGGGAGGCCTCCACCGCTTCGGGGGACGGGCGCCGGCGGCGGGAGTAGAGGGGGATCACCCGCCCGCCGGCGTCCGTGTCGAGAGCGGGACCAGTGCCACCCGACAGCGCCGGGGGGGAAGCGCTGGCGAGGACTGCGGCCTGGTCCGGCATGCCCGTATTCCCTCACATCGGGGGCATCCCCCGAAAGGGTGATGGCCCGCCTCTTGGCCGGGGGTGCTAGCACCCCCCGAGGGGTGCCGAGATGCCAGACTGGCGTCCGTGGCGGGTCAAGCGACGTATCGGGTCGTCATCGCCGACGACGAGTACCTGGTGCGGGAGGGCGCGCGCAGCGTGCTGTCGGCGGTGCCCGGGATCGACGTGGTCGGCCTGGCCGGCGATCCCCAGGAGCTGATGCTCGTCATCGAGGAGACCACACCCGACGTGATCGTCCTCGACATCAAGATGCCGCCCACCCACCGGGCCGAGGGCATCGAGGCGGCCCACCACGTGCGGGAGAAATATCCCCACATCGGGGTGGTGATCCTGTCGCAGTACGCCGACCCGGAGTACGCCATCGAGCTACTCCGGCACGGGTCCAACAGCCTGGCCTACCTGCTCAAGGAACGTCTCGGACGGCCGGCGCAGCTGGCGGAGGCGATCCGGGAGGTGGCCCAGGGGGGGTCGATCCTCGACCCCAAGGTGGTCGACGCCCTGATGGAGGCGCAACGGCGCCGCTCGCGGTCGCGGCTGCACGGGCTCACCGAGCGGGAGCACGAGGTCCTCACCCAGATGGCCAGCGGCCGCACCAACGCCGCCATCGCGTCGGGCCTCTTCCTGTCGGAGCGGGCGGTCGAGAAGCACATCAACTCCATCTTCCGGAAGCTGGGCCTGAGCGAGGAGCTCGACATCAACCACCGGGTGGCGGCGGTGCTCTTCTTCCTCCAACGCAGCGTCGACTAGACAGCCCCGCCCCCGGGCACGGAAGATCACCGAGGATGAACTTTCCGTTCCTCTTTTCGCCGGGCTACCGGCTGGCCGCCCTGGCCTTCGGCGTGACCCCGGGCAACTCGGTGGTGGAGGTCGACGGGGGTAGGTTCCGGGCCCGGTTCGGACGCTGGACGGTCGACACGCCGCTCGACAACGTGGTCGCCAGCCAGGCCTCGGGTCCCTACGGCCGGTTGCGCACGATCGGTCCCGCCCATCTGTCGCTGGCCGACAAGGGGCTCACCTTCGCCAGCAACCGCCGGCGGGGCCTCTGCATCGAGTTCCGGGAGCCGGTGC
Organism: Actinomycetota bacterium; assembly: GCA_034666105.1. GTDB lineage: Bacteria > Actinomycetota > Acidimicrobiia > Acidimicrobiales > AC-14 > JAXDMK01. The sequence continues at coordinate 28,196 of JAXDMK010000042.1, read as the reverse complement.
CGGGGCTGGAGCCCACCGGCCGCCTGCGCCACCCCGGCCTCACGGTGACCGTCGCCGACGTCGACGGCCTGGCCCGGGCCCTCGCCACGATCCCGTCTGACTGACGTCGCTCAGGGGAGGCTGTCGGCCGGCCGGGGGGTCAGCCGGGCGTGGCCGCGTCGACGACGACTCCCTGGGGGAAGGTGGCCACCACCCTGGTGCCGCCGCCCAGAGGGGACGCGATGGTGAGCTGACCGCCGAAGGAGCGGACGCGGTCCTCCATGTGGAGGAGTCCGCCCCGCTGGCCGCTCTGGTCGGGGTCGAAGCCCACGCCGTCGTCGGCCACGGTGACCTCCAGCCAGCCGTCGGCCAGGCGCAGGCCTATGTCGATCCGCGTCGCCCGGGCGTGCTTGAGGGCGTTGGTGACGGCCTCGCCCAGCAGGAAGTAGGCCCCGCTTTCGATCTCGGGGGCCAGGCGGGGGAAGTCCTCCGGCAGGCAGGAGACGACGGTGGTCAGGGGCAGCCGGCCCACGTAGCTGTGGAGGGCGGCGCTGAGGCCACGGTCGACGAGGATCGAGGGATAGAGGTTGTGGGTGACCTCCCGGAGCTGCTCGATGACCCGGTCGAGCTCGGCACCGAGGGCGTCGTAGGCGCGGGGCGGGTCGTCGCCGCCGGGGCCGATGCCGTCCTGGAGCATCCCCACCTGCATGCGCAGTACCACCAGCTGCTGCTGGATCCCGTCGTGCAGGTCGCGGGACAGCCGCTGGCGCTCCTCGTCCTCGGCGGCGACGATCCGCTGCGAGCTCTCCTGGAGGTCGGCCGCCTGGAGGGCGATGAGGTCGAGACGGGCCTTCAGCTCCAACCGCATGTGCTCCAGCGACCGGGCCAGCATCCCGATCTCGTCGTTGCCCCGGCGGACGAAGGTGGCGTCGGCGTCACCCCCCGCCACTCTCTGGGCGGTGGCGGCCAGGTTGACGAGAGGTCGGATCAGAGCCCGGAAGAGCACCCAGCCCAGACCGAGGGCGACGAGGGTCAGCAGGACGCTGGCCAGCAGCCGGGTGTCGTCGAGCGACCGTTGGAGCGGCGCCACCGGATTGGTGAGCACCACGCCCAGGGCCCCGCCCAATCGGTCGTCGGCGTTGAGGCCCACCCGGACGTAGTCCACCAGGCTGCCCCGGCCCTGGACGCGCACCACCGTCGGCCGGGTGGGCAGGACCCCGTTGGACAGTCCCGGCGGCACGGTGAGATCCCGGGGCAGGGTGGTGCCGACCACCTTCCCCGACGCCACCACCACCACGTGATTGAGGATCTGGTTGCGGAGGTGGAAGGCGAAGGCGTCGTCGAACAGGAACGCGCCCACCAGCACCGGCCGCTCGCTGCCCCCCAGGGGGACGGCCACCGCCTGCACGTAGCGCCCGTCGCTGGATTCCAACAGCCGGCTGGCGGGCTCGACGGAAAGCCGCGAGCTGCTGAAGAGCGACTGACCGAGGGGCGTCCCGATGCCCACCGGCGGGTCGAGCTCGCGGCCCAGGGGGTCGAGGACGCGGATGATGTCGATGTCGAAGTTCGCCGACGCCTGGTTCATCTCCGCGATGAGGAGGACGCGCTTGGCCGGGTCGGTCAGGCCCCCGTTGTTCACCGTGTCGGCCAGGTTGCGCATGCTGGCCACCAGCTGCAGCCCCCGGAGGTCGAAGGCCTGCTTGAGCACGTTGAGCTGGCTGGCGGCGATGCCGTCGGTCTGGTCGTCGAGGGCGTTGGAGGTCAGCCGGGAGGCGATGACGGCGGTGACGATGCTCGACACGACCAGGGTCACCACGAGGACGCCGACGACCTTGTAGAGGATCGACGTGTGGGCCCGCAGGATCCCCGTCCCGTAAGGGGCGGTCCCGGGCCCGGCCTCCTTCACCGGGGGGGAGTGGCCAGCGCCACCAGGCTCTGGGTGTCCGCCTCCAGGTTGGCCTGGGCGTGGGCCTGCGCCTCCCCCAGGGCGGTGGCCGGATCCCTCCCGTTCACCCGCAGGATGCTCTCGATGGCCACGTCGTAGTCGTGGGATGCGCTGGGGAAGGCGCTCAACAGCTGCGGATGGGCCGTCTTGAGCTGCTCGAGGAAGACCTTGAGGTCGCGGTCCTGGAAGAACGGGTCGTCGAAGACCCGCGAGCGCACCGGGAGCCGGCCCTCCTCCTGGGCGAAGCGGAGGGCGTAGCGGTCGGACGCGAGATGGGTCATGAACTCGAAGGCCAGCTCCCGATGGGGTGAGCCGACCGGTACCCACGTGCTGCTCCCGCCCATCGCCGTCCCCCCGCCCAGGACCGAGGGCATGAGGGTGATCCCGTAGTTGATGGCGATGCCGTTCTTCTTGATGCTGGCGATGTCCCACGACCCGCTGGTGTGCATGGAGGCGACGCCGGACGCGAAGAGGGCGAAGGCGTCCTCCGAGTTGGAGTCGGATCCCCGGGGCGGGAAGGCCTCCTTGGCGTTGATGAGCCCGGCGAGGAAGCCGAGGGTGTTGACCACGGGCGGGGCGTCGAGGGTGATGGCCGTCCTGCCGTCAGCGTCGGCCTGCACCACCTCGCCCCCGTTGGCCCTGATCCACCCGTAGGTCCACCACCCGCTGGTGGGGATGGCCAAGCCCCGCCGGGACCCGTCGGGGCTGGAGAGGGCGGCGGCGGCGCGGGCGAAGTCGTCCATCGACATCGACGTCGACGGCTGGGGATCGGGAAGGCCAGCCTGGCGGAAGTGGTCGGCGTTGTACATGAGGACCATGGCGTTGGTGTCGAGGGGTACCCCGTACCGGCTGCCGTTCCAGGTCACGTCCTCGATGGCGCCGGGGAAGAACTCGGTCGCATCCAGGTGGGCCTGCCACAGATCGTCGACCGACTGGGCCAGGCCCTGGCTGGCGGCGGAGAAGGCGTGGCCCTGCACCACGTCGGGCGGCGAGCCGGCGCTGATGCCGGCCCGGACGGTGTCGGTCTGGAGGCGGATGGGACCCTTGTCGACGACCACCCGGACGTCGGGGTGGACGCGCTCGAAGTCGCGGACGGCGTCGAGGAAGGGGGCCGTGACCCAGTCGTCGGTCATGAGGACCTGGAGGGTGATCGGCGGCGGGGCCCCGGACGAGCCGCAGCCGGCGGCGACCAGGGCGGCGGCGAGCCCGAGGGCGAGGAGCGCCACCCTCGGTCGGCGCGTCGATACCACGGACGGAGCAAACCACCACCCGGGGCCGGTGGCAAGGCTCCGGGGGACGAAGTGGTGCTAGCCACCCCCCTGGCGCCCGTGGTGCGGTGGCGGCTCAGGCGGGGGGCGGTGCCTCGACGGTGGTGGACGGGGTCGCCGGCTCGCTGGTGCTCGTCGGGGGGGCCGCGGTGCTGGTGGTCGTGGTGGGGATGGTGGTGGTGGCCGGCGTGCGCAGGTCGACGACCACGTGCTTTCGCTCGTCGACCCGGGCCGGGTAGGAGGCGAGGCCGGTGCCATCGGCGGGGAAGGTGCGGCCGTCGCACCCGTCGACGAACTCCCGGGTGGCGACCCGCCACTCGAGGAAGCACCGGCGGGGCGCACCGGGGGCGTGGGCCTCGAACGCCCGCCAGTCGTCGCCCCCCAGGTGCTGGACATAGATGTCGCGGGAGTTGTTCAGCAGGTCCTGGAAGAGGATGGGACCGCCCTTGGCGATGGTGCGGGCCCGGGACTCGGCCGGTCCCACGTCGAACGTGGCCGCAGGCGAGTCGGTGGTGTCGGCGCGGGAGCCGACCAGGTTGGCGACGATAACGAAGACGAGGATGCCGCCGAGGACTCCGGCGATGCCGGTGAGCACCACGGTGGTGCCCTTCGGCGTCCTCGTCGCGACGGGACGCCCCTGCTTGAGAGGCGCGGGCACCCTCCTAGTATGCGTGCATGGTGCGTCCCTACCGGGTCGTGGTGGCCAAGCCCGGCCTCGACGGGCACGACCGCGGGGCCAAGGTGGTCGTGCGGGCGCTGCGGGCGGCCGGCTTCGACGTGGTCTACGCCGGCCTGCGCCAGACGCCGGAGCAGGTGGCCGAGCTGGCGGTGCGGGGAGACGCCGACGCCGTCGGTCTGTCGGTGCTCTCCGGCGCCCACCTGGTGCACTTCCCCCGGCTGCTGCAGGCCCTGTCCGAGCGGGGCGCGGCCGACGTCCTGGTGTTCGGCGGGGGGATCATCCCCCCGGCCGACGCCGATCGGCTGCGGGCGGCCGGTGTCGCCGCCCTCTTCGGCCCCGGCACCGCGCTGGCCACCATCACCGGCTGGCTCCGGGCCGAACTCGACCGGCGGAGGGCGGCGGCGGCCGCCGCCGCCGGGGCCGGCGTGGCCGACGGGCACCAGGCCGCCGGCTGATGGACCTGCTCGAGTACCAGGGCAAGCAGGTGCTGATCGCGGCCGGACTGCCGGCGTCGAGCGGCACCGTGGCCCGTACCGTCGACGAGGTGGTGGCCGCGGCCGATGCCCACGGGTACCCCGCCGTGGTCAAGGCCCAGGTTCGGGTCGGAGGCCGCGGGAAGGCGGGCGGGGTCAAGGTGGTGGGTGACGCGGCCGCCGCCGCCGCCGCCGGTCAGGCGATCCTGGGCATGGACATCAAGGGCCACCCGGTGGAGGTCGTCCTGGTCGAGCCCGCCTGCGACATCGCCGCCGAGTACTACGCCAGCTTCACCTTCGACCGGTCGGCCCGGCTCCACCTCGGCCTGTTGTCGGCCCAGGGCGGGGTCGATATCGAGGAGGTCGCCCATCGCGACCCGGAGGCGGTGGCCCGCATCCACGTCGACCCGATCGACGGCCTGAGCCACGAGGCCGCCGTCGACCTGGCCGCCCGGGCCGGGCTGGAGGGTCCGGCGGCGGCGGGCGTGGCCGCCCTGCTGCCCCAGCTGTACGCGGCCTACGTGGCCGCCGACGCCGATCTGGTGGAGATCAACCCGTTGGTGTTGACGGGTGCCGGCGAGGTGATCGCCCTCGATGCCAAGGTCACGCTCGACGACAACGCCGCCTTCCGCCACCCGGAGTGGGCCGACTGGCGGGCGTCGGAGGCGCTCGATCCCCGGGAGCGGCGGGCGCGGGACAAGGGGCTGAACTATGTCGGCCTCGACGGCACCGTCGGGATCATCGGCAACGGCGCCGGCCTGGTGATGGCCACCCTCGACGTCGTCAGCCAGGCGGGGGGCTCGGCCGCCAACTTCCTCGACGTGGGCGGCGGGGCCAGCGCCGAGGTCATCGCCGCCGCCCTCGACGTGGTCGCCAGCGACGACAAGGTGGGCGCCATCCTGGTCAACATCTTCGGCGGGATCACCCGCTGCGACGAGGTGGCCAACGGCATCCTGCAGGCCCTGGCCCAGACCGAGATCGGTCCGCCCATCGTCGTCCGCCTCGACGGCACCAACGCCGAGGAGGGCCGGGCCATCCTGGCCGGCCACCTGTCGGACTCGCTGCGATCGGAACCCACCATGTCCGACGCGGCCGGCACCGCCGTCGCCCTGGCCGATGCGGTGGCGCCATGACCGCCCCGTCACCCCCCCGAACCGGTGACACAAACCGCCCACTGAGGGCCTTAACCGTCACCAGTTGGCGGGGGGCCCGGTGAGCGTCCTCGTCGACGAGACGACGCGGGTGCTGGTCCAGGGGCTGACGGGGAGCCAGGGGCGGTTCCACGGGCTGCGCAACCGGGCCTACGGCACCCAGGTGGTGGCGGGTGTCACGCCGGGCAAGGGCGGTAGCGAGGTCGACGGCATCCCCGTGTTCGAATCGGTGGCCGAGGCGGTGGCGGCGACGGGGGCGGAGGCCAGCCTGGTGCTCGTACCCGCCCGGTTCGCGGCGGCGGCGGTGCTCGAGTCGGCCGACGCCGGCATCCGCCTGGTGGTCTGCATCACCGAGGGCATCCCCCTCCATGACGAGGCCCGGATCGTCAGCCACCTGCGCCACCACGCCCCCGGAACCCGCCTGCTCGGGCCCAACTGTCCCGGCGTCATCACCCCCGGCCGGTGCAACATCGGGATCATCCCTCCCGAGATCGGCCTGGGCGGCGGTCCGGTCGGCGTGGTGTCCCGCTCCGGCACCCTCACCTACCAGGCCCTTTACGAGCTCACCCGCCAGGGCATCGGCCAGACCACGTGCATCGGCATCGGCGGCGACCCCGTCCCCGGCACCGGCTTTATCGACTGCCTACGCCTGTTCGAGGACGATCCCGAGACGGAGGCGGTCATCCTCATCGGGGAGATCGGCGGGGCCGACGAGGAGGCGGCGGCCGCCTTCATCGGCTCGGAGATGTCGACGCCCGTGGTGGCCTACGTGGCCGGCGTGACCGCCCCCGAGGGACGGAAGATGGGCCACGCCGGGGCCATCGTGTCGGGGTCGTCGGGCGGGGCCGCAGCCAAGATCGCGGCCCTGGAGGCGGCGGGGGCGTCGGTGGTGCGCGACCCCACCGAGCTCGGCCGCCGCACCGCCGAGATCCTGGGCCGCTGACGCCGGCGGCCTAGAACGTGCGGCTTGCGCTCTCCTTGTTGATGGAGTAGCCGCCGAAGGCGACGGCGGCGCCGAGGAGGATGCCCAGGTAGGCGCCGAAGCCGAGGAAGTCGGTCTCGGCCAGGAGCTTGATGAGCAGCAGGACGAAGATGGCGATGCCGAGGATCATGAGGCCCTGGCCCAACGGAATGGGCAAGTCGGGCAGCTTGGCGCCGGCCAGCCGGGCGATCAGCACGCCGACCATGACGATGGTGAGAAGCAGCGCCATCACCCCGTAGAAGCCGTTGGGGCTCTCGATGGCGGACGCGGTGCCGGAGATGGTCTGGCCGAAGACGACCGTGGAGACCTTGTGCCAGGGCAGGAAGAGCAGGTCGATGATCAGGATCAGCCCGGCGATGACGACGATCCGCTCACCCTGGGTCAACTTCTTGAAGTCCATGTGGCTCCCCCTTGCCCCGATAAGTGCCCGTAGTAGAGCACGCGGTCCGGCCGATGGAAAGGGGCTGGTACGGTGCCCGGACGTGAGGTCGGGACGGGCGCGCGGTCGATGAGGGCGCTGCTCTCGGTCTACGACAAGACGGGCCTGCTGGAGCTGGCCCGGGGCCTGTCGGAGCTGGGCTGGGAACTGGTGTCGAGCGGGGGTACGGCGGGCGCCCTCACCGACGCCGGCATCGCCTGCACCGAGGTGGCGGAAGTCACCGGCGTCCCCGAGATGCTCGGGGGCCGGGTGAAGACGCTCCACCCCGCCATCGCCGGCGGCATCCTGGCCGACCGCACCAAGCCCGAGCACATGGCCGACGTCGCGGCCCGGGGCATCGCCCCCATCGACCTCGTCGTCTGCAACCTCTACCCCTTCCGCCAACGGCCGTCGGTGGAGATGATCGACGTGGGCGGACCGACCATGGTGCGGGCCGCGGCCAAGAACCACGCCTCGGTGGGGGTGGTCGTCGACCCCGCCGACTACGCCGGCGTGCTGGACGAGCTGCGGGCGGTCGGGGCGCTGGCGGACGACACCCGCCGCCGCCTGGCCCGGAAGGCGTTCGCCGTCACCGCCGCCTATGACGCCGCCATCACCGCCTGGTTCGACGAAGGGGGCGCCGGCGAGGCCCTGCCCCCTACCCTCCACCTGGCCCTGGAGAAGGCCGACGACCTCCGCTACGGCGAGAACCCCCACCAGAAGGCGGCCCGCTACCGACCGATCGGGGGTTCGGGCGGCTGGTGGGACGGGGTGGAACAGCACGGCGGGATGGCGCTGTCGTACCTCAACCTGTGCGACGCGGAGGCGGCCTGGCTGCTCGTCCACGATCTCGGTGACCGGCCCGCGGTGGCGATCATCAAGCACGCCAACCCGTGCGGGGCGGCCGTCGCCGACGACCTGGCCACCGCCTACCAACTGGCGTTCGAGGGCGATCCCACGTCGGCCTTCGGGGGGATCGTGGCCCTCAACCGGCCCGTCGACGAGGCCACGGTGGCGGTCATGGAGCAGGCGGCCCAGGCCGACGTGGTCATCGCGCCGTCGTACGAGCCGGGCACGCTCGAGCGCCTGGCCAAGAAGCGCAAGAACACCCGGCTGCTGTCGGCGCCGTCGCCCACGCCCGAGGCCCTCCACCTGCGGGCCTTCGCCGGCGGGTTCCTGGTCCAGGAGCCGAACCGGTTCGTGGCCGACCGGTCGTCGTGGCGGGTGGCCTCCCAGGCGGTGCCCACCGACGAGCAGTGGCTCGACGCCGAGATCGCCTGGAGGCTGTGCGGCCACACCAAGTCCAACGCCGTCGTGCTGGTGAACGGGGGCCAGGCGGTGGGCATCGGCGCCGGCCAGCAGAGCCGGGTCGACGCGGCCGAGGTCGCCCTGCGCAAGGCCGGCGCCCGGGCCAAGGGCGGCGCCAGCGCCACCGACGGTTTCTACCCCTTCCCCGACGGGGTCGAGGTGGCGGCCGCCTCGGGCGTGGCCGTGGTGGTGCAGCCGGGCGGGAGCATCCGCGACGGGGAGGCGGTGGCCGCGGCCGACGCCCACGGCATGGCCATGGTGATCACCGGCGAGCGCCAGTTCCGGCACTGAGGCCGGGGCACCAGTGGCGGCGGTGATCATGGCCGGGGCGCCGGTCGTGGCCGCGGTCACGGCCGAGGTCTCCCGGCGGGTGGCGGTCCTGGCCGGGGAGGGCGTGACGGTGGGGCTGGCGACCGTCCTCGTGGGCGACGACCCGGCCAGCGCCGGCTACATCCGCAAGAAGCACGAGGCCAGCGCGGCCACCGGGATCCGCTCGGTCAACGTCCACCTCCCGGCCACCGCCACCCAGGCCGAGCTGCTGGCGGCGGTGGAGGCGCTCAACGACGACCCGTCCATCGACGCCTTCCTCATCCAGAACCCGGTCCCGGCCGGCCTCGACTACAACGCCGCCCTGGCTGCCATGGACCCCGACAAGGACGCCGACGGCCTCCACCCGTCCAACCTGGGCCGCCTCGCCCTCGGGGTCGACGGGCCGGTGCCGTGCACGCCGGCCGGCATCCAGGCCCTCCTGGCCCATTACCAGGTGCCGGTGGCGGGCCGGCACGTGGTGATCGTGGGCCGGGGCCCCACCCTCGGGCGACCCCTGGCCATGCTCCTGTCGCTCAAGCGGCCGGGGGCCAACGCCGCCGTCACCGTCGTCCACACCGGGGTGCCGAACTGGGCCGACTACACCCGCCTGGCCGACATCGTGGTGGGGGCGGCGGGCGTGCCCAACATGATCGGTCCGGGCGAGGTCCGGCCGGGCGCGGCGGTGGTCGGCGGGGGCATCTCGTGGGAGGGAAAGCGCCTGGTGAGCGACGTCGACGAGTCGGTGGCCGACGTGGCCGGCTGGGTCACCCCCCGCCTGGGCGGGGTGGGTCCGACGACGGTGGCCATGCTCCTGCGCAACGCGGTCGACGCCGCCGCCCGCCGGCGGGGGCTCGACGTCTAGCGCGGTCCGAAGCGGCGACCGGTGACGGTGGTGGTGTCGATGCGGAGGAGTCGGGGCTTCGAGCCGGGCGCCCACGGTGAGACCTCGAGCGATTGCAGCCGCTCCGACTTCAGGTCGAGGGAGTCGGTGATGTCGTGGCCCACCCCCTGCACCATCACGCTCCAACCGCTGCGGGCGGCGGAGTCAAAGTCGTCGATCTCGAAGGCCACGTGGCCGAAGGAGGCGGCGCTCAACATGGTGCCGACGTTGGTGCGCACGATGATGCTGCCGTCGTCGAAGACGTAGTTCACGGGGAAGACGAGGGGCTGGCCGTCGACCGCCACCCCCACCCGCCCGACCTCGGTCGCCGCCAGCAGGGCCAGACACTCGTTCTCGCCCAGCTCCTCCACTTCGCTCGAGCCAGTCTCCATGCGTCCTCCAGGGGTCTCCCCCGAGCCTACGAGGCCCAGCCGCCGGCTCCGACGGTGCACTGGCCGCGGGTGGGGGACCAACGGGTGCGCACGGGGGACCTTCGGCCCTACCCCCGGCGCCAGGGTCGTCCCAGGATGGGTGACGGAGGTGATGCCATGTTCGACAACTTCGTAGGCAGCGGGCTCGGTCTCTTCGGATTGGTCGCCGTCCTCTGGCTGGCCACCGGTGTCGTGCTCTCGATCGTCATGGGCCGTCGCGGCCACAACGGGTTCGGGTGGCTGGTGACAGGAACCCTTCTCGGCCCCTTCGGCGTCGTGCTGGCGGTCGACGCCGGCCGCCACGGCGAGCGCCTGGCGCCGATGATGGTGACGGCGTCGGCTCATGCCACGGCCGCCACCGCGGAGGCACCGGCCGGGACCGGGCCGGTCGATGTGCTCTTCGGGTCGGACGGGTCGCCCGAGGCGGCGGCCGCGTTGGACGCCGCCGTCGCCCTCCTCGGTGACCGCATCGGTCGCCTCACGGTGGCCACGGTGGTGCCCTACGGCGACATCACCGCCCCCGAGCGACGGGCGACGGAAGGCCTCCGGCGGCTGACGCAGCGGGTGCCGGCCGCCGATCTTGAAGTCCTGCACGGGCATCCCTCGGCCGCCCTGCGCCGGTTCGCGGCCGAGCGCGGGTACGGGTTGATCGTGGTGGGTAGCCGGGGCAAAGGCCTCACCAACGCATTCCTGGGCAGTGCCGCGGAAGAGCTCGCCCGCCACAGCGAGATCCCCGTCCTGGTTGTCGGCGAACGCCAGCGGGTGGCCGCCCGGGAGCCCATAGGGGCGGGACGGATGTCATGACCGCCCCCGCCCGGTCGCCCGACCTCCGCCCCTCAAGGCCGGGGGACCTGCCAGCGCACGACGGAGCCGGCGGTGGCCCCCGGCCCCGCGCCCAGATCGAAGGTGCCTCCCCGCCGGGTGGCCCGGACCGCCATGTTCCTCAAGCCGTGGCCGTGGCCGCGGCCCCGGGAAGCGTCGGGGGCGGGCGGCCCGATCCCGTCGTCGATCACCCGCAGGACCACGTGCTCGCCGACGACCACCTCCACGTGGACGGACGTGGCCCGGGCGTGACGGGCGACGTTGGTGAGCGCCTCCCGCAGGGTGGCCAGCAGTTCGTCGGCCAGCTCGTCGTCGACGGCGCTGTCGACCGGACCGTCGAAGAAGCACCGCGGCTCGAACCCGAGGGCGCCGGCCGCGTCCCGGCCGAGGGCCAGCACCCGCTCCCGCATGCCCCGGGCCGACGAGGCCCGGGACGATTCGAGCTTGAAGATCGCCGAGCGGATGTGCTTGACGGTGAGATCGAGGTCGTCGACCGCGGCCTCGATGCGGGTCACCGCCGCGCCGGCATCGGACCGCACCAGACGGGACGTACCCTGCAAGGACAGGCCGGTGGCGAAGAGGCGCTGGATCACGGTGTCGTGGAGGTCGCGGGCGATGCGCTCCCGGTCCTCGACCAGGGCGAACTCCTGCACCCGAAGTTGGAGGCGGGCGTTCTCGATGGCGACGCCGGCGGCCGCGGCCAGGCCGACGACCAGCTCCTCGTCGACGTCGGTGAACGCCTCCGCGCTTCGCTTCTCGGTGAGGTAGAGGTTGCCGAAGACCTCGCCCCGCACCCGGACGGGCACGCCCAGGAACGACCGCATGGGCGGGTGGTGGAGCGGGAACCCGGAGCTTTCGGGGTGCTCCCGCAGGTCGGGCAGCCGCAGCGGCTTGGCGTCGAGGATGAGCAGGCCGAGGATGCCGTGCCCCTCGGGCAGGTCCCCGATGAGCGCGTGGGTGTCGTCGTCGATCCCGACGGTGATGAACTGGGCCAGCCGGGTGCCGCTGTCGTCGAGGACCCCGAGGGCCCCGTAGCCGGCGTCGACCAGGTCGACGGCCGCCTCCACGATCCGCCGGAGCATGGTGGGAGGGTCGAGGTCGGAAGCGAGGGCGAGGACCGCGCCCAGCAATTCCCGCAGGCGGCGGGGACCAGCCACCTCGGACATGACGACCCAGGGTACGAGGGTCCGGCGGGACCCCGGACCGACCCGCCGACGGGGCCACGCGAGACTACGGCGGTGACGGTGCGCGTGTTCCTGCTCGACGACCACGAGGTCGTGCGCCGGGGCCTGCGCGACCTGCTGGAGGCGGAGGACGACCTCGTGGTGGTGGGCGAGGCGGGGACGGCCGAGGAGGCCTACGGGCGCATCCCGGCGGCCACTCCCGACGTCGCCATCCTCGACGTCCGGCTCCCCGACGGCGACGGCGTGGAGGTGTGCCGGGAGATCCGGTCCCAGCATCCGGGTATCGCCTGCCTGATGCTGACCTCGTTCGCCGACGACGAGGCCCTGTTCAGCGCCATCATGGCCGGAGCCGCCGGGTACGTGTTGAAGCAGGTCAGGGGCACCGACCTGGTCGACGGAGTACGCCGCATCGCCCGGGGCGAGTCACTCATCGACCCCTCGTTGACCACCCGGGTGCTGGAGCGGCTGCGGCAACCCCCGGAGGCGGACGAGCTCGGCGGGCTCACCGACCAGGAGCGCCGCATCCTCGACCTGATCGCGGAGGGGATGACCAACCGCCAGATCGGCGAGCGCCTGTTCCTGGCCGAGAAGACGGTGAAGAACTACGTCTCGAACCTGCTGGCCAAGCTGGGCATGAGCCGGCGCACGGAGGCGGCCGTCTACGCCGCCCGCCTGTCCGAGCGCCGCCAGCCCCGCAGCCCTCACGCCTGAACTTCCCACCTCGGGAAGGGAGTCGCTGGTCCGTCGCATCCGGGACCTTGGTCCCTACCGGCAGGCGGCCACCGGGGCGGATGATCGACAGGACGCCGCGCTTCGGCGGTCGTGCGACGGATCGACTCCAAGGAGACCCAATGAGACGCAGAACCCTCGATGTCCTCTTCAGCGCCGGCGGACTCGCCCTTGCCGGGCTGCTGCTCGTGCTGGCCATGGTGATGACCAGCAACGCCAACTTCGCCAAGGGCTACGTGAAGGACCAGCTCACCCAGCAGAAGATCAGCTTCAAGAGCCTCGCCACCCTCACCGACGAGGAGAAGCAGTCGGCATGCGTGGTCAAGTACGCCGGCCAGCAGCTGACCACGGGCAAGCAGGCCGAGTGCTACGCCAACGAGTTCATCGGCCTGCACGTGAAGTCCACCGCCGACGGCATGACCTACTCCGAGCTGGGCACCCCCCAGAGCGACCTGCGGACCCAGATCGCGGCCGCCCAGGCGTCGAACGATCCCGGCCTGGCCGACCTGCAGAAGCAGCTGACCACGGTGACCGCCCAGCGGGAGACCCTCTTCAAGGGCGAGACCCTCAAGGGACTGCTGCTCACCTCTTACGGTTTCAGCGTCTTCGGCGTCAAGGGAGCCCAGGTGGCGACGGTCGCCTACCTCGGCGCCGCCCTCCTGGCCCTGCTGTCGATCGCCGGGTTCACCCACGCCGTGCGGACGTCGAAGGACGAGTCCTTCGCCGCCCCCGAGTCCGCCACCTCCAAATCAGCTGATGGGCACCTCATCGGCGTGTAGCGCCGGGCTCTAGGCTCACCGCCTATGCCCGAACGCATCACAGTCGCAGCCGACGGCACCCTTCAGGTCCCCGCCGATCCCATCATCCCCTTCATCCGGGGTGACGGGATCGGCGTCGACATTTGGCCCGCCACCCAGTCCGTCCTCGATGCCGCGGTGGCCAAGCGGGGTGGCGGCCGCCGGATCGAGTGGATGGAGGTTCTGGCCGGCCAGACCGCGTTCGACGAGACCGGGTCGTGGTTGCCCGACGCCACCGTCACCGCCTTCGCCGAACACCTCGTGGGCATCAAGGGTCCGCTGACGACTCCCGTCGGCGGCGGCATCCGCAGCCTCAACGTGGCCCTGCGCCAGATCCTCGATCTCTACGTCTGCCTGCGGCCGGTGCGCTGGTTGGCGGGCGTGCCGTCTCCGGTGAAGCACCCGGAGAAGGTCGACATGGTGATCTTCCGGGAGAACACGGAGGACGTGTACGCGGGGATGGAGTTGCAGGAGGGCACCCCCGAGGTGGCCCGCCTCATAAACTTCTGCGAGGCCGAGTTCGGCTGGACCATCCGCCCCGACTCGGGCATCGGCATCAAGCCGGTGTCGGTGACGGGGTCGAAGCGCCTGATCCGGGCCGCCATCCAGTACGCGGTGGACAAGGGCCGGAAGTCGGTCACCCTGGTCCACAAGGGCAACATCCAGAAGTTCACCGAGGGCGCCTTCCGCACGTGGGGCTACGACCTGGTGCGGGAGGAGTTCGCCGACGTGGCCGTGAGCTGGGACGACTGCGGCGGTCGCCCCGGCGACAGGATCCTGGTCAAGGACACCATCGCCGACATCTTCCTGCAGCAGATCCTCACCCGGCCCGACGAGTTCGACGTGATCGCCACCACCAACCTCAACGGCGACTACATGTCCGACGCCCTGGCCGCCCAGGTCGGCGGCATCGGCATCGCCCCCGGCGGCAACATCAACTACGTCACCGGCCACGGCCTGTTCGAGGCCACCCACGGCACCGCCCCCAAGTACGCGGGCCTGGACAAGGTCAACCCGGGGTCGCTTCTCCTCTCGGGCGTGCTCATGCTCGAGCACCTCGGGTGGCAGGAGGCGGCCGACGACGTGGTGCGGGCCCTCGAGGCCACCATCGCCGACCGCATCGTCACCTACGACTTCGCCCGCCTCACCGAGGGCGCCACCGAGGTCAAGACGTCCGAGTTCGCCGCCGCCATCGTGGAGCGCCTGTGAAGGTGACCGTCGTGGGGGCCGGGTTCTACGGGTCGACCCTCGCCCTGCGGGTGGCGGAGGGGCGGTACGCGGACGAGGTCGTCATGACCGACATCGTCGAGGGCCGGCCCCAGGGCTTGGCCCTCGACATGATGCAGAGCCGGTCGATCGCCGGCTTCGACACCCGGATCGTGGGCACCAACCGCTACGAGGAGACGGTCGGGTCCGACGTGTGCGTGATCACCGCCGGCCTGCCCCGGAAGCCGGGGATGAGCCGGATGGACCTGCTGGAGACCAACGCCGCCATCGTGGGCGAGGTCGCCCTGCGGCTGGTGGAGACGTCGCCCGCCACCGTGCTGATCGTGGTGTCGAACCCCCTCGACGAGATGACGGCCCTGGCCTCCGAGGTCACCGGCCTGCCCCGCCACCGGGTGATGGGCCAGGCGGGAATGCTCGACACGGCCCGGTTCAAGCACTTCGTGGCCGAGCGCCTGGGGGTGTCGCCGTCGACGGTGGACGCGATCACCCTCGGCTCCCACGGCGACACCATGGTGCCGGTGCCCTCGCTGGTCACTGTTGGCGGGCAGCCCCTGGCCGACCTGGTCGACGAGGCCACCGTGGCCGACCTGGTGCGGCGGACGAGGGACGGCGGGGCCGAGATCGTGGGCCTGTTGGTGACCGGTTCCGCCTACTACGCTCCGGCGGCGGCGGCGGAAGCCATGGTGCGGGCGGTCGCCGAGGACTCGGGCGAGGTCATGCCGGTGGCGGCGTGGGTCGACGGTCAGTACGGCATCGCCGGCGTCTACCTGGGCGTCCCCGCCCGCCTCGGGCGCGAGGGGGTGCGGGAGGTGGTCGAGGTCCCGCTCGCCGACCGCGAGTTGGAGGCCCTCCGGGCCGCGGCCGAGGCCGTCCGCTCCCGCCAGGCCGACGTCCTCGCCCTGGCCCGGCCGGGACCGGCGTAGCGGGCCGATCGCCGGTGCCCACCGAGGTGAGCCGGGGAGAACGGGTCTACTTCGCCGCCGATCGACGTGGCCGCCTACGGGTGGCACCCGCGCCGGGCCGGGGCGGAGGCCTCGGCTGATCGCCGGGCCCGACCGGATGGGAGCAGGACGATGACCGCTCTGGCGGTGGTGTTGCTGGTGGTCGGCTATCCGGTCGCCCTGGGCGTGCTGGCCCGCCTGCGCCCGGTGTTGCGGGAGCGGCGGCGGGCGTGGTTCCTCGTCCTGGAGGCGGCGACGGTCCTCATCTCGGTCGGTTGGCTGCTGCTCGGGCGCGCCGCCGGCCCCATCATCAACGGCCTGGCCCTGGTGGCCTTCGCCGGCGCCTGGTGGTGGACGGGCCGCCGCCAGCCGGCCGCCTCTAGTCCGGGCGGGACCGGCCCCGGATCATGACGAACAAGGGGGCCATGATGAAGCCGACGCCGGCGATGGGCAGGAGGAGGATGGCGAGCATCCGCAGGCGGGAGGACTGCACCATCGTGGAGAAGAAGAAGAGCCCGACGGCGACGAGCACGAGCAGCACCGGGGTCATGACCATGGAGTCGGCCGGCCGGCGGGGAGGCGGGTTTCCGTAGGGCTCGTCGTCGAGGTCCTCGGGGTCCTCGTCGTATCCCGACAGCGGTATCCAGTCCGATCCCGGACGGTTGCCGTTGCCGGTGGGGCCCATAGGTCGGGCGGGAGCGGGGCGGCCCCGCTCGAGCCGCGACAGTTCGGTGTCGTAGGCCCGCCGCCGTTTCGGGTCGCCGAGCACGGCCCAGGCCGCGTTGAGGGCGGCCATGGTCTGGCGGGACCGGTCGGCGGTGGCGGCGTCGACGTCGTACTGGGTGTCGGGGTGGTGGCGGCGGGCGAGAGCCCGGTAGGCGGCCCGGATCTCGTCCTGGGACGCGTCGGCGGGCAGGCCCAGCAGGTCGTAGTGGGTGGCCATCGTCAGGGCGCTAGTAGGTGGTGGCCGCCCGCACCGGCGCCAGCAGCTGGCCGAGGGCGGCGAAGTCGCCCTGGCGCTCGGCCAGCAGGGCCACGTCGCCCGCCAGCTTGAGCTGGCCGGCGGCGAAGGCGGCGGCCGGGGTGAGTTGACCCTGGCTGATGGCGGCGGCGCTGGCGTAGGTCTCGATGATCTCTATGTCGACGGGACCCACCGCTCCCGGTTCGATCGAGAACCGGCTGGGGCCGGCCCGGACCACGTAGTCGACGTCGCCGTCGGGGCCGTCGGTCACCCGGTGGCGGACGGTGACCCCGCCCCCCTGGTCCCCCGCTTCGGCATCGGGAAGGGCGGCCCGGACCAGGGCGAACCACTCCTCGCTCAGGAACCGTGCCATCCGACCCATCATGGTGCATGACCGACCGGACCGACGAAGGCCGTCACCCGACCGGGCCGGGCCGGCAGTGGGAGGAGTCCTACGGCTTCGACTTCGCCGCCACCGACGGATCGGTGGGCGGTTACGTCCGCCTGGGCCTGCGTCCGGGCGACGGGGTCGTCTGGTACTGGGCCGCGGTCGTCGGTCCCGATCGGCCCCTCGTGCTCGTGCGTGACCACGACGTGCCTCTCCCCCGGGGGCGGGGGCTGGAGGTGCGGGCGTCGGGGCTGTGGGCCGACCACACGTGCGAGACGGCCCTGGAGCACTGGACGGTCGGGCTCGAGGCGTTCGGCGTCGCCCTCGACGACCCCCGGGAGGCGTTCGCCGGCGAGCGAGGCGACCGCTGCCCGCTGGGGATGGACCTGGAGTGGGAGGCAGCGGATGTCGCCCGGGCGTCTAGCGGCGGCGGTAATGGCGGCGGCGGGCCGGGCTACGAGCAGCGGTGCACGGTGCACGGCGAGGTGCTGGTGGGAACCGAGCGGCTCGAGGTCGACGGCGCCGGCTGGCGGACCCACCGGTGGGGCGAGCGCGACTGGTGGCGGGGCGACCCGCGGACGTGGGCCGGCGGCGCCGACCAGGTGGACGCGGTGACCGACGACGACGGGTTGTTGGTGACGGGCACGGTCGGAGGCCGGCGGGCGACCCCCATCGCCCACGCTCCCGTCGCCATCCCCGGCGCTGGCGGCCGCAGCAGCCGGCTCGACCGGGCCCTGTGCCGCCTGGACGATGCCGAGGTCGGCTGGATCGAGCACCTCACGCCGCCCCCGCCGCCCCCGGCGTAGAGCTGCGTTTCTAGACCGGGGGCTGGTCGGGGCCGCGGAGCTCGAAGGCGTCGCGGATGCCATCCCAGGCGGCGCCGTTGGCCGCCTGCCACGACCAGAACGACACGCCGGTGGCGCCCTTCTCCACCGCCGTGCGCATGAAGCGCTGCAGCTCCTCCGGCGGCGGTACCCCGGCCCGGCCGCCCTCGGCCTTGCCGTCGTACGCCTGCCCGACCGGGAAGATGGGCTTGCCGAACTTGGCCAGTTCGTCCATGGCCCCGATCACGTCGGTGTCGGGCTGGCGGTTGAGCCAGTAGATCATGGGGGCGATGGCGTCGAAGCTCTCCACGATCTCGCCGTAGGGGTAGTCGGGCCGGTTTCGGGGCGACGGCCGGGGGACAGTGGCGATGAGGGTGAAGTCGGGGCCGGCGATCTCCCGCAGGGCCTTGCCGTAAGCGGTGGCGATGGCGGGGGAGACGTGGCTGCCCTCGTTGATCGTCTCGATGTCGGGCGAGAAGCCGTCGAGGCGGTCACCGCTGGGGGCGGTGTAGTTGATCATCGTGCGGGCCCGCTCGATGTCGGAGGGGAGCGAGTCGCCCAGGCGGGGGAAATCCCACCCGAAGACGAGCAGTCCCGCGGCGTGGGCCTTGGGAAGGAAGACGTCGAGGTACTGGCGGGCGTTGAAGCCGTCCCAGTGCGAGCCCAGGCGGGGGTAGACGTGGGTGATCCCGGCAGCCTTGGCCTTGGCCACGATGGCGTCCATGTTGCCGCCCTCGGTGCGGGGGAACTCGTAGATCCACATCCCCTTGCCGGTGGGCATGGCCTTGACCGCGACCGCAGGCGCGGCGGGCGTGGCCGCCGAGGCCTCGTCGGTCATCGCGTTGGCGGCCGCTTCGAGCGCCTTGCCCACGGCTGCGGTCGGCGCGGCGACGCGTCCCACCGAGAAGGCGTTGCCGATCCCCTGGTCCGCCCCCAGCTGCCCGTGGACCGCCATGAGCCCCAGACTGGCCAGGACCACCGCGGTACAGAGGTTGACCCGGGTCCGCCGGCGGGTGGCGAGCGCCTGGACCCGCTGCGACGAGCGCCGGCTGGGCCGGGTCGGGGCCGCGGTCTGAGGCGGGGTGGGGGCGGGAGGCGCTTTGGGCGGCGCAGGCGTGGTGAGCATGACGTCGTCCGGCCTTGACCCTCGGTGCCACGCGGATCGTGGTCAGCCGGCCCAGCCCGTTCCCCCCTTAGGGACCATTTTCGGCGCGGGAGGCGCCAATCCTTCAGATTTCTTGAAGAAATCTGGTTTAGAGCATTTTTAGCGGGGGTACAGGCGCAAGCTCAACCATCCGTTTCGAGGGCGGCCCGCTTGACCTCCTGGATGGCCTGGGTGACCTTAATGCCTCGGGGGCAGGCATCCGTGCAGTTGAAGGCGGTGCGGCAGCCCCACACGCCGGTGCGCTCGGTGAGGATATCGAGGCGCTCCCCGGCCGCGTCGTCGCGGGAGTCGAAGATGAAGCGGTGGGCGTTGACGATCGCCGCCGGCCCCACGTAGGTGTCGTTGGCCCAGTAGACGGGGCACGACGTGGTGCAGGCCGCGCACAGGATGCACTTGGTGGTGTCGTCGAAACGGGCCCGCTCCCCGGGGGACTGGACGCGCTCCCGCGCCCCGGGCTCGTCGTGGGCGATCAACACCGGCAGGACCGACCGGTAGCCCTCGAAGAACGGCTCCATGTCGACGACGAGGTCCTTGACCACGGGCAGGCCCCGGATGGGCTCGATGGTGATCTCGGAGCCGACGTCGCGCACCAGGAGCACGCACGCCAGCCGGTTCTTGCCGTTAATGACCATGGCATCCGACCCGCACACCCCGTGGGCGCACGACCGGCGGAAGCTCAGGGTGCCGTCCTGGTGCCATCTGACCTGGTGGAGGGCGTCGAGGACCCGGTCGGACTCGTCGACGTTGACGGTGTAGGTCTCCCAGTGGGGCCGCCTGTCGACCTCGGGGTTGAACCGCTTGATCCGGAGCTTGACCTCCACCTAGTACTTCCGTTCCATCGGGAGGTAGGAACCGCCCACCACCGGTTTGTAGTCGAGGCGGACGGCACCGCTGGCCGGGTCGCGGTGGGTGAGGCTGTGGCGGCGCCAGTCGACGTCGTCCCGTTTGGGGAAGTCGTCCCGGAAGTGGGCGCCCCGGCTCTCGGTGCGGGCCAGGGCGGCGCTGACCAGGGCGTCGGCCAGGTCGAGGAGGTAGCCCAGTTCCAGGGCCTCGGTGAGGTCGAAGTTGAAGACCTTGCCCTTGTCGTCGATGCGGGCCGAGCGGTACCGCTCCCGCAGCCGGCCCACGGTGGCGCCGGCCTGGCGCAGCAGCTCGTCGGTGCGGAAGACCGACGCCTTGTCGGTCATCTCCGCCTGCAGCTCGGTGCGGATGTCGGCCACGTTCTCGGTGCCTTTCGCCGATGTCGACGTGAGCCCCTCGATGGACACCACCGTCACGTCCTCCACCCCCTTGGCGACCTCGGCGACCTCGGCCGCCCCTCCGGCCTGCACGAACGCGGCCATGGCCGCCCCGCCCCGCCGTCCGAAGACGACGATGTCGAGCAGGGAGTTGGTTCCCAGCCGGTTGGCCCCATGCACCGATACGCAGGCGCACTCGCCGGCGGCGTAGAGGCCGGGGGCGACGGTGCCGTCGGCGTCGAGGATGACCTCGGCCTGGACGTTGGTGGGGATGCCGCCCATGGCGTAGTGGGCGGTGGGCTGGATGGGGATGAGGGCGGTCTTGGGCTCGATGCCGAGGTAGGTGCGGACGAACTCGGTGATGTCGGGGAGCTTCTCGTCGATCTGCTCGGGCGGGAGATGGGTGAGGTCGAGGTGGAGAAAGTCCTTCGCCGGCCCGATCCCCCGTCCCTGACGGATCTCGGTGAGCATGGCCCGGCTGACCATGTCCCTCGGGGCCAGGTCCTTGACGGTGGGGGCGTAGCGCTCCATGAACCGCTCGCCCTCGGCGTTGCGGAGCACGCCGCCCTCGCCCCGGGCCGCCTCCGACAGGAGGATGCCGAGCTTGTAGATGCCGGTGGGGTGGAACTGGAAGAACTCCATGACCTGCAGGGGCACGCCCCGGCGGAAGAGGAGGCCGGGTCCGTCGCCGGTGAGGGTGTGGGCGTTGGACGAGACCTTGAACATCCGCCCGAAGCCCCCGGTGGCGAACAGGGCGGCCCGGCAGGAGAAGACGTGGAGGTCGCCCGTCGCCTGCTCGTAGGCGACCACGCCGGCCACGCCTCGGCGGGGGTCGTCGCCCACGAAGGCCACGTCGAGGACCTGGAACTCGTTGAAGAACACCACACCCCGGGCCACACACTGCTGGTAGAGGGTCTGCAGGATCATGTGGCCGGTGCGGTCGGCGGCGAAGCAGGCCCGGCGCACGGGCGCCTCGCCGTGGTTGCGGGTGTGGCCGCCGAACCGGCGCTGGTCGATCAGGCCCTTCTCGGTGCGGTTGAAGGGCAGGCCGAAGTGCTCCAGCTCGATGACGGCGTCGATGGCCTCCCGGCACATGATCTCGGCCGCGGGCTGGTCGACCAGGTAGTCACCGCCCTTGACCGTGTCGAAGGCGTGCCACTCCCACGAGTCCTCCTCCACGTTGGCCAGGGCCGCGCACATCCCCCCCTGGGCCGCGCCGGTGTGGGAGCGGGTGGGATAGAGCTTGGTGAGCACCGCCGTCCGGCACTTCCCGACCGTCTCGATGGCCGCCCGCAGCCCCGCCCCCCCGGCCCCGACGATCACCGCGTCGAAGCTGTGCCGGCGGATCTCCACGGCCGCGATCCTCCCACCTGCGGTGGCAAGGTCCGTTCTAACCTCCGCTTGAAGGTGCTTAAAAGCGCTAAAAGGTGCTGTAACGCGCTTTGCTGACACCTATCCTGGGATCAGAGCTCGACGACCGGCAGGAGAAGCATGAGCGAAGACCAAGGCCGCCGGTCGACCGACCGAGAAGGCGTCAGTCAGCCGGCCGGACGGGACGGCAGCGATGCCACCCGGGGGTCGCGCCGGCCCCCGATGTCGGCAGCGGCGCGTGAGCGCCTCGAGCGCACCATCGCCCTCCGAATCCAGGACCCCGAGTTTCACCGGAAAGTCGAGGCGGTCCGCAGGGGACTCGCCGGTGAAACCGCCTCCTCGCAATAATCGTTCTCCGGGGTGTATCCGGTCTGGCGGGTGCTGTGGGACGCCCAACGTGAGGACTGGATGCGCGTCTTCCGACCGTCGCGGGCGCAGTGTCTCCAACTCTTCGACTGGGTGCTCGACCTGATCGAGGATGGACCCACATCTGATGCCAGCGCGGTCCCCGGGAAGTTCGACACGTGGTCATACGACGTGGAGAGGGCTCGGGCCGAGGTTGTGTACCTCGTCTGGCCGGGGGAGCCCAAGACGATCGCCTTCGTCGAGATCCTCAGTTACTAGGCGTGTCGAGCTACGTTGCCGTCAGCGGGCCCTGGAGGGTCGCGTCCAGGACGAGCTTGGCGCCCTGGGGGGTGACGATGACCTTGTAGGGCCCGGTGGCGAAGTCGATCGAGGTGGCGGTGCGGGTACCGGACGTGTCGGTAACGGTGAGCTTGCCCTTGGCCGACACCCGGCCCGGGCCGGTGACCTCCAGCGGTTGGGGCTCGAGCTCGATCACCACCCCCCCGCTCGTGTTGAGGACGGTGCGGTCGTCGGCGGTGAAGGACACCGAGTCCCGGGGCACACCCAGGCCGGTGGATCCGACCGCCACCGGGGCGCCGGCGAAATAGCTGCCGGGAACCAGCTTGCGGCCGCCGGCGATGGTCCAGGTGAGGCCGGCCGGGTCGACCTCCACCACCGCTCCCGTCACGTCCACCCCGCCGGTGCCGCTCAGGGGCAGGGGCGTGCCTCCGCCCCAGAAGATGGTGGTGCGCTTGCCGTCGACGAGGGCGTTCTCGATCGTGCCCTTGCCCGTGCCCCGGTCGACGGCGGTGAGGGTGAAGGGGACCGGGATCGGCGTGGTCTGGGTGTCGTCGGCCGACAGGAAGTCGATCTCGCCGGTGACGAACGACTGCCCGGCGGCGGGGACGATGCGGGTGACCGGCACCCGGGTGTCGGCGGGGGCGGCGTCGTCGCCCCTGGTGGCCACGTACCGGGCTGCGGTGACGGCCAGGGCGGTCCCGGTGAGCAGCGTCAGCACGTAGATGAATCCCCGTCGCACGGCGGGAAGGTTACGTTGGACCGGCGATGCCCACTCGCCCACCCACCCTGGGCCTGCTCCGCCAGTCGGGATGGAAGTCCCGCACCGTCAAGGACGAGGTCCGGGCCAACGCCGCCCGCCGCATCGCGGCCGGCGAGCGCCTCATCCCCGGCGTTCTCGGCTTCGACGACACCGTCCTTCCTCAACTGGAGAACGCCCTGCTGGCGGGGCACGACATCGTCTTCCTGGGCGAGCGGGGACAGGCCAAGACCCGCATCATCCGGTCCCTCACCGACCTGCTCGACGAGTGGATGCCGATCGTCGCCGGCTCCGAGATCAACGACGACCCCTACGCCCCCGTGTCCCGGTACGCCCGGGAACTGGTGGCCGAGGGGGGCGACGACACACCCGTCGCCTGGGTCCACCGCTCCGACCGCTTCGGCGAGAAGCTGGCCACGCCCGACACCTCGATCGCCGACCTCATCGGCGAGGTCGACCCCATCAAGGTGGCCGAGGGCCGGTACCTCTCCGACGAGCTCACCCTCCACTACGGCCTCGTCCCCCGCACCAACCGGGGCATCTTCGCCATCAACGAGCTACCCGACCTGGCCGAGCGCATCCAGGTAGGGCTGCTCAACGTCTTGGAGGAGCGCGATGTCCAGGTTCGCGGCTACCGCATCCGCCTGCCCCTCGACGTCCTCCTCGTCGCCTCGGCCAACCCCGAGGACTACACCAACCGGGGTCGCATCATCACGCCGCTCAAGGACCGCTTCGGGTCCCAGATCCGCACCCACTACCCCCTCGACACCGTTACCGAGCTGGCGGTCGTGGCCCAGGAGGCCCGGCCGCTCGACGTCGAGGGTGTCCGGGTGGAGATGCCCGGTCACATGGCCGAGATCGTGGCCGCCATCAGCCACGGCGCCCGCCGCAGCCCCCACGTCAACCAACGCTCGGGCGTGTCCGTGCGCCTCACCATCGCCAACTACGAGACCGTCGTGGCCAACGCCGCCCGCCGCGCCCTGCGCCTGGGCGAACCGGAGGCGGTGCCCCGGGTGAGCGACCTGCAAGCGGTGCCGGCGTCGACCGCGGGCAAGGTCGAGGTGGAGACGCTCGACGAGGGCGGCGACGGCGAGGTGCTCGACCGGCTGGTGAAGGCGGCGGTGCTGTCGGTGTTCAAGGCCCACGTCCCGGCCGAGAGCCACCGGCCGCTGCTGGCCGAGTTCGACGGGGGGAAGATCTTCCACACCGGCGACGACGTCCCGTCCGCCACCTACCTGGAGGCGTTGGCCCAGTTGCCGGCGCTGCGGGCGGCGGCCATGCCCCTGGCAGGGTCGGAATCGCCGGGGGCGATGGCCAGCGCGGTGGAGCTGGTGCTGGAGGGGCTGCACCTGTCCCGCCGCCTCAACAAGGACGCGGCCGGGGCGCGGGCGGCCTACCGGGGTCGATAGGTGCCCGGCTCGTTCCGCTACTCCCGGTGGGACGGCACCCAGAAGGGATTCGAGCTTGATGCCGACGACCTGCTGGCCGAGCTCACCGACGACCTCCTCTACCACGGCGAGCTCGACGCCGCCCTGCGCCGGCTGCTCCAGGACGGGGTGCGCGACGCCGACGGCAACCGCCTGGCCGGGCTCCGGGAGCTGATCGAGCGCCTCCGCCAGCGGCGGAAGGAGGAGCTGGCCAAGCACGACCTGGGCGGCGTCTACGACGACATCGCCCGGGCCCTGCGGGACGTGGTGGAGACGGAGCGGGCCGCCATCGACGACCTCGACCGCCAGGCCCAGGAGTCGGGCGACGCCCGTCGTCAGGACATAACCGGCCAGGCCATGGCCGAGCGGCGCATGGAGCTCGACCTGCTCCCGCCGGACCTCGCCGGCCAGGTCAAGGCGCTGGAGGCGTACGACTTCGTGTCACCGGCGGCGGCCCAGGCGTTCCAGGAGCTGATGGACGACCTGCGCCAGCAGCTGCTCGACAGCCAGTTCCAGCAGATGGCGGGGGCCATGGAGAGCACCACGCCGGAGGAGATGGCCCGGTTCAAGGACATGCTCTCGGCGTTGAACACGATGCTCGACGAGCGCGCCCGGGGCGAGGAGCCCGACTTCGAGGGCTTCATGGCCCAGTACGGCGACCTGTTCCCCGAGAACCCCCAGACCCTCGACGAGCTGCTGGAGTCGATGGCCCGGCGCATGGCCGCCATGCAGGCGTTCCTCAACTCGCTCACGCCCGAGCAGCGGGCCCAGCTCTCGGCCCTGTCGGCCCAGCTCCTCGACGACATGGACCTGCGCTGGCAGGTCGACCGCCTCCAGCAGCACCTCCAGAGCGCCTTCCCGGGGGAGGGGTGGGACCGCCGGTTCCAGACCCGGGGCCGTGACTCTCTGGGCATGGCCGGCGCCGTCGACCTCATGGAGCGCCTGGGCAACCTCGACCAGCTGGAGAACCTGCTGTCGTCGGCCCCGTCGCCCGGCGCCCTGGCCGAGGTCGACTTCGACGTCGCCCGGGACCTGCTGGGCGACGACGGGGCCCGCAGCCTCGAACGGCTGGCCGAGCTGGCCCAGATGCTCACCGACGCCGGCCTCATCGAGAACCGGGAGGGCCGGCTGGAGCTCACCCCCCGAGGCCTGCGGGCCATCGGCCGCAACGCCCTGGGCGACCTGTTCCAGGGGCTGGAGAAGGACCGGGTCGGCCGCCATGCCCTGGAGCGGGAGGGTCCCGGCCACGAGCGGAGCTACTCGACCAAGCCCTACGAGTGGGGCGACCCCTTCAACCTCGACATCCAGCGCACCTTGCGCAATGCCGTCACCCGGGCCGGCACGGGCACGCCCGTCCGCCTGGAGCCGGACGACTTCGAGGTGGAGCGTACGGAGACGCTGACCCGGTCGAGCACGGTCCTCCTCCTCGACCTGTCGCTGTCGATGCCGATGAAGGACAACTTCCTGGCCGCCAAGAAGGTCGCCATCGCCCTCCACTCGCTGATCTCGACCCAGTACCCACGGGACTTCCTGGGCCTGGTGGTGTTCGGGGAGGTCGCCCGCACCCTGCGCCCGGCCGAGCTGCCCCGGGTGTCGTGGGACTTCAACTTCGGCACCAACATCCAGCACGCCCTGCTGCTGGCCCGCCAGATGCTCTCCCGCCAGCCCGGCACCCGCCAGGTGATGATGATCACCGACGGGGAGCCGACGGCCCACATCCTCCCGTCCGGGATCCCCTTCTTCTCCTACCCGCCGGCGCCGGAGACCCTGCGGGCGACGCTGGCCGAGGTGGCCCGGTGTACAGCCGAGAACATCCGCATCAACACGTTCATGCTCGACGCCACCCCCGACCTCCAGGCGTTCGTCGAGCGCATGGCCAAGCTCAACCGGGGTCGCATCTTCTTCACCACCCCCGAGAACCTGGGCAGCTACGTCCTCGTCGACTTTCTCGACCAGAAACGGGCCCGGCGCGGCCGCCCCACCCCTCGAACTGGTGACGGTTACCGCCCGTAGAGGGCGCTCCGCGTCACCGGTTGGATGAGAGGCGCTCCTCGTAGAGGTCGAGCGTCGCCTGGTTGAAGGCGACCAGCCGGACCAGCTCGACCCTGGTGGTGGCGGCCGCGGTGCGGAGGGTCGCGACGGCGATGGTGGCGGCTTCGGAGGGCGGGTAGCCGTAGATCCCGGTGGAGATGGCGGGGAAGGCCACCGAGCGGGCGCCCAGCTCGTCGGCCACCTCCAGCGACCGCCGGTAGCACGACGCCAGCAGTTCCGGCTCGCCTTGCGTCCCGCCCCGCCATACGGGGCCGACGGTGTGGATGACCCAGCGGGCGGGCAGGCGGAAGCCGGGGGTGGCCTTGGCGTCGCCCGTGCGGCAGCCTCCGAGGAGCCGGCAGGCGGCGACCAGCTCGGGACCGGCGGCCCGGTGGATGGCTCCGTCGACCCCGCCCCCACCGAGCAACGACGAGTTGGCGGCGTTGACGATGGCGTCGATCTCCTCGGCGGTGATGTCCCCTAGCACCCCTTCGAGCCTCATGCGCGGATTGTCCCCCTTCCGCACTTGCGCCACCCCGCAGG
This sequence comes from Actinomycetota bacterium, assembly GCA_034666105.1. Lineage (GTDB taxonomy): Bacteria > Actinomycetota > Acidimicrobiia > Acidimicrobiales > AC-14 > JAXDMK01. The sequence goes on along the minus strand of JAXDMK010000042.1, from coordinate 1,323 downwards.
TTTGGAGCAAGATGACATCGGTGTAATTACAAGCACGTCAAAGGGTGGGCGCCAGCACAGACCGTGAGGGGAGCGCCGGTGGAGCAACGACGAGGGCACAGGTTCGATTTCGGGGACCGCACCTGGCAGTGGCAGGCGAACTGCCTGGGGGTCGACCCCGACCTGTTCTTCCCGGAGCGGGGGGCATCGACCAGGGAGGCCAAGGCGGTGTGCCGAGGCTGCGTCGTGCGCTCGGACTGCCTCGAGTACGCCCTGGTCAACGGCGAGAAGTTCGGCATCTGGGGCGGCCTCAGCGAGCGGGAGCGACGCCGCATCCGCCGGGAGCGCACCATCGCCAGCCGAGAGGCAGCGGCCTCGGCCTGATCCCGGTCTCTGGCGGCGCCGGACGCACCCACGACCGCGTCCGGCGTCACCAGGGTCCGGCTTGTCCGCCCCCTGCCTCACCGGGCCGCGGCCAGGCGGCCCTCGATGGTCCGTGACGGCCCGAGGTCGAGCTCGGCCCACCGGCGGCGAGGCACCGCGTCGAGCACCGCCGCCGGCACGAGCCCCACCAGCTCGGCCCCGTCGACCGCCACGAGGGCCCCCACCGCGTCGAACGCGTCCGCCGGACCCACCTTCAGCGGCTCGACCAGGTTCATCGACACCTGGGCCCGACCGCCCACATCGAGGCCCAGCGCCCGCACCAGGCCCGGCCGGCGCACCGCCGCCGCCACCCCTCGGGCCTCGTCGACCCCGGTGGCGCCGGCCAGCCACACGTTGTAGGCCACCAGCACCGGTCGGGCCCCGACGCACACCGCGCCCGCGGTGGCGTGGGGAACCGGTGGGCCGGCCGTCGGCGCCAGCCCCGCGAACGCCGTCCGGCGCACCTCGGGAAGTGACCGCTCCGGTCCGTAGGCGAACCCGGGCAGGTCGAGCTCGGCCGCGGCCCAGGCCAGGAACCGGTCGCGGGCCGCGAGCGCCTCGTCCAGCCCGGAGCCGGCCAGGGGGACGAAGGGCACCACGTCGACCACCCCCAGCCGGGGATGCACCCCCTGGTGGGTCCGCAGGTCGAGCCGGGCCACCGCCGCCGCCGTCACCGCCCGGGCCGCGTCCTCCACCCCGTCCCCCGCCAGGGTCAGCACCGCGCGGTGGTGGTGGGCGTCGGAGTGCAGGTCGAGCAGGCACCGCCCACCGGCCGCGGCGATGGCCGAGAGCACGGCCCCGTCCCGGCCCTCGGACACGTTCACCACGCACTCGAGCACCGTCCCACGCTCGCACAGCAAGCCAGACTGACGCGGTGGAGATCGGACTCTCGCTGCCCCAGTACGACTTCTTCGCCCCCGA